>PKCN01000371.1 GCA_002862205.1 Planctomycetaceae bacterium | reverse complement strand
TCCCAGTCAGGGTTTCTTGACGAGGGAGGAACCGCTTTGCAGCGTCTGTCGCTCGCAACGCCCCTCCATGCGTGGTCGTCCAGTGAGCAAGTGCTCACGATCGATTCTCTCTTTCGAGCAGACCACCAACTGGGGTCGGTGGATCCTCGCCCAGCAATCGATGAAACGTTTGATGTTGCCATTCAGATTCATGAGTCAGCCGTTGAGAATGCCTGTTCAACAGTATTGGCAGGTCGGACCCTGAATGAGAAAAAACTGGATGAGTTATTGGGGAAAATTGGACGGGGAGATAAGGGCGATGGAGACAAGGAAGACGCGCCAGCCGATGACGAACCATTTGAAATTGTGTTTTCCCCATTGCGGCCCATTATATTTGAGGCGCGGGATCAGGTTGTTCGCGTTGGTGTGCGGGGTCGACGTTTCACAAAAGGAACGAGGGTTCTCCAAAAGGCTCTTGAAGTGACTGCTTCCTACAAACCAACCAGATTGGATGATGGAACTGTTGTGCTCAAGCGGGATGGTAAGGTTGCGGTCAGCTTTGGCGGAAAGAAACTATCCATCAGCGAAGCAGGGATGAAGCCTGTCATTGAAAAATCATTCGGGAAAGTCTTTCCGGATGTTATCTTGGAGAGAGCCATCACCATTGCCGAGGATGCCAAGATGGAATCGCTGCGGGGGACGGAATTTCGACCCCATCTGGTTCAGGCCGATGACGGATGGCTCACCATTGCCATTCGCTAACGCGAGGTTGTTCGTTTGCGTTAGCTGTGTTCGGCCAGAGAAATCCCACCTAACCTGCTTCCCGAGGTTTCCTTGTGCAATACCGGTACGTGCTTGCTCTTTGTCTCTGGATAATCTCGCTGCCAAATCTGGCTGCTGAATCAGATCTGTTGCGTGATCTGAAATATGCCACTGTGGATGGCCAGACGCTGCTACTGGACCTCTATCTTCCGAAATCAGGCAACGCAAAGGATCTTGCTGCGGGCCACAATGGCACTCCTTGTATCGTGTTTGTTCACGGTGGTGGATGGAAGGGTGGAGATAAAAAGTCTGCCCAGCAGAACGCTGCCTGGCTTGTCGAGCATGGTTTTGCCGTTGCCAGTATCAACTATCGTTTGACGGATGTAGCTCAGTGGCCCGCTCAGATCGATGATTGCTACGAGGCAGTGCGTTGGCTGCGTGAACATTCGGAAAAGTATGGAATTGACCCCGACCGAATTGGTGCTTTTGGCACTTCTGCTGGCGCACATCTTGCTGCATTGATGGGGACGCGTCGTTATCCGGGTGAGGAAACTGTTTCCAGTAGAGTCCATGCTGTTTGTGATTGGTTTGGCCCATCAGAACTGATGACAATGCCACCGAATAATGTCGGTGAAGGTCGGACCGCCCAAGATGTCGCGCGGTCCAACGGTGCCAAATTGTTGGGTGCGACGGTTCGGGAAGTGCCAAAATTGGCGGCGGATGCAAGTGCCATTGATCATGTGAGTGGCGATGCGGCAGCCTTCTTGATCATGCATGGTGACCAGGATACTGGGGTGCCCATTTCACAAAGCACCCGATTCCACCGCAAGTTGCTGTCAGCGGGAGCATTCTCGGAACTGCATGTCGTGAAGGGGGGAAAACACGGGGGTGCCCTGTTCCGTACCGAAGATGTCAGAAAACGAGTTCTCGATTTCTTTCAACGAAGTCTGCTGAAAAATTGGAATCAGGGAAGTGGCCCCAATGCACGATTTCGTGTTTTGCAGGCATCGCCACCACAGCGTTGGAGCGTGGTTCGCAATGAGGGCATCAAATGGAAGATCACCCTGCCGGGTACTGGACAGAGTACGGTGGTCAGTTGGGGCAATCGTATCTTTTTTACGACCATGAAACCCGTGCTTCAGGATTCAAGCGTTGGTTCGGACATCGTCGCTTGGTGCTGTGATGCGAAAACCGGTAGCACGCTTTGGAAACGGCAGGTGGAAGCCACGCATCCACTGCGTTTGTCCGGGTGCTTCAGCGATAGCACGGCACCTCCTCCCGTGACCGATGGCCGGTTCGTCTGCTTTTTCAATGCGTCTGGATCGATCACATGTTTCGATCTTGATGGAAATTTAAAGTGGAGTCGGGAACTGATGGCCGTTGGCCGCAGTCAGCCGACACTCATTCAGGGTTCTGTGGTTTTTATCAAACAGACCTACATGCCTGATGAAGGAGGACACTTCACACACGAGCACGGCAATGCGCCACTCAAGCAGTGGACACAATTACAAGCCCTTGATCTTGAGACGGGTGAAGACAGGTGGGCGACCAATTGTGGTGCCAATATGGGGTGTGTGCCACTGCTCATGTCTCGAACGGATGGTCGGAAAGTGATGGTGGTTGGACGTGGAGGTGGACACTCGCCGCCAGAGAAACCGACAGGTATCTCAATGATTGATGCTGCCGATGGAAGGACACTCTGGACCCTCCCACTACCAAAATTCATGAGCACAATGACCTACAACCTTGTCGGTGATGATGTTCTTGTCTTTGATGGCGGGAACCATCTCTGGGTTGACGCGTACAGCGGCAAAGTCAAACGACAGGTGTCCATCGTCAAGGACGTTGCCGTCTGCCTCCACCATGCGGATGGTTGGAAAATAGAAAAAACACAGATCGTAAACGTAAAAAAACCGCGGTCAATCATCCAGCAGTCGAACGTGCTTGCGGGATCCTATCATTACTTCCGCAGTTACACCGAACCGTGGTTGGGAAGAGTCGATTCACGCAGTGGCCACGTTGAGTATTTGCAATTGCCCGTGCAGATGCGCCCCGGTGCCAGTCGACTGCAAGATGAGTTGTTATGGGGGCCCGAGGATATCGATGTGGCGGTGTTGCGCGCATTGAAGGGCTCCAGGAAAAAACAGGCAACACTGCCCATTACAAAGTGGACATTCAAAGAGAACGACATGAAGGACGCCGGTGGCCATGTCGTGATGGGTGACCAAAGATCCAAAGGTAACGGTTGGGGGCACCATGCATCACAGTTGCCGACGGTGATCGGTGATTACCTCTATGTGCCGACCATGGCAGGCACCGTCTACGTGATCCGATGGGGCAATGAAGTCTTCGATGAAAATGCGATTATTGCAATCAATGATCTCGGCCCTGTTGGAAAATCCTGGAATCGAGCCAGTTTGAGTTTCGCAAATGATTCTTTATTTGCACACACGATTGATGGGCTGATCTGCATTGGCAACTGATGCCAACTGGACAGGGCAAGTTGCTGTGAACGCGGGACACTTGGGCCGCATGAATGCAGAGTTGAGTGCGTGCAGGCTAGAATCGAGTTTGGTATTGCAGGTAAAAGAACTGCCCATCGGCGTCGCTCGGTGTCCCTGGAGTCAGTTGATAGTACTTTCCAGACTGAAAGAAAGAGTAGCCAAGTAGCAACTCGTTCCGCGGGTTCAGAGAGAAGTTGAGCAGGATGTCCAGTTCCTGACCCAATTCGCGATCGGCTGCCGCATTGTTTGGATTGAAGGCTGTCATGTCCGCGTTGTACGGTGTCGTTTTCTGGTCCAGGAAAAAGTAGTGGTACCAAAGTGTCAATTCAACATGGGGGCTGAGCACAGGAGTGCTGAACTGAAGGCTGATATCGTTAATGTTGCGGCGCCCAAACAGATCCATGAAACCCAGGTACCAATGGGATTGAGGAAACAGCGCATCAAACCCATTGTCACCCCGTGCGGCGGGAATTTCGTTGTCGCCTGATGCCCAGTCGTACCATAGCCACAATCTGGAATCACCACTTTTGTGTGGATGCAGGTTGCGTAGGCGGTGTCCCATGCCAGCGGTGATGAAGCCGGCATTATGAGTGCCGTAGCTCGGGCTGTTGCTACCAAACTGGTAAGCACCTTCAAATGCAAATAACTGTCCGGTATCTGTTTCGCCTCGGAGACGCGTACCAACAGTCTGGTAGTCGTACTGCTCGCGTCGATTGTTGAGACCGAGATAATACGCATCCACGCGCAAACGGTCGGTTCGTGATTGGGCCGCGTAAAGCCCGTAGAAGTCGATTTTCTGGTCAGCTTCATTGCTGTCTTGGCCTGTGGACAGATCACCAACTGGGTGGAGAAAGAACGCATCAGTTTTCCACTGGTGTCCCTGATGGATCGCTTTCACTCCATCAAATGTTCGTCGATCGTTTACCCAATTCAACGGTGAAACCAGTCTTTGAGAACCAAAGCACTGTTCTTGGCGACCAAGGCGAAGGCTCAATGTCTCTGTGAGTTGTGTATCAAGAAAGCCATTTTGTATGCGATCAAGCGACGGGTTTCCGGGAATGGTTGGTAGGATGTCTGCACTGGAGCTGGCGTGAAGATACTCACCGTACAGGCGGAACCAGTCATTGATCTGGTAGTTCGCGTACAGGCGCACTCTGGCTAGCGAATAATCATCACTGGCACCACTCAAACCACTTCCAGCGATGTTTGATTCGTTTTGAAACCGGAGACGAGCTTCGCCTCCAAGATCGAGTCGCCCTTGCGAGATCCCTTTTAAACAGTCGCCCGCATACAGCGAACCGCGGTAGCAGGGATCGTTCAAATAATGAAAGTCGTTGTCAAAAAATAAGCAACGGTAAGCATCACGCATTGCAGATTGTGCGCGATGCACCTGAAGGCAGTTGCACTCGTTCCTGCAGTTGCAGTCGGCTACCAGACTGGGTGGTACTTCAATCACCGACGTTGCTTCCGAAGCGAAAGACTGAGTTTCTGGAAGCTTCTTGGCAATCCGTTCTATTGGTACAAAGTAGGGCATGACGAGGTCGGACGGAGATGACTCTGCATCGCCCTCGATATCGAACTGGATGTTCTCGATTACGACCGGTTCGATCGAATACGCGATGCCGGAATCCAAGCCAGTCAGGGTCACAATCATGGTGATCCCTGCGGAAATGATCAGAGCATATGGCCACGGCCAAAGTCGCATGGCACTGGATTCCTTTCAGCCATCACGAGGCTGCCGGGCTTGATGCGGCAGCATGAGGTCAGGAATGATACCGGGTCAGCGGTGGGAAGCTGCTGCTTCCGCAAGGAACCCATCTTCTCGGGAGATGAACTCTCTGCTCCACTCGCGGCCATTCCTCAGCGGCACGAGGCATCCTCGCCATCGTTCCATTAGTGGTGATCGGGTTGTGTCCGGAACTGCCTTCATGGCAAGTCCGGCGTTTCGTGTTGAGCTAGCATCAGGCTCCGTGAGAAAAGGATTGAACGCCCGAATCGTCACGATGCCACTGACCGGAATCGCTCATGCGGGAAGTACGGGTTGGCCGGGTTTCACGCGTAGACTGGTGTTGAGGTAGTGAAGCCGGCTTTCACGATTCAATGGTCGCTGGCTTTTCAGCGGGACACGCTGATGTTGCTTTGCGTCAGGAAATAGCGGTTTTTGTCGGACAGACAGGTCGAGTTTGATGGTCTCCTCTGCGACCACTGACGTACCAATTGCCATCGATGAAAAAGCGAAGTTTTCGTTTTTGTGCTTTGGTCACGCCGACCCTTTGGGTTCGGCAAACTCGAGTGACAGTTTGCCCATGCTGGAAAATACCAACGCTGGACGAGCCAACAAGATCTGAATGATCGAGCAGGCGATCAACATTGAGTGCCTGGCACAGCATTGCTGGTCCCCGGGTCAATCGGCTCAGATCGCTGGTTCCGCGACGCCGCTGCATTGTGCGAATACCCCATATCGGTTCGATAGCCCGGATCAGCACGGCACTCCCGGTTCCAAACGATTGTGTTACAGCATTCAAGCAATACTTGGCGTGGATCGGATAGACGTACAAGGTTCCTGGTGGGCCGAACATGGAGCCATTCCCAGCGGTTTTTCCACGGCTGCTGTGACTGGCAGGGTCACCGTTGGCCAAATAGGCTTCGGTCTCAACAATGTGACCACCAATCCATTCACCCCGATTTTTTCTTAGCAGTGACATACCCAAAAGTTCGCGGGCAACTTGCACCGGGTCGCGGTCGTAGAACGAACTCGGCAAGCGATCTTGTAAGGATGGTACTTTCATGATGAAAAAATGTAGCCATGTGTTGTCGGCGAGGTGGATCGTGCCGGTCATCAGCGAACCCATTCACGGTGGCTGGGTGCAAATCGAAGCGGGACGTGTCGTTGTGTTTACCGCTGGACCGGGCACCTGCTTCCAGTCACGGTCTTGGCGATGTGGTGATTCTGCCTTGCTTGGTGAATACCAACAACTATCTTGAGTTTTCTGATTGCGGGGAAATGTTGGTATACCCGGGATTTTATTGCCTCACTGAACCGGTCAGGTAGTGACTATGCGTCAGGCTTCAGATCCAACACACACCATCATTTCAATGTGAGCGGTATCCGCTCGCGGAAATGTGGTTGCAAGGTGTGCGGGTTGCGCAGGGAACTGACTCAAGAGCCGGTGATCCCTGATCTGATACCGTTGGAGCGAAATGCGGTGCCGGTAGCAAGATCGAGTAGATCTTGAACCACAACTGGTTGTGCAGAGAGCAACATGGTTTGGTAGTGAAGTTCTTGCTCGCAACGAATTGGGATGCATTCAACCCGG
>PKCN01000311.1 GCA_002862205.1 Planctomycetaceae bacterium | reverse complement strand
CATGCAGGCTTTACACTGCTGGAAGTCACAATTGTCCTCTTGATTATGGCCGGGGTGATGGCGATCGGCTGGCCACGGATACGGTCGGCTAGCCACCGAGCAGATTTGAAAGGTGCGGCACTGACTGTCAGAGGAGCGCTCATGGAGGCTCGGGATATTGCTGTGCGCAGTGGGCGATCCGTTCAGTTTATATGCCGGTTGGATTCGAGTGAGTTTCATGTTGCCAATGCGTTAACCGAGACTGAGCAGAAAAGGGTTGGTGCACGTCCCAAAGATGCGGGGTTCGAGACGGCGTCTGCGCTGAAGTCTGGTTCCATCAACGGCGATGTGGTTTTCTATCGCGACACTGCTGACGCAACGCAACCTTCGGCTGGTTCCTTGACGATTACGTTTTTTCCGGACGGTCGCAGCTCCCAAGCGAATATTCACCTTGCGTTCGCGGAGCTTTCCCACCGCATCAAGCTTTCGGTTCGCGGATTAACCGGCGGGGTATACATACATCCTGTTGAAAAGATCCTGATGCAAGATGCGGCAGTGCGTGATCTGGATCAGAGGTCATGGTAGGAAAAGGTTTTTCTCTTCTTGAAGTGGTGATTGCTACCACAATCCTCGTTGCGGCGTCCTTCACGCTTTTGCAATTGTTGACGATCGGTCATGAACATCAGGTCCGCGCAGAACGACGAGCATCCGCGCAGTCTCTGTGTTTAACTCTCTTGGACGAACAGCATGCCGGCATTCGAGAAATCAAAAACGTTGAACGTGAAGGTTTCCCGCAGAATCCAGATTGGGATTTCAGCATTGCTGAACTGTCAACATCGATCCCTGGTGTTGTTAGAGTCCGAGTGAGGGTCTGGGAAAAGCAAAAGAGGGACAGTAGAGAAAGAGCCGACAGGGCCACATTTGAACTTGTGCGGTGGATACGTAAGCCACGTGGAGATCGGCAATGAAACGAGGCGGCGGATTCACCCTTGTTGAAACGCTCATCACTCTGTCCCTGGCAGTTTTTCTGCTTTTGGTGGTATGGAGGATGTTTGACGTCTATACCAAAATTGAAGATAAAGGGGTTCGCGCATCACAGAAAGCCACGGTGGTTCGTGCTGTGCAACGGCAGTTGCGAAGCGATTTGAGGCGGTTGGTCTATGTTGACCCAACACAACCTGCGCCAACACAGGTTGCTAGTCCTGATCAAAGTGTGTACCCGAGCAACGGCTATTTTTTTGGCACGAGTACGGAATTAAGTTTCGTGACTGCTGGGAGCAATGATCAGGAAATCCAGCGTGTTGTTTCGTATATGCCGCAGCGTCTGAATGCACCTAGTCAGCCGGAATTTCTACAACCTGATGATCTTGGAAGCGAGTCGGCTACTGGGGTGCTTCGGGTAGATCAATCATGGATTGCATTTCAAAGAGGTCGCATACAAGCGGGAAACGATTTCAGCAGGTTCAATGCTGGACGTAAGATCGATCTGCAAGAAGATGATTTTCTTGTCATTGGCCAGTCGCAGGCAAGCCAGAAAGAAGGCGGGCCAATTGCCGCAAAACCTGAAGAACGTGATCTGATCCCGGAAATCGAGAGCTGGAGATTTCGGTATTTTGATCGTGGGTGGCGGGATAGCTGGGATAGTAGTTGGCATCGCCGGTTGCCTACAGCAATTGAGGTTAGCTTTGATATGACAGAGTTGGATCCAGAGAAGAAGCCCCAAGAGCCGGAGGTTGTATTCTCCGCGGATGAGGCGGCACTCCAGCATCGATTTGTGATTTTGTTGGGAATCAACTCATCCTTTAGTCTCCGAGAGATTCCATGACGTGGCGTCTTCCGGGGAAACGAACGAGAAAACGTCAGGGGACGGTGATTGTTGGCATTCTGGTGATTGTCACATTGGTCAGTCTCGCCGCCTATCATTTTACCTCTGAGATGGAGGCTGAGCACATTGCGACGCGAAACGCTGGCGACCATATCAAGGCCGAGCAGGCTGCACGTTCCGGGGTCGAAGCGTTCGTCGCGGTGCTTGAACAACCGAGATCGCAGCGGGGTGCGATCCAGAAACTGGTAGGCGTTGATGTGGAGCTTTGGCCGAGCTCACTGCGTGAAGACGCTACATCAAGTTTCAAGATTGAGTTGCCCCAACTGGATGAATCGGCAAAGCTGAATTTATATACACTTTTGCTGTGGGAGCAAAACACACCTGACGCAGCGAGCAACGCACTTTTGAATCTACCCGGGATGGATAGCGAAACTGCAAAACGCATTCTTGATTGGATTGATCGGGATACCCAGCCACGATTACCAAACGGCGAGCTTCATGCCCGAAATCAAGTGCCGCCACGCATTGAAGAACTGGCGTCTCTTGGTGGTGAGTCTGGCATAGACCGAGGTCCCACAACCTGGGTCAATTATCTTACGGTGGTAAGTGCGGAGCGAAATGAAACGTTCGATGGAAACGAACGAATCCATCTGAATGATCCTGACTTGCCCAAAATACATGGCCTGATTTCAGCTGAAATCTCCAAGGATATGGCAGATTTCGTTGTGCGATTCCGACAGTACGGAAAGGAGACTGACGACGCTGCATCAGGCGATGTTTCTGATCCATCGGAAATCGATTTTTCTCTACCTGCGAGATACCGTTTCACGAGTTTGGGTGAACTACTTGGTTCCTCGGTTTCAGTACCTGCTAACTCAGGAACGGAGAACGTGATTGTTCCCAGTCCCGTGAAATTAGATGGAACATATACAAAACCAATTGATCACATTTTCGATCTCTTGACGGTGAATCGGAGTCACCGTTTAGTCGGTCGGATCAACATTCAAACTGCTCCCATGGAGGTTATCGCAGCCATCCCGGGAGTGGGGCAGGCAATTGCTCGGCAAATCATTCAGGCTCGTGGTTTTGGTGATCCTGCCCAAGCTTATGGAAAGAAATTTCGGCACCCGATTGGTATATTGGCGACGTCGGGAATCGACCCAATTATCATAAGTCAGAT
This sequence comes from Planctomycetaceae bacterium, assembly GCA_002862205.1. Lineage (GTDB taxonomy): Bacteria > Planctomycetota > Planctomycetia > Pirellulales > Pirellulaceae > Rubripirellula. The sequence goes on along the minus strand of PKCN01000311.1, from coordinate 3,622 downwards.
GGTCGACAAGGTTACCGTCCGTGGAGATGTTGCGAGAGTTCGAGTCAATGGTCGGTGTGAAGGCCAGGTTCCGGAATTCAGTTGTGAGGTAATGGTGGACTTGTCGGACCGAACGCCTGCTCTCATATCAATGAGTCGAATTGGAAGCTAAATGAAAAATCCTTTTTCTTCGAAAACTGCAGAGCTTGTTTTAGTCGACGTGAGTGATCAGTCAGCTCGATATATCGTGGTCCGCCCGGGTGGCGATTCCATGAAATTGCTTGCAGTTGGTGAATTGGCCGGCACGGATGAGCAGGCTGGCGAGTTGAGTTTGGCCACCCGTTTGCGTGAGACACTGGATGAACTCCCGATTACATGTAAGTCCGCCGCTCTTTTGCTGTCCCGCCCGCAGATCGAAACCGTCAGCGAAACCTTACCTCCGTCAAGCAACGAAGAGTTACCCTCACTTGTCGCTAGTGCTGTCGCTCAGCAATCTGAAGACGCAGACACAAAAATCATAGACTTCATGGTCACGAGTGATGCATCTGAGGAGAGTGTAGACGTTTTAGCGATGACATGTGACAGGTCTACCGTCGAAGAATGTGTCACGGATTTCCGGGCTAGCGGTTTTTCGCTGCCAGTGATCAGCTACGCGGGGCTCGGCGCGGTGGATTTGCTTGGGGAAGTTGCCGATCAAAAGTTGTCCATTGCTGTGTCAATCACGTTCGGTCAAGGCGTTACGAATATCGCTGTGTTACGTGCCGCCCGACCGGTGCTTTTTCGGACCCTGCACCGTAGTTTCGATTCAACATCCGACTATGCCGAAGCTTTGGCCGCTGAATTAGATCGAACGTTGGCATTCATTGGTGCGGGCGATAAGGATTCAGTGCAATTTTACATGGTTGGTTGCAGAGATGAGCATCGTGAACTCGCATCAGTTTTAGCTGAAGAAATGTCTTCATCCGTCTCTATCACTGGGGTTGCTGATTTCGTAGACGCTGCAGCGATCGAGCCGTGCACCAACGCGTGCTACTACGCAAACTTGATCGGGGTAGCATCCGCGGTTATCCATGAACGTCTTGATATTAATTTTGCGAATCCACGGGAGATTTCCAAAGTTTCAAGTCTTTTGCAGCGGGCTGTACTGTGGTCGAGTATCGCCGCGATCGCATTGGTCGTCTTGGGTTATATGTTTTACTCACAGCGATCTGAAGAACTCGCCGAGATTGAAGTAAAACGCGGAACACTTCAGCGATTTAGCAAACGTGCAAGTAAATCTCAACATTTTCAAGACACGTTGGATGCAATTCATGGGTGGCAGCGATCAGATATTGCTTGGTTGGATGAGTTGAAAGATTTATCGGAACGGTTTCCAAAGCAACAAGAATCTTTGGTCAAACGCATGTCCATGTCAGCAGGACCGGACGGAGCAGGTGTCATGGACTTGAGCGTGCAAGTCAAATCGCCTGATGTGGTAACTGAGCTGGAGTCTGCGATTCGTGATGAGCGGCACAGTGTGAGCAGTAAGAGGGTCGCGGAGGTCAACGATATCGAGGAGTTGACCTGGTCATTTGATACAAAAATTATTTTTCGCCCTCTAGCACGGCCAGCTTTAAAACTCGTTGATACCGAGCCCGAGAAATTCACGGAGAAGGAGGCGACGGAGTGAATCAACGAACTATCTATCTACTCATTTTGATGGGAATCGTGTTTGCAGCCTGGTTCGGGGACAAGGCTTATCGTGGCCTGATTGAAGAGCCCGCGGAAGCTCGTGAAAAGGAAGTTGCTCGCATAGAAAATAGGTTGAAAGCCGCAAAAAAGACGATCGTCGATACCGCGAATTCTATCGATCAAATTGAGTTGTTGGAACGAATTTCTCTGCCCTATGATCCTGAGCTTGCGCGATCAGCCTATCAGGATTGGTTGTTGGATTTGGTCGAAACTGCAGAGCTGGTGGGCGCCAGTGTTGACGCTGCCCAACCAATTTCCGTGAAAATCAAGGATCGTGACAATAAGACTAACAAAGAGATTTTCCTGCGTTACACCTTTGTGTTGCGGGCGAGGGGAAGTTTGCAACAGGTTGTTCGATTTCTCTTCGACTTCTATCAAGGAGGACACCTGCACAAGATTAACACGGTTTCCCTTATTCCCATTGGTGGCGGTCGCGAAGTTGACCTCAATGTAACGATTGAAGCCTTGGGGCTGTCGCGATGTGATCGTGAGTCGGGGCTTTCCGTGGAACGTTTTCAGCGATTAGGCGAATCCAAATTCAATGACTATCAGATGATAGCTAGGAGGAACCTGTTTGCCCGGCATGGCGATTCAGCCTTAAGAGATGTTTTTCTTTCGGCGATCACCATCAGCAACGGTACTGCGCAAGCTTGGTTCAAGAATGAAGAAGGTGAAGTGATAATGCTTAGCCGCGGTGAGTTATTGGATATTGCGGCTCATCGAATCGAGATCATTGATATTGTTGGGGACACAGTGCTGCTGGACCTCGATGGTCGTATTGTGAAAATGCGGGCGGGCGAAAGTGTTCAGAAGGTTGATTAGGTCCGGAAAGAGACTCATTCCCTACTGCTTCGCAATGGCCTGCAGAACGTCATCACCAGACTGTTGTCGAAGGTTGCTTTTACTTCGTTTTTTGGTGCATGCGGCACTCATACTTGGCGGTTTCCATTGGCATGGATTTTAAGTTGATTCCCGCTGGCACGTTCACGATGGGAGAAGGTGATGATGCACACGAGGTCACACTTACTGAGCCTCTCATGATGGGCGTCCATGAAGTTGACCTCCCCTCGTAGAAATACGCCATTGTGTGTGATGTGCGCGATTGCTTGTATGTCGTTGAAGACGGTGGGCTCTTGCTCGCTAACGACGAGTAAGACTTGGGTGGCGGTTTTCACTTGTCGCGGCAATCGCCGCAGTCGTCGGCACGACGAAGGTCACTTCGGGCTATAAGTAGCGTTCTCGCAAGCTTGCTTGAATCATTCTTGATTTTGCCGTTTTATCATTTTTTGTTCTGGAATTTCTGTAAGACAGATCATCTCACGCTGTATCTATCATGTCGTGGCGTACGTGCAGTTACGCGTAAAAGGTTTAGCTTTGGAGAAAGATATGGCAATCGTGAGTAAAGCAGTTTCGTTCATCTTGGTAATTGTTTCATTCAACTTTCCACTTATCCCTGTGGTTGATGGCGAAACATTGCGTAGTACAAGTAAGCAGACTGAATCAGCCAACTCAACGAACTGGCGTTTGCCTACTAACCCTATCGGAACGGTGCGGAACGAGGCGAGCTTACTTGAGTATTATCGAGATCAAATGGTGGTGTCTGATATGGATGTGTACTTGGCGGATGGAACTCGTGTTGAGGATTCAATGAAAATCACTCTGGATCATGGGAGCGAAGAGCTTCTTGACCTTGAGTTGGGAATCTATTGGTTTTTGGAGACGTTGGATTTGGAGAAAGATATGGCAATGGTGAGTAAAAAACTGTCGTTCGAAACGTACTGCGGAGCGCCAAAGTGCGCTCCTTCCCGTAAGTCAGTGCTGGGTATGTACCGAACTTTACAGCAGACTGAGTAAATCAGTGAATGGTCGCAAATTGCTGGGAATGCTAGCGCAGGCAAGTTAAATGCTGTTG
>PKCN01000126.1 GCA_002862205.1 Planctomycetaceae bacterium | reverse complement strand
TAGCTAGGAAGTTGGCTTCGAGCGGTACCAAATCGCACACAACACCAACGCGACCAGATATCCAGCGACCAAGTCCACCAGGTGATGTTGGTACGTCAGCCATGCTGAAACGGCGATTGCCAACGCCCAACCATGCAACCACGCCGCGGCGCGCAATTGCTTTTGCCGAACCGTTTCAGCGCACGCAACTGCATAGGCAACATGCAACGACGGCAACAAGTTATATGTCAGGTTGCATTGGTCGGCCCATTCGAATGCGGTTGCCAACCTGCCTTTGTCTGCGGGAATCACAAACGTAAGCTCAGCTGGCACGATCAGGAAGCCGATGCCTGCGACAAACGAAAGCAGCACCAGCAAGCAGCCAAAAGCATCGATTTCACGGTTATTGTTCAGTGCGAAGGCGACCACGCCAAACATCGCATACAGCGACGAATAAACGAGCGTCAACGCCGGAACGAAGGGGAGTCGATGCTCAAACGCAAAGTCCAGACGAAAACGAAATGACCGACTTGCAGTAATGGAGTCGCACAAAACGAAGACAAAGAGGAACGAAAGGCTGACCCCGACTGTCCACAGCAAGCACCTTCGCAATTGCTCACCGCGTGGCAGTGCAAAGAGTTTCACGCCTGGCCCCAGAGGTTCAATTCGTCGTGCGAAAGCATCACTCACTGAATAATCTTTCCGGCAAACTTGTTTTCGACCCTCTGTTCCGATTTTCGTGGACCACCCCACATCTTGAGGTAATGCCAAATCAGAAAATCACGTTGACGGTCCTCCGGATTCTCAGCAAGTTCCGGTAAGTAAATCCAGGGCACAGTCGGTCGCAGGTGATGTTCACGGTGCCAGTTGTGATGCAGCCAAATCCAATCAATCGGACCGAACAACCAAAGGTTGCGAGAGCCTCGCAAAACATGCCTTTCTGTGCCAAAGTGATGCACGTATTGCATTGCCGACCAGGTCGCACCAAATCCAAAGTAGACGACCGCATAACTGAGTAGCGGTATGTCCATTAGCCAGATGATTGCAACATGCAAGCCACAGGCCGCCAAACCCTCCAGTTGGATCGACAGCATGTATTTTGGATTTAGCGATTCCATGAATGCAACCGACGGTCGATCGAACTCGAAAAAGCGGCGACTCAACAGCGCTGGCGCAAAGGCAACGATCACGTTCGATAGCACAACCAACATCCAATAGAATCCGGTGAGGATTCCGTACAGGATCAAACACTTTAGCCAAGGCCTGTCGCCGTCATAGTACAAATCAAATGCTTCGTCGTCCGAGCGATTACGTCGATGGTGTCCGATGTGACCCTGGCGAATCAAATGAAAGGAGGCCGGAAACAACAACGCCATCCCGACACCGATGGCATCATTGAGTTTCCCGTTGGGATGCAAAATGCCGTGCTCGGCTTCATGAATGATCGAATAGATGGAGTTGCCCAGAATTGCAAAAATGATCGCCAGCCCGATCAACTGCCACCAGTGCGTGGCCAACGAAGTTGCGTAAAAGACCAGTCCGCACGAGGCCAGTTGCGCGACCACGATCCCAAGATTCCAGCGAACTGGAATGGGATATTTAAGTGGATCGGTAGTCGGCGATGCGGTCCCGGAATCGGCGGCCATCATTTTTGCTGGTGTGGGGGCTTTGCGTGTGGGTTTGACCAAGTATACCAGCTCGAGCCGATTATCGAATACAGTCCGCGCTATGCGACGACTGACATCGGGCAGGGCACCGACGATCTGCTAGTTGGTGCTGTTGCAAGAAATTCTGGCGCTGAGCATTTTGATGACGAGCGGCAGGCACGGTCCTTCAAAGCAAGCGGTAATAACATCAAAATTGTCGGTGAAAGAGAATCTCTGGGGTGTAACCAACCAATGATTCATTAACGGTTGGCTTGTACATTGGATTCTCAACTAGAAAATCTGGAATTCGTGTTTCATGACGCGCAGGATTCCGATAATGACGGGCTCTCGTTCTCAATGTTAGGCAAAGCAACCTTCCGAGGCCGCCTATTGGCCTGCAAATGTCAGATGTCGACTCGGGTACAAAGATTCGAATGAAAACGATCCAGCAAGTTAGCGGCAGGTCTTCTCCGACGACAGCAAAAGCAGCGGACTCCGTCCACGAAACCTCGTTGTTTCAAAACTTGCCCCCCATTCAGTATCCACCTGCTTGGTATTACTTCGGCAGCGTGAAGGAACTCTCCCGCGGACCGGTATCAAAGCAATTGGTCGGCAAATCGCTGGTGGGGTTCCTTACTGAGTCAGGCCAACCTGGCGTACTGTCAGACCGTTGTGCCCACATGGGATCTCAATTGGCGGGTGGTCGTGTGGTTGGTGAAACCCTGCAGTGTTCGCTCCATCATTGGCAGTTCGGAACCGATGGATGCTGCACGCACATTCCGGCCACTGACAATATCCCGTCTTTTGCGCGTCAGGCGAACTATTCGGCGGTCATCCGTCACGGGTGCGTCTACTTTTTCAATGGCCCGAAACCAGATTTTCCTTTGCCGTTTTTTGACTCGCTTTCACCCGACGACCTGGTCGCTGCACAGCCGTTTATCGAAACGGTCCATTGTCCCTGGTACATGCTCGGGGCGAACGCGGTCGATACTCAGCACTTTTCTATCGCTCATGATCGTACATTGTTGCAATTGCCCGAAGTCGATTACCCAGACCCGTTGGCTCATCGAACGGTCTGCCACTTCAAGATTGCAGGCGATTCGATTGCTGATCGTGTTACAAAATACGTTGGTGGAAGCACCGTCCGATTGCAGATCACGGATTGGTGCAGCACGATGGTGTTTGCCCATGCGACCCTCGCCAGAACAGAAAGCTTTGGCATGCTTTCGATTGTTCCCTTAACCCCGGATCGGACTCTCGTTCATGGCACGATCATGGCGCGGGCCAGCGCAGGCAGCTTTCAAAGACGATTGCTGGATCCACTCCGTGCGGCCGTTCGTCGATCGTTGATTCGGAACTTCTTGCGGTCAGACATCGATCGGTTGTCGGGGACGAATTATAGCCCGCATTCCTTCATCGAGATCGATGCGCAATTTGCTGACTACTTTCAATGGCTGATGCGGGTGACCGAGCGTAGCAACCCAGGAAACAAATCATGAATCGTGTATTACATTTTCTTGTCGCCGGATTGCTCATGGGAGCATCGTTGGGAGGAACCACGTCTGCCCAGGACGCTGGCGGCGCCGCGACGTCAACCAAAAGCAGTGAAAATCCGACACAAGCGGGCGAGCCGAGTTCGGAATCCCGCGGTTCCTCATCGGACGACGAGCAAATCCACGACGCACTGCGTGAACTCCGGGATCGGTTGATTTCGGCCTACGAAAAGCGAGATATGGAGGCAATGTTGCAGGAGGTTACAGATGACGTGGTGATCACCTGGCAGAACGGTGATCGTAATGAAGGTCATCAAGAGTTCAGAGAATTTTTTGACCGGATGATGAACGGCGACTCCCGCGTCGTCAACGATATCTCCAGCACCGTCGAAGTCGATGCTCATTCAGTGCTTTATGAAGATGATACTGCGGTCGCTCGCGGAACATTGTCCGATAAGTTTTCCTTAGCCGATGGCAGCGAATTTGCGCTCAACAGCAAGTGGACCGCCACAGTCGTCAAGAAAGAGGCCCAATGGAAAGTTGCCAGCTTTCACGTGTCCGCAAATGTTTTTGACAACCCTCTGTTGGATACGGCCAAGGCCTATCTGGGCAGTGCTGCGATCATCGGCGGTGTGATTGGTGGTCTGGTCGGACTTGTCCTCGGCTGGATTCTGGGGCGAATGTTTGGGCGGAAGTCGGCTTAACCCTAAAAGCAATGCAAATTAACCCTAAAGCAATGCAAACTCTGCTAGGAATGATTGACGCACTCGATCGACCGATCATCGATCGGGCGCGACGGTTGTACTCGCCGTTCGGCAATCAACTTGACCGCGAGGCAGTCTGCCAGGTCAACGCTGCGATGGGAACCGACTTGGCGACGGCACTGCTGTATGTCCATTTTGAGTCCAAACTGTTGGCATCGGCACCCGTGGGCCAAGCCAAGTCTGACACGCGTCCGATGCAGATTGCGATCGTACCAGGTGCGTTCTACAAGGAGCATCCTGAGGTTGGCGGCGACGGAAGCGACTTACAACGGATATCCGAAGAGCGAGGCTGGGACTGTCAGGTGATTCCGACCGAGAGTTTGGGGACACTCCTCGAAAATGCAGCGATCATCACCTCCTTTCTGGAGGAACGCATTGCCACTCGGCGTGTGATTTTGGTGTCGCTGAGCAAGGGTACGTCCGATGCCAGGATTGGGGCTTCGCTGCGCGGCGACCTTTTCGAACGTTTGTGCGGCTGGGTCAGCGTCAGCGGAGTGGTTCACGGTACCAGAATGGCCGATTGGTTGATCGATCGTTGGTGGCTAAAACCGGTTGGCCATTTTATGTGTTGGCGTCATGGAGCCGATCGACAAGCGATCAAGGATTTACGAACGATCGGCTCACCATTGACGAAGTCAATGCCGCCGAGAACATTTCCATGCGTGCATCTAGTCGGTTTTCCGCTGCGCCATCATCTCTCGTGTCGGCGATCCAGGTTGTGGCACCAAAGGTTTTGCGACCGCGGCCCAAACGACAGCGTCGTGATGCTAGACGATTTCCTTGTGATGCCTGGGACCGTGATCCCATTTTGGGGCGCTGATCACTACCTGAATTCAGGGCGAAACGAGTCGGCGATCGTGGCCAACCTGGTCGAGCTGTTGTCCGATTCCTGAGTGATGGCGCACTGATCGCCGAAAGAATGGGCTCTGAACCACTTGAATGCCCATGCACTCCTGAAAAATTGCTGAACGATTACTCATGACTTATCGCATGCATATTGCTTTGATCTCACCGAAAGGCCCGCTGTACCGAAAGAGTGGTATCTTTCGCAAGTCACTACGGTACATGCCACTGACATTGCCAACGTTGGCTGCCCTCGTCCCACCGGAATTATCAGCCAAAGTCACTTGCATCGATGAAGGAATCGAGGAGGTTGATTTTGATATCGACGCGGACTTGATTGGCTTGACCGTAATTACGGGAACGGCGCGACGGTCGTATGAGATGGCGGCAGAGTTTCGCAGCAGAGGAAAAACCGTTGTCTTGGGCGGTCCGCATGTGACTTTGGTTCCCGACGATGCTCAGAGACACGCTGATAGCATTGTGGTTGGTTATGCCGAAGATGAATGGCCGCGACTACTGAAAGATCATGCCCGAGGTCAGTTGCAACCCCGGTACATACAATCACCTAAGTTGGATTTATCAAATCGCCCACTGCCAGATCGCAGTGTGTTACCCGAGCGCAGATTTCTGACGGCGGACGTGTTCGAGGCGACTCGCGGCTGCGTTCACAACTGTTCGTTCTGCGTCGTTCCGTCGGCGTGGGGAAGAAGACCGCTCCAAAAACCGGTCCACGAAGTGATCGCGGATATTTGCAGTCGTGGTGCCCGACGGGCCATCTTTGTGGATTTAAATTTGATAGCCAACCGAGCTTACGCGTGGGAGTTGTTCGAGGCATTGCTGCCACTGCGAATCCAGTGGTACGGTTTGGCAACAACATTGTTGTGTGAGGACCTACCACTGTTGGATTTGGCCGCACGCAGCGGTTGTCGTGGCTTACTCATGGGGCTGGAATCGATTCGCCCTGCGAATTTGGAGCAATCAAGAAAACGATTCAATCATCCGGAGGGCTATACCAAGATTGTGCAACTGCTGCATGATCGCAAGATCGCATTGCAGGGCTGTTTTGTGTTTGGAATGGATCACGACACGGAAGACGTGTTTCAAGAGACAGCAGAAATGGCGGTTGACATTGGCATTGATCTGCCAAGGTTCGCCATTGTGACGCCTTTTCCGGGAACCGACTTGTTCAGGCAATTGGACGCGCAGGAGCGAATCTTGACACGTGACTGGGAGTTGTACGACGGACAGCATGTTGTGTTCCAACCAAAATCAATGTCGGTCGACGCTTTGTCACGCGGCAATGAACAAGCATGGCAGTATGCCTACCGATGGCGCAGCATTGCGCGGAGACTTAAAAATACGGCAGCACCATTCCATGTTGCGTTGACTACCAATGTCGGTTATCGATTCTACGCACGTAATTTGAATCGATTTTATAATTGCGATTGGATGTTCGGAGCGTCTCGACCAGATTGTCGGCGATCACAACCGCAAGACCGGTTGGTCGCGATTGGAGAGAATGCGTGAGTCCCGTAAAACCCTCGTCCTTTCGCACAACGATCATTCACCCCTGTGTCGGCCGCTATCCGGGGATGAAGAAATACATTCGGACATGGCAGATGGAACCAATCTCTGCCGCCACTGTCGCGGCGTTATTGCCCGCAGATGTGGAGCGGCGATTTTATGATGATCGCTTGGAGACGATTCCATTTGATGAACCAACCAACTTGGTCACGATTAGTGTCGAAACCTATACGGCACGACGTGCCTATCAAATCGCCAGCGATTATCGTCGACGTGGCGTGCCGGTTTTGATGGGTGGTTTTCATGCTACGCTGTGCCCCGAAGAGGTCCTGCAGTACTGCGATGCAATCGTGATCGGCGAAGCCGAAGCGGTATTGCCACAGGTAATTGACGATTTTCGCTGTGG
>PKCN01000062.1 GCA_002862205.1 Planctomycetaceae bacterium | reverse complement strand
CAACCGTCACAAAACCGGGGCCCCCGCTGTCACCGGGCGCGGTGTTGCTTTCGCCTGGATCAAACGTCCACTGGATTTCGGTCGAAGTGACTTGCTCGATCACGGTTTCACCCATCCGTTTGGTTCCATAGTCACCGGTATGCCCGGTTGACCCAGTACCCCCGCCGCCAAATCCGACAATGGTCAAGTCCTGGCCGACAACCGGCACTAACCTGCTGATCATTTCAGGGGAGACCCCAACGACAGGCTCGCTCAACTGAAATATGGCAATATCATTTGCGAGGGTCCAATCATCGTAGTCAGGATGCAGGAAGACACGTTCGGTTTGGTAGACGCGACCATTGACTTCGAAGGTACCAGTCGTATCAGCCATTGCGCCGCCAAAGCCATCCACGGCGCAGTGTCCCGCAGTGAGGACATGGGTGGGGCTGATGAGCGTACCGGATCCATATCCACCGCTGAGATCTCCCACCATGCCCACTGCAGGAAAGTCACTTGTGTTCTGCCCGTCAACGATGCGAGCAATGCGGTCACTAGCGTCTTGCGTGTCTTGAAAAGAGTTTTCCGCGGGCGAGAATTGCCCCACTTGAACCGGTCCATAAATCTGCACATCATCGCAGAATCCAATGGTTGGAATTCCGGATGCAATCATCAGGCGACGGTCTTCCAGTTGTTGCAGGCCACGACTGCGTTTGAATTGGCGGGACCGTTTGGTTTTCAATGTTTTTCCCATGGTATCTCTCGATCAGATGTTGGTTGAAAAGGACCGACAACAGCATCGGTTCGCGAGAGTTACGTTTGCAGCCAGTGGAACCTTGCACGAGATTTCTAAAAAAACTGAAAAACTCCGTGAGAGCGATTTTCACCATCTTTTTCGCCTGAGACGGGCAGACAACAGCGCTTCGATCGTGAATACCGGGGCAATCCCGGTCAGGTCTGCCACCCGCCACCTGTTGGTGACAGACAGAAACAATCAATCAGGGTATCTTTTCGTGGTCGCATCGATCCCCAGCATGGAGGAATCCGTGGCTTCGCCCGACCCCTTCGCCACAAGCCAAACCCTGATCGGCCGCCTTGCTCTTGATCCATCGAGTGAGGCGTGGGGTGAGTTTGTCGATAAATACGCTCCTACCGTCTTCACCTGGGCTTGGCAGTCTGGTTTGCAGGATTCTGATGCTGCGGATGTGACGCAAGAGGTGCTGATGAAGCTACTGGAGAAGATGAGGGTTTTTCAGTACGACCCCAAACGCGGCAGTTTTCGTGGTTGGTTAAAAACCATTACCGTCAACTCGGCGCGCGATTGCGGCAGGCGGCTTGCCCGAACCCCGGTTGGCCCTGATGGTTTGAGCTCCGTCGGTGATCCCGCAAGCTGGGATGAACTTGGACGCAGAATCGACGAGGAATATCAACACCAGTTGTTGGCTCAGGCAGAAACTGTCGTCAAGGGAATTGTAAAACCAAACACGTGGCGAGTCTATGAAATGCTGGTCAAGGAATGCATGGCTGCAACAGTCGTAGCGGCATCGTTGGACCTTAAAATCGCCGAAGTTTATGTTGCCAAAAGTAGAGTCTTGAAGCGGCTCAAAGAGGTTGTTCAGCAAATCGAGGAAAGTGACAGCCAAACGTCACATCTGATCAGGGACCAACATCAACCGGGAGCAGAATCATGAAGGTGTCCGCTACAGGATCCTGTCCTCCGCTCGAAGATTTGCGGCTACTGCTACATGAAAAGTTGGATGCCGAGCAAACAGAGGCAATCGCAATTCATGTCGAAGCATGCACGATATGCCAAGAGCGTCTGGAGCTGTTATCTGATGAGGTGATGATCAATACCGAAATACTTACTGACTCACATGGCCATGGTTCGCGAACCTACCAGAGTCACCCCGCTGGTTCGCAGATGGATCAGGCGTCAAGCGAGGCCGGCAAGGGAAGGAACGAGCACGCGTCCGTGCTGCCAGAACACGCTGACGAATTGTTAAGTCAGGTTGTCAAGAATCTTCGCAATGACGCAGCGATCCGAAATGCAACCACCCAAGACGAGCGTGCCTTCGCAACGCCTCCTGATTCAGCCCACGCCGCCGCTCAAAGTCCCTCGAACTCAGATCACAGGGGCTCAAAGTTCGGTAGTAGCAAGAACAGTGCTTTGGACCCGTCCCGACACGCATCCGGTCACCGATCCTCTTACACACTTTCGTTTCCTGATCCACCGATGACCGACCGTGGGATTGGAGCAATCGGCCGCTACGAAGTGCTACGGCGGATTGCCAGCGGAGCCAGTGGTGTACTGTACGAGGCTTGGGATAGTGAATTGGATCGCCCGGTCGCATTGAAGATTCTGCGAGACCTGGCGGATCCCTCATCGGATGCCTATCAGCGGATGACGCGTGAAGCGCGAACGACTTCTTCTTTGCGGCACGAAAACATCGTGCCTGTCTACGAATTTGTTTCTCGCGATGATTTCCCGCCATTGCTGGTGATGAAATTATTGAGCGGCAAGACGGTAAATGATCTGGCCAAATCACAACAGCCGCTTAACGCCAAAGAGGCCGCCAAGCTGGTACAACAAGCTGCCCACGGTCTCGACTCCGCTCACCGGGCTGGTCTCGTCCATCGGGATGTAAAGCCGTCGAATCTGTTGGTCGATGAATCCACCGACCCGATCACAGTGCTGGTGGCTGACTTTGGGCTGGTACATGAGATCAGCAACGAATCGGATCTGACCCGCACTGGCGATTTAGCTGGTACTCCTGCCTACATGAGCCCTGAGCAGATTGACAATCTCAAGGGGATCGATTCCAGAAGCGACATTTATTCGCTCGGCTGCGTCTTGTATCAACTCCTTACTGGGCATCCACCATTCACGGGTACCATCCGGATGGTGCTGTGGCAGATCATCAACGAGGAACCCATTGCGCCCCGGCGAATGGACGAACGCATCCCCGGTTCGTTGGAAAACATTTGCCTCAAAGCGATGTCCAAAGATCGTCGGTCGCGGTATCCAACGGCTTCGGCCTTTGCAAACGATCTGGAGTCGTTTCTTCAGGGGCAACGCACCATTGCAAAACCGATCAGTGTCTGGTCGCGCACCCTACGTTCCATGAAACGCCACCGCGTCGCTGCGACCGCGCTCATCGCCACATGCGTTTCGTTGCTGGCCATCGCCGGGATTGCCTCCTTTTCCGCGCTACGCCTTAAAATTGCAGAAACTGAAGTGCGATTGCAAGCGGTGCGTGCAGCTGAGGATCGTGATATCGCACTCAAAGCAATGGAAGCGATCGTGTTTCGGGCTTACGACGAACTGGACAAGGATGTCTATGACTCTGATGAGGTACAGATCAAACTTCTGAAATCGGCGGCTGAAGGCTTGGCGCGGATGAACAAGGGCCCTGACCAGCAATTACTCGTCCACCAAGCGGAGATGCATTCGCGTCTGGGACAGGCACTCTTTCGCATGAATCGTTATGAGCCCGCGTTGTTGGAACTTGATAAGGCTGCACGGTGCATCGATAGCATGAATGCAATGCAGCAGGCGGCCAGGGATACTCGGTTCCTGCAGTTGCGAACTGTCGCGACCAAGGCGCGGGTTCTCTACCAGATGGACAATGATACAGATCTCTGGCCGGCACTCATGGCAGCCATACCTCTGGCAGATGATTTGATGCGTGAGTACCCAGCCGACCGTGCATTGCTGCTCGAGGTTGCTGAGGTACATCAGGATTATGCTTATGCCATTGCGACAAGTGAGAGCGAGGCTGCGGCCCTGAAAGACTACACCGAAGCGCTTGACCTGCATGTGCGAGCCGGCCCCATCGAAACACTCTCATTCAACGAACGCCTCGTGCGTCTACAGATGCATCTGGATGTAGCGGGTGCATTTTACGATGCAGAAGACGCCGAGTCCGCGATTCGCCAATATCAACGCCTCGAAAAACAGGCCGACAAGTGCATGCAATTGGACGAGCAATCCGAGTTTCCTGACCTGTCCCATGCATCGAAGACGTATCTATTACAAGCAATTTCTGGCAGATCCCTGTGCCTCTTTCTAAAAGGAAAGTCGAATGCCGCTTTACAGGCTTGCGAAGAAGCCTGGGACCTGGCCGGCATTTTTTTGCGTATGCACCCCGAGAACCAGGAAATCTTCGAGTTGGCAGCAACGTTGACTGATGACGCGATGTTCATCATCGAATCCACAAACAGTCCGAGACCGAAGAAAACATGGGTCACACGAGCGCGAGAATTAGCAGAAGGTCGTCTGGATGACGCTTGGCCAATTGAAAATGAGTGAATGCATATCAAGTGCACCAATCCCTGCATGGTAGCGAAGAATGTTGCAGGATTCTTTGATGATCACTAGTGGACCAGACCGGGTTGATTGTCCCGCTAACGGGCGGGACGGTTGGCGAGTCTGTTAAGTGATTCATGACGTGGCCTCGAATGCATGCCGCAGGACGCAGAATAGCAGTCCCTTGGGAACCTGAAATCAGGCATAAGTGTCGAGTGACCGGGAAATTCGCGAGGCTTGACTTTCCAGTTCTGCACGGGTGGCAAGGCCTCCGCCTGTTGTATGAGCAGCACGGGTTTATAAATCGGTTTCCACGTGATGCGCATCAGGGTCAAAGACTTTCACCAGGACATTGAAAACACGCTGGCGGGAACTGGTCGCTAAGGCTGACTTGTTTTCTTTTTTCCGCGCCTGATTTGAACTGGCATGTCGCTCCCTTTCCATAGACGGACGTGCCGTCACCCACAAACCTGTTGCCCTGCGAGATTCCCATGAAATTACGAATTAAAAGCCTGCCAGTTTTGATCGCGACTGTTGTTCTCGGTTTGCCAAATGCCTTTGCCGTTGATGGAAAAACATGGTGCATCGACGTTGAAATTCCGGGGGGAGGTTCCGTGACCATCACGCTTTCTCCTACTGAAGAGCCGGGTGTTTTGCGTGGTGATGATGGGTCTTGGTGGTGGGAACCCAGCAATGGCGAGCAACCGTTCCAACTGCCGCCTCCCGAAACAAAGCCAAATGGCGATCCAAAGCCGAAAGACGGCCCGAAGCCTGATGGAAAGCCAAAGCCAGAAGGGGATCCAAAGCCAGAGGATGATTCTGACGCTGAGGAGTCGACGGCGGGCTCGTCTCAGGATTACGACGAAGAGACCAGCATGGACGTTGACCTGTTGCTCATTGAATTCTTGATGGAGGAAGGCTGCAGTTTGGAAGAGGCGATTGAGGCGGTGGAACTCGCGAATGCTTCCAGCGGGCGTGTTGGGGCTCGACGGAGGGGTTACCCGCGACCAAGCAAGATTGAGAGGCCGGTTTTCGGTCCGCACATCGTGACGTTCGACGGCCTATGGAATGATTGAAAATCGAACGAGCGGAAGCCTTTGATTTGCAAGGTAGGTCCTGTTTCTTTGTCAATTGAGGCTCGCCAACGCCGCTTCCCGCGGCGTTGGTTTTTTTTATGCGCAAATTGACAGACGATAGTTCTCCACCGATCTACACCCTCATGTCAACTCTCTACTTCGACGTGACAGCACTCGTTACGGATGAGGCACAAGCGGTTGAAATTTGGCATTCCAAAGGTGTCGGCAAATGAGATGACAAGGTCCAGCATGTCTGATGCGGGCGCACCGCAGTTACCTTACACAGCACGTCGAATGTTTTGACCTTTTTTTGAACCTAGCTCAGATGTTGATGGTCGATCAATGCACTCAGAGCATCCATAGTTGTCGGCGGGCGGGCAGTCAGTCGGTGTCGTCATGCTGCGGTGTTTGCCACCGAAGGTGTTGCACTGCCAGTGGCCAGGGAATGTGATTCTGTAGGGGCATGTCCTTGACCCACCGGTTCAGGTAGACGAGTTAGATACGCTTGGGTTGACGTCAAACCATCTTGCTGCTGTTTGCATGAGGTTCACTGCAGGGTTGCACCAATCGTCATTGTTTTTTTGCCTGCTCGGGGTGCGTCAACTTCTTGGCGTCGATAGTTTGCGTTGGAGTCGCGTGATGGATGTGCAGTTTGAATCCAACGCGGGAGTATCCATAGCTTGTGAGGCGATCTCACAGGTTAAGGGGGATCACTGCGTTGCGTTTGGAATTGTGAACGTGGCTCGGTATTGTGTCAGAGCTATGAGTCAGCTGTCATGGTTGGGATTGTCACTGTCGTTGTCACCGCGGTCGGATCCCCCTGAGATGCTGTCTCTTTTGAGTTGGAGGGTTAGTGACCAGGCTGACAGTGCTCCGATGAAGATAATCGGCAATGACGTCAGCAGCAGAATGCTTTGCATCGCTGTCTCGGCGCTTCGGGTCTGCTGGTTGGCATCGATCCACAACAGGGCGATTGGCAATGCGGCTAGTGCAAAGGCCCAGAAGACCCGATTCCATTCGGCTGGGTCCTGGCCTGAGTGTTGTTTTGCCTTGCTACGAGTCACAGCCGTGCTGTCCGTCACGACATTCTGGAGTTTTCAGCGCGAGTTCTCGCGCTGCACCGGCCGCAACGTACTCAATTCCATTCAATTGATTGATCTGCCTGACCCCGGAACGAAGATGGGGCCATGGAAACCAAAGCACGCACGCAGAATACATATGACCACCGTCTCAAGGAACTCGTTCGTTCAACACAAGACATCACATGTGCCGTTCGACACGGAGTCCCTCGATCAACGGCACGCGACTGGCTAAAGCCCCCAG
>PKCN01000361.1 GCA_002862205.1 Planctomycetaceae bacterium | reverse complement strand
GGCCGATTGATTGATACCACATTCTGGGTGGGTAATGACCATCATGGTGTTACTGTAGAAGGCAGGTACGAGAACTGGGCGACTGAAGCGGGAGTTTCCGGTGATTCAGTGCAGCGGACAGCCCCAGACAATGCTTTTCGAAATGAAAACTACCTGATGATGCAGTCGGATGGGACTTGGGAAGATGTTGATGATGTTCACATGTTGCCGTATGTGCTGGAAACCCCATACACCCATGAACTGATTGATGGAAGCTTCAGTTTTGCCAACGCCTGGCTGGATGCTTACGAACGAGGCGGTTGGATTGCCACCTTGGATACAGCAGAAGAACAAAGTCGCGTGGTTTCGTTGGCTGCGGGCAGGTCCATTTGGTTGGGGGCCTCAGATGCGGAAGTGGAATCTGTGTGGAAGTGGATCGAACCTGCGTTCAGGGAAAAGCAATTCTGGCAGGGAACAAATACAGGGCAGGCGGTAGAGGGAGCATTCATCAACTGGAATACGCCAACTGGTGAACCCAATGATTATGGCGGTCATGAGTACTTCGGTGAATTCGAAGCAAGTGGAGGTTGGAACGATCTATCCGCAGAATCAACTCGTGGTTATCTGGCAAGTAGCGAAATTAACAAGCTGAGTTCGGAGTCCATGCGAGTCGGGAACATCACATCGCTAACTGGTGATGTGTATCTCGAAGCCCCTCTGAATCTTGAGGTTTCCGGGAAAATCGCAACTGGGCAGGGGAAGAAATTCGTTTGGAATGGGGATGGTCAAATCCTTCATGCTGATCCAGGCAATACTGCGCCCACCATCGTGACTGAAGAGATTTACCTGGCGTCAATTGGAGGGCTTGGTCGGCAAGACCATCCGCTGACAACGACCACAAACATGATTCGTGGTGACTTTCCAACCGGCGCGATCAACATCGAGAATACGGTGGGTCTGTCACTCACCGATCTCATCGTGCACGACGAGAACCTGCTCGTGATCTCGGAGGGAACCATTGCCGTGGATGGTCCCTTACGAGTCGAAGGTGGTGGGAATCTGAGTTTGATCGCGAATGGTGAGAATACGGCTTATGAGTACATTCCGCATTCCATGACTTACCCTGAGGCGGTTGTGGACGCTGAGCACCGCAACGGTGTACTTGCGACAGTAAGAACATCATCCGAACAAGAGCATGTGCGAAGTGCCGCCGGTGGTCAGACAGTCTGGTTCGGTGCCTCGGATGAAGCGGTGGAAGGTGACTGGGTATGGAATACATTGCATGATGGATCTGAATCCTTTTGGGCTGCTCCGGTTCATTTTTGGACCGGTGTTGCCAGCGGTGAACTGGCTCCCGGTGCCTACGCAAACTGGAATGCTGGCGAACCCAATAATTACGGGAGTGGAGAGAATCACGCTGAGATGATTGGTAGTGGGAAATGGAATGACTTGCACAAGGATAACGAACGCCAATATGTACTTGAAAAAAGTGATGGAACGCTTGAACTTGTCGGTGGTACCTATACATATGACAGTGCTGTTGTTGATGCCAATAATCGAGGTGGGCGAATAGCGAGTATTCGGTCTCAGGCCGATCAAGACCGCGTTGCATCGCTCGCGCAGGGGCGTTCTATCTGGATCAATGCAACCGATGAAAATCACGAGGGGCAGTGGTATTACAACACGCCTAGTCAACAAGTGGGTGACCTTTTTCATTATTGGGCAGGTGGTCAACCGGATGACTATTTGGATGCCGAAGATGCAGGTCAGATGCTGTCTGATGGGCGTTGGAACGACCAGCGAGGTTGGGATTGGGAAAAGACGATTGTTGATCAGAACCCGGCAGGTCATTGGCGATTGAATGAAGCGTCAGGGACCACCGCGTACGAGCAAAGCAGTTCCCTTGGTAAACAAAGTATCAATGGAGTACTGGAACCGGATGATCATGCGGCAGGGAACTCACTGCTCAGCGTCGGTTCCGGGGTGACAGTGACTGCAGTTGGAACGAGTGCCAATGGCGGAGCACTGGTCGCATACAACAATCTGTTCACATCAACCGGTGCGAGTGGATTTGGAGTCAATGGTAGATATGTGTGGCCATCGATTTCGCAGTTGGCGTTGCGGGCTGATTTTGATTATCCGGTGACCGAGGTCAAAATCGATTTCATTGCTGACGACAGTTCTGACTACGGAATCATGCAGGCCTTTGACTCCGACGATACTCTGCTCGCTGAGTACACCACAGCGAATCTGGGTACCTACGCTTACGAAACAATGCGGGTGAACCGGGCTCAAGGCGACATCGCCTATGTGCTTGCCTCAGGCTTGAACGGTCAAACCGGAGGCTTGGATAATTTTCGGTATGCAACAGAGCCAACAGGTAATGATGGATCCTACCTTGGCGTCAGTTTGGGGCATTCGGGTGCAATGACAAGCGTGGCTGATGACGTGAACAAATCAATCAGCCTGTCGGGTGCGCCACCCGCAAGCCATGTGCAGATTCACGATGACGCGAGTCTGTATGGTGATATGGCACAGAGCGTCAGCGGTTGGTTCAAAGTGGATGCTTTCGATAAGGATTGGCAAGCGATTTATTTCAAGGGTGATCAGGGCGACGGAGTAACGGATTACAGCAACGGCGGATTGAATCGCGAAAATGTCCTATGGGTGAATAACACCGGCTACCTGCACTTCAATGTCGCGTTGACCGGTGGGGGACAGCAGGAAGCTATCAATTCGCCAGCGAATGCGGTTCAGGCTGGTCGTTGGTATCACTTTGCAACGACGTTTGATGCGAGCACGACAAAGGCAAGAATCTATCTCGATGGCAAACTTGTTTCCGAAGCATCGACATCGAGTGGTACACCACTACGTGACACTAGTGGGGATTGGCTACTTGGGAATAGTCCATCAGGGCAGTCCAAGTTCAATGGTGCCATTGATGACTTTGCCATTTTTAATCACGCTCTGTCAGCTGAACAGATACACCGACAGTACCATGCTGGACAGAGTCAGAGATTGCCATACGTCCTGGAGTATGATGCCAGCCTGATCGTTCGCGCTCCCGTCAGAACAACGGGAGGCAATGGAAATATTAACCTGGTTGGCAGCGGAAGCGTGCGGATCGAAAAAGAATTGCAATACATTGACGGCGATGTGAATTACACGGATGCCCGACAGGATGCCCTCGATCAAGGTGGGTGGCTGGCAGTTTTGCATAATGACACCATTGCCGAGGATGCCAGACAGACGATTGATTCGAATTCAGCTTTGGTTGGTGGTTTTGATGAGGGTGATGATGGGAACTGGCGTTGGAGGGATTCACCCGTTGTAAGTGAAGAGATTACTTTCTGGGAAACAAATCAGACGCGAAACGGTCTCGTGCAGCACTGGCAAACAGGCGAACCCAATGGTGGAACCAGTGAAAATATTGTCGAGGTAGAAAGTAGTGGCAACTGGAACGATCTCTCCAGTACTGCGTTGCGTAGTGGCTATCTGTTGCAACTGCCATCAGTACATTCTCAGGGCCTCGGGCAGGTCGTCATCAACTCGGGGACCTACTATCGTGATGGGGTCTTAACCCCGGGAACAAATCAAAGTGACATCTGGATGGAAGACGGGGCGTCGGTGACCAGTGAAAGTGGAAATCTGGTCCTGCTTTCAGCGCACAATGTATGGCTGAGTAATTTGGCGACTGAACCGAATTCAGAGGGAATCGGTGGTGATGTTTTGGTGGTGGCCGATTATGACGGTGTGATGGGAGACCGCCCCGACAATAACGGCGTGATTCGAGATAATCTGTCTGGCGATCTGTTGAATATCAAAGCAGATGGAACGATCTTGTCAGCCGAGGGCAGTAAAAATCAGGCCTCTGACGGAATCGGCAGTGTCGCAATGCCGATTCACACTCAGATCTCATCGCTTGCAGCAACCACGGATTGGGGTGATATCAGCATCCAGAATCGTGGACAAATGGCAATTGATAAAGTTGATATTCGACTTGATGGATTGTTGTCCGAGGTGTTGGACTGGCGTGATGTTGTTCCCGTAACGCAAATTCCAGTCCGCATGAGTGAACTATTTGATCCTGTTGATGAAGGTCTTGTCGAAAGTACCCCAGGGCATTTCCTGATGGGTGGTGTCGCAATTCTCGACTTTACAAGTAACGAACAGGGAAAGCACTCGATTGATATTAATTCAGATGGTGGTTTGACTGTTGTCCAAGGGGTTCCAGTGATCAACCTGGAGGCTGGCGGGGTCACACTATCGGCTCTCAAAGACAGATCGACATTGTCTGGCGGTGGTGGTGAGTTGGTGATTCAGGAACGTCTTTTTTCGCGAGGTGGAGTGACTACGATCCAATTGTTTGAGGGTTATCAGGATGCCCCGACTGTGGTCGATATTCCAGCGAGCACCTGCCAGTTGTATCACTCCTTTTCAACGACAGATGGTGTGATTGTGGAGGGCGGTTCTGTGGACGTGAGCCTGTCGACCTGTGCTGCCAATGATGGCTTGCAGGCACCTGTGGGTGAAGGAGAAAATGGTGTGGGAGAACCTGTTCGCTATTTCTTCTCGACTGACAGGCAGACGCGTAATTCTGCTCTGTATCCAGAGGGCACGCTTCAGCCAACAGCGACTGATTTGCATTTTGATTCGGACGGGCGCCAGCCGGTGTATGCAAGAGTCTTACACGCTGATGGTGAATTCACTGATTACACCACTTTTATCAACATCGAAAACTCTGCACCTGGCATCTTGCGGCTTGATTCGGCGTCTGGCACTCACACGCATCAAGAACTGACGGTCCTTCATGGTAGTTTTGTTGATGCTGGGGCAAATGATAATCACACCGTAGTTGTTGACTGGGGCGATGGGCTTACTGATTCCTACGAAATCGCCGGTAATCAATCAGAATTTCGTGAATTTGAATTCGACCATCAATACTACGGGAGTGGGGTCTACGACATTTATGTTCGGATCTACGACGATGCCGGCAGTTTCGTCGAAGAATACCTGACGCATTCGTTGGTGGGCATTGGTTTTAGAGATGGTGCTCTGCACGTGATTGGAACGCCGCATGATGACTTTATCACAATCGATAATAAGCATGGCAGTTATGTCGTCTATGCTTCTTTTCCTGTCAATCTTCCCTATGGACCCATGCGATCAGACGCAATTCTGGCCAGCCATTTCAGGTATGACATTCGAACCCATGTCGTGGATTCATTTGTAATCGATCTTGGTGATGGGGCCGATCGATTGACTTCATCTCGAAACGTTTCCATACCTGTCACAGCCTATGGAGGAGCACAAGATGACACCTTGATTGTGTCGGGTGGACCGGCAATCCTCTTTGGCCAAGACGGTATGGATTATCTGCAAGGTGGTCCGTCTCAGGATTGGCTGGATGGAGGTGACCATGATGATCGTTTGTTCTCTCTTGGCGGTGATGATTATCTGACGGGAGGACAGGGGTTGGATGAATTGGATGGCGGTCAGGGCGATGACACGGCAGATCATGGTGATGGTCAGGATCGATTTGTTGGAGGACTACAGTCACATCGCGATATGCTGGTCGTCAACGTTAATGATGCCTCGCTAGATTTAGCCATCGATTTCTCCGATGACTTGTCCAGCTTTGAAGGTATCGATCTGCGGAATGGAGCAGGAACCACGATTCATGTGACGGCCCAGGCTGTTATCGATACAACACCTGCTCGCAATCGAATCTTTTTACATGTGTCAGATTATGCCTCTGTGGATCTCGATCCTGCCTGGAACTTGGCTGCTGTTTCGCTGGTCGATGGTGAGTACGCACGAACTTATCAAGCAGGGATAGCCGAATTGGAAATTGCTGGACCGATCGACTCTACCAATCCGATCAATCCGCTGGATGTCAATGGTGACCAACAGCAAACGGCAGCTGATGCGTTACTGGTGATCAATGAAATCGCGCGTGCAAACCTCAGTCTCGCAGAAGGAGAGGCACCATCGCTGGGCATACCGGCAGATCAACCGTCCCAAGTTTGGTACGGTCGCGCCTTTCTGGATGTGAATGCCGACAAGAATGTCACGTTGCTGGATGCTTTGCATGTTCTGAATGGTTTGCAACTGGAATCTTTTGAGGCTGAGGCACCGATCGAAGGCTTGAACGGGCCACAGGTTCAGGAGGATCAGCCGGGCACGGGTCTCAATAGCGTTGATTTGATCTCAGTGACGTCACGCCGGGTTCTCAAGCGAGATGGTCTTGAGAAAGATGTTCTTGAGAAAGATGGAGAACGGTCGCACTCTCCTGATGCTGACTGGTCCTGGACTGATACCGAACGGACCTCTTCGGGTTCAAATACGATTCCTCCACCCGCTGTCGATGCAGAATCAGAGCATGCTTTTTGGCGGTCAGAGGTCGAAGAATTCTTTGCCGATTATGACACAGCCGATTCCAAGTTGGTGGTGGATCTATTTGGTGATCAACGGTGAATACCGTGGTCGTGAATTTGTGAGGAGATCGGTTGGAATATTGCCTGTTTCCAGGCATCAGGATTTTTGATCATTGCACCATCTCGATTAAATTATCGATCGACCGTAAATTCAGCCCTTCGGAGTTGTAGCTCAGTTGGTGCTAGCTGGGGACTCATAATCCCAGTTCGTAATCCAAACATCGTCACGGTGCTGCCAACTGTCGCCGTCTTTGAGCGAGCTGTAAGCCGGTGTAATCAGCGGATCGCTCTTACAGGTGTCCAGCTACACGGGGTTGCCCTTTCCTTCCATGTTCGATTGACCGGAAAGGATGAACACCTTGACTATTTTGGCT
>PKCN01000295.1 GCA_002862205.1 Planctomycetaceae bacterium | reverse complement strand
TTGTCGACTCGATTCGGGATTCATTCGTGATGGTTCCGTACAAATTACCGGGCTCCATCGCCGATAACACAGACAACACGTGGATCACATGGACAACACCTGATTCGCTCCTGATTTCCATAGCGCGATCCAACGCGGCATAGGACAAATCGCTGAAGTCGATGGGTACCACTGTGGTGTTTGAAGTCATTCCTGGCATGATCCGCTCTCCGCATCATAAAACTTAGTCTGTCTGACAGTACAAAGACCGAGATACGATTTTCAGGTACTGAGTCTACCGTATCAAAGCCGGGCTGCCTGTTGATTGAACATGGCTGCCCATTGTAGGCAATCAGCTAGGGGCTGGTAATGATTCCCGTGACTTTTCCCACATCTCACGCTCGAGTCGAGCTGGTCAACACAAACGCCCACCAAAACGGATGCTGGTTAGGACCACCTCATTCACCTGGTCGGCCGCGGCGCTGCCTGGCAAGCCGCACGTCTGCCCATGGAAGAAAACAAACATTCGGTTTCGCTGGAACGGCAAGTTGGCATTCTTACGTTAGTTGGAATTCTTCTTGCCCAACTGATTCACCCCTACTGCATCAGTGTGGCGTTGTTGATGGGAAGCAGGGCTGATGTTTGCTGATGTAACTGATACCTGCGACATCAGGGAGTTGCTTGAAAAGATGCCGTGGCATCGAATCTCGTCTCGTTGGCTGGCCCCATTCTACCGGCCCCATTCTACCTCGGGGAACATGATTTTCACGTCGGGGAACATGGTCCTCGACAGATGAAATGCTTCTGTGTGTGGCGAACAAGTGGTTTTGACGTGGTCATGGACCCATCGTATTTTTAAGGTCTGGCACAAGACTGGCTTGCCCCAGTGGCGTGCCCGAGCGAGAAAACAATTTTAAGAGGTCTGACATCGTGGACTGAACGTATCGTCGACTAAACTAGCGGAAGCAAACCGCAGAAACTTCGAACGGGTGTCACCATCACAACCACAAAACCGCAAATGAAGGAACTCTCTGCTTCCTGCGCGTCTTCAGAACCATGGATCTTTGCAAGGATTTGGGCTGCTTTTCTGCTGGTTCTGGTCATGGTGACGTACCCATTGTGGTTCGCAGCGCTGGATTCGCGGTCGGCTCTGGCGGTGCCACTTTTACCGGTGATCAGTTCCCTATCAGGTTACTTGACGATTCTGCCATCAATCACACTTCTGATTGGTCTGATCATTGCTGTATTGGCGCGCCAGAACATTCGAGTTCAACTCGGCTGGATGTTGGTTGCTGCATCACTGTTGATGACGTTTCTGGTAGATCAACACCGGCTTCAACCGTGGGCTTATCAATCGTTTTTCTACGCCTTGATTTTCAGCAGCATGAATCCGAGCACCTGTCGCAAATGGATCATGCCTTTGGCTGCAAGCGTCTATGTTTATAGTGCTGCAGGAAAATTCGATTTCCAATTTCAACATACGGTGGGCCAGGATCTGATTTCCGCCTTGGCGAGCTTCATGGGTGGTTTACCTGTCAATTTCGATGCCAAAAGTGCAACTCGTCTGGCTTTGTTTTTTCCAACAGTAGAATTATTGGCGGGGCTTGGTCTTACTCTGCCCAAAACACGTCGTCTTTCTGTCATCGTTCTGACGTTGATGCACGTTTCGCTGTTGATCCTGCTTGGACCGTGGAGTCTGGATCACAGTTGGGGTGTTTTGCTGTGGAATCTGATGTTGATTACCCAGGCATACTTCGTGTTCTGGGTAAGGTATGAACCGGATCTCCCTGCCAGCTCGGCAGACGTACCAGTTGCCGACCGAGCAGTCACCGCGACGCATCACAGTTTTGAATCGAGTATCTTTGCAGTTTGCGTCAAATTCCTGATTGTGTTGGCGATCCTGTGTCCGCTGCTGGAGCGCAGCGGCTATTGGGATCACTGGACATCTTGGTCACTCTACTCACCGCACACCAGTCGTGCTGAGATTGAGCTCCATCGCTCGGTCATGGGAAACCTTGATCCCCCGATCGTGGCATTTCTGGAGGAGGATGAAGACGGGGACGGTTGGCACCGTTTATCGCTGGAATCATGGTCTCTTGGAAGACGCTTTGTCCCTATTTATCCGCAAGCTCGCTATCAACTTGCCATCGCCAACCAACTTTGTGTTTCAGGCGGTCTGGATGCGCAAATCAGGGTAAAACTCAAGGGCGTTGCTGACCGCTGGACCGGCACACGCAGTGAAAGCCGCTTGATGGGGAAACAGCAAATCCAGGAAGCCTGCGAGGATTTCTGGCTGAACATTGGCGGCACCATGAAATGATCTGACGCGCCGTGACTGCAGGGAATCGGCGATGCTGCCAAACATTTTTCAATTTCAGCCACCGAGGCCATCTCAAATGGTGCGATTGACGCAAGACCTGGCTTCAACCAAGTGGATTTATGCCAAGGGTTTTCTGTTCCTGCTAATCACGTTGATTTCGGCAGCGCTGATTATCATACAGATACAGCGTTGGGACATTGTTGCTCTGCTGTTGATCTGTTTATGGGCAAGCTGTCGAACCTATTACTTCGCTTTTTATGTGATTCAACATTACGTGGATTCCCGTTACCGTTTCAGTGGCCTGTTTGATTTTACCCTTTACCTTTTGAACAGAAATCATCCAGAAGAGGTCGACGGTGCGCTGAAACCTCCCGATCAATCGCCATAAAAAATCCCCCATTCAAAGAACGGGGGATGAAAATTGCAAGCCGCTGCAAGGTGGGGTCAAACCTGTTTCCAATTGCGTTCTGCCGCACTGCTGAGCACAGCATCGCAAACGCGCTGTGTTTCCTGCGCATCGCGGAAATTCGGATGTGCTTCTTCTCCTGCTTCGAGGGCTTTCAAGAAATCCGCCACGTGATGCACGAAGGTATGTTCATAACCGATTTGCAGTCCGGGGACCCACCACTTATCCATGTAAGGATGCTCACCGCCATGATCGGTGACATGAATGGATCTCCAGCCTCTCAGCTTTCCTTCATCACTGTAATCGAAGTATTCAAGGCGATGGAGGTCATGCAGATCCCATCGAATCGAAGCATTTTCACCGTTGATTTCGAAGGTATACAGAGCTTTGTGTCCTCGCGCGTAGCGAGTTGACTCGAAGAGTCCCAGTGAGCCATTTTCGAAGTGGCAAAGAAATGCGCAAGCATCATCAATTCCGACTGGTTCCATTTTTCCGGTTTCGGTGTGCATGCGTTCCTTGACGAAAGTCTCGGTCATGGCCGAGACATCTTTGATAGAACCATTCAACCAGATAGCTGTATCGATGCAGTGGGCCAGCAAGTCACCCGTAACACCGGATCCCGCAGCAGCGACATCGAGGCGCCACAACGCTGCGCCACCCTGTGGCACGTCATCGGAGATGGTCCAGTCCTGCAGAAAGTTGGCTCGATAATGGAAGATACGGCCAAGTCGACCTTCGTCAATCAATTGTTTTGCCATCGTGACGGCAGGTGCCCGGCGATAGTTGTACCAAACGGTATTTGTGACGCCTGCTTTTTCTACTGCCGCAATCATCTTCTCTCCCTCTTCGGGATTCAGAGCAAGCGGCTTCTCACAGAGGATCATCTTGCCGGCTTCCGCGGCGGCAATTGCAATATCGGCGTGGGAATTATTTGGCGTACAGATGTCAACGGCGTCGATATCATCCCGGGCGATCAAAGCTCGCCAATCGGTTTCAATGGATTCGTACTGCCATTGATCAGCAAAGGCTTGAACCTTTTCTGCATTGCGACCGCAAACTGCTTTCAAAACTGGACGATGCTCCAGCTCCGGAAAAAAATCATTGACCCGTTTGTAGCCGTTACTGTGGGTCCGGCCCATGAACCCATAGCCGATAAGTCCAATGTTGAGTGGTTTCATTCTAATTGTTTGAAAGCGAGTAAATCGGAAAAATTTGAAGCCTCAAAGGCAGTTCAAATCCATGGAGAAAGCGCATCGACCCAAGTCGGATGCGAGATTGGTTCGGTTTGAAAACGGGATCAGACAATACTGCCATGCGCATCCCGAACATCGACCATTGCTTTTAAGATTTGATTCCAGGTCTCGGGCTTCTCAAGCACTTCATTGGGGAACATACATCCGTCCCAGCAAATGTGTTGAATACCACGTGAGGAAGCATCTTTGAGCCAGTAGCCAGCAGTGCGAGTGATATCAAGTTTGCCATTGGGATCATCTGCTTGGCAATGCTTGCCGGTCTTGTCATGAGAACCTGCTCCATGCACGGTTCCATCATTCTGAGCGACATGAAAATCGATCGTCCATGGTCGCAGTTTATCCGTCATCTGCTCATACGCAGCATAAAACTCGTCCTCGCTATAGCCTTCTTGCAGAAGCGCATGCTCTGGCGCGTTGTACCCCATCAGGTACAGATAAGTGTGTGCCTGGTCGGCTTGGAACCCCAAGGTTTCGGGTTTGCCCACTGCTTCCAGCAGGTCCAGCATCTCTTTCCAGCTGTGCATACCAGCCCAACAGATTTCACCTTCACATGCGAGCCGCTCACCATGGTCGGCCGCAATTTGTGCTGCTTTGGTGAAGGTATCGACGATTCTGGCTGTCCCTGCAGCAGGATCCTCTTTCCATTTCTCGACCCCATGCTCTGCAGAGTCGATGCGGATCACACCGTATTCACGGATGCCATGCTCATTGAAGACCTTTGCGATTCGGCAGGCTTTTTCGATGGCTTGGAGAAATTTTCCCTGTTGCTCATCGTCACCCATTGCTGAGTCACCCACCGTTCCGGGCCAAACGGGAGCCACCAGCGACCCGACTTTGAGCCCATGATTGCCAATCAGATCAGCGATTCTTTTCAGCTCATCATCACTGGCATCCGGATCGGTATGTGGGTGAAAGAGAAAGTAGTCCACACCTTCAAACTTCTGGCCATCTACTTCTGCGTTGGCAGTCAACTCGAGCATTCGTTCCAGACTGATGGGCGGTTCCTGACCCTCATCATCTCCCTTTCCAACGAGGCCTGGCCACATTGCGTTGTGAAGCTTCGGGTAATTTTTTTGCTGGTCAGACATGTTGTTCTGCAAATAGTTCAAAGGGATTCGAAAAAGGAAATCTGAGCCGGGGGTTATATCTTAACGTTTTCCCGATCAGTGATGGCCACGTGAGACGTAGCATCCCCGAAGCGGCTAGCTTCCCTGTGTGGGGAAATCACATTGCGTTTCGGGACCAAAGTATCTTGAACCCACCAGTGGTTCTGACCTGGAGTTCTCAATTTCGACACCTCAGGTCGCTGCGCGATGCGAGATAGAAACTTCGGGGGTGTTTTTCAAAAACGCGGCGATCGGCAAGACTACTCGGTAGCCAGCTGCGGACTTAAATGTTTTATTGACTGACAGCCTCGGGTACAAGAACGCGAGGAAAGTCCCTATCCAATCAGCAAAAATAATCCTCGGGACCATCCCGAAGATCGTATTGAGCGTTACCACCAGTCCCACAATCACCTCATGGCGACCAAATCCTCTATTCACCGTTCACTCGTATCCAGGGTTCCCAGCATTGTTTGGGATCAAAATTCTCCGCTATCGATGCAAATTGATACCCGGAAAGGTGAAATCAGCACCCGCCATGGACGTTTTTCAGGTGGAGCGGCTGACCAGGTGGAAGTGATTGAGGTCGATACAGGCGCGATTCGCGTCATGATTCTGCCGACCCGGGGAATGTCAATCTGGAGGATGGAGGCGAGTGGAGTACGTTTTGGTTGGCAATCACCGGTCTTTGGGCCAGTGCACCCCTCCCAAGTTCCCGTATTTGATTCCAGTGGAATCGGCTGGCTGGAGGGATTTGACGAGTTGCTGGTCCGATGTGGGCTGGAGAGCAATGGGGCCCCCGAGCACGATGCAGATGGGAATTTGATTCACCCACTTCACGGGCGAATCGGTAATCTGCCTGCTGACTCTCTGGCGATTGAGTACGACGAAGCCTCAGGACGGCTTGAAGTGATTGGAGAGGTTCTTGAATCACGTCTGTTCATCAAGCGTCTCCGGCTGCGCAGCCGGATTCGTTTTGAGGCTGGTAGTGCCGAAGTGGCGATCCTGGACGATGTGACCAACGAACTCTCCAAACCGGCTTCCATGCAGTTGCTGTATCACATCAACGTGGGTGCGCCCATTTTGGGCGAGGGCGCAAAGTTGGAAGCACCCATTGCATCACTGGCTCCCAAAGATTCGCTTGCTGCTGGTGACATGGAAACCTGGAACGAGTTTGGTGCACCTGAGGAGGGTTACGCCGAGCGAGTTTACTTTGCACGGCTTCGTGCTGACGAATCCAGTGCAACCATCGCGATGCTGAGGTCGGCTGATGGAGACAAAGGCCTGGGGGTCACATTCAATGTAAACGGCTTGCCACGATTCATTCTGTGGAAGAACACTGCCGCGGAAAGTGATGGCTATGTCACTGGTCTGGAGCCCGCGACGAACTACCCCAACACGCGATCGTTCGAAGAGAAACAGGGTCGCACGGTTGAGCTTGAAGGTGGGGCGACGGCATCGTTTCGCGTCAAGCTGATGCCTTTGACGACCGCAGAACAAGTCGACCACGTGTCGCGTCAGATTCAGACTCTGCAGGGTGACGAGGCTCCAGAAATTCACCTGCAACCGAGACCGGGTTGGTCACCCGGTGCGTGACCAAGTCGACGCTCTGACGACCGGCCGCAACCCAAGGTCAACTTGACGTTTAACTACTTGACGTTAACTACTTGACGTTAACTACTTGACGTTAACTACTTGACGTTAACTACTTGACGTTAACTACTTGACGTTAACTACTTGACGTTAACTACTTGACGTTAACTACTTG
>PKCN01000412.1 GCA_002862205.1 Planctomycetaceae bacterium | reverse complement strand
ATGCTTACATTTTTTCGTTGCACCTCGCGAAGATACGACTTTGATAAGCAATTGAAAATCGCCTGACGGAGTCGCGAACGATGGTCGCTTGCACTCATCACGTGTCGCAACTGATTTTTCCGCGAATCCTCATGACTCGATCTAACATGCACCCAGGCAGCAACTGCTCCATTCATCGACTTTCCTAGCCAAGCAAGATCACCCATGAGACACGGTCGAATTCGCTTCCGCGTTGGAAGTCCTCGCTAGCGATCAATCACCTGACCCGCCCAGTCAGTGAAACACCACCCGTACTTCGGGAAGTCGATTGGAAGTGACCAACGATCAATGAGGCCCGACGTATGATGTTTAGGTCTAGGGCTCGCACACGAGATGTAACGCGATTCACTGGCGGTTGGGCCTGAGCACCAACGCCGCCGATAACAACTAGAACTTGTTGTTTCAGATTTTGCCGTACCTGCTTATGTCTGCCCGACTCCCACCTGATGCTTACATTGCGACACGCTGAAGCATCGCCGCTCTCACTGCGGGCAGAAAGTTGGGCGGCCCATGTCGCTCATCGGACTCCAAAAACAAACTGTTTCGCGACAGTCCACCACCGAATCGAAACTTTCGCATTGCCGTCTCGGTCGTGAGCAACGCGTATCAAGAGTTGCCCATCGTTGGTCACGACAAGTTCCTGTTGCGTCGCCTCCGCGATCAGTGACAGACGCGACCGAAGATCACGTAGTTGGCTCCACGAGACTTTCGGTGAAGCACCGGCGAGAGCTATCGTGAGCGGGCCACCACCCTGCGAAGAAACATCCACAGTTTGGACACACGTCTCGCCCTCCAAACGTTGTAGTTTCATTCCTGCTTCGACGCAGATTTTTTGGAACTGCTGGACCATCACTTGTCGCCAGCTACGTCTCGCGTGCGAATCTTCAACACCCCATTTAGCTTCCAATGTGCAAAGTCAACGTTTTCGCCTCCAGTCTTCGCTGGAACGAACACCTCCATATTCTCAAAGTCGTATGTGATCTCTGCGTTTCGCCCGGTCAACGAATCATAAAGTCCGATCGCTAGTTCAGGCCAAGTGCTGGTTGCTTTTTCGTCACTCATAGCTATTTCTCAAAGTTTTGGAGTCTGAAGGAACGTCTTGTTTTTTTCGTAACGGGATAGTCTAGGCAGCGAGCAACCCCGTCCATGCCAGAACCTGTATTTTCGATAGGCTTGTAGCCGCTTTGCTCGCGTCGATACGAGGTTCCAAGCAGGTTCAACAGAAATGTGCCCACTGCAGCGTGGGAAATCCTTCGGGTATTTTCCCCTAAATAAAGCACTGGGGGGCGTTTTCCATTGCATCACCGTCGTGACGTGCCAGCGTGGAAAGTACCTGATTCGCACGCTTGTTGCCTTGATTTGCAAGCTGGGAGATATGATTGCTGAGCAATTTTCAGCACACTCTGCGATGTCAGTGCGGAATCTCAACCCACTCTTGCCATCCGTCAGCACCGCAATGGTGATTTTTACAAATCGAAGTTCACCGCTCCATTGTGAGCCGACGAGATCCACAGACTACTTTAAAGAAAGGCAAGTTGGCTTCACATGAGATAGCTGACTCGTTGCATGAGGTTCGAAAGCTTCATGAGGCCAGCCGCATAGGCAAGTGGATGCTGAAGATATCAGTTGTAAAAGCTGTAATTTGCATGTTGCCCTCGAGTTCTGGCGTGCTGTTTCCTTTCTCTCGGTATTCACCAGTTGTTTCTCGGTGGGAGCGAGCGTGTGTGAAAGGGGATTACTCCTGGTGAGTGCCTCATCAGAGCACGCGTAGGCGTCTGCTTGTCGATGGACGTTTGTCATCGATCTCAACGCTGCTCGCCCCCGAGATCGCGTCTGTCAGAATTGTGGAGCTTCCTGCCCGAGTGAAGGTTCCTGCGGATAGTTGCAATGGGGACTTGCCCATTCGATAGGCAAAAATCTGGTTCCCGGTCGCTCCTCCGTTTGGATAATGCGCGCATTTGGGCGTGGAGCTACGCCACCCCACGAACTTTAAACCCGCCTGCCTGCGTTTGAGATGAAAAATGAAACTCATCGAAATCACGCAACGAGATCGCCTTCCAGCACTTTCGGAGTGACGATGACTCCGAGGAGACTGGATACCCGACGTTTCGTCTCGGCACTGTCCCGCTTTCAAGCAGGTAGTGCTGAGGAACGTCTCGATTCGTGTCTTCGGCAGCGCGGGATCAGTCCCAACTGAGGCTGCCGGCGGATTGGTATTCGGTGACACGGGTCTCGAAGAAATTTTTCTCCTTAGCCAGATCCATTGTCTCACTCATCCACGGGAATGGGTTGGACGAACCGTATTGCATCGGCAGACCGATTCGCTCCAGGCGACGGTCTGCGATGTGCTGGACGTAATCCCGGAACAAATCTTGATTGAGGCCCATGATGCCTGAAGGCAAACAGTCAGCCGCGTATTCGACTTCCAACTCAACGGCTTGCTTGACTCGATCGATCATGGCCTGCTGAAAAGGCTCTGTCCATAAGTGCGGATTCTCCGCCTTGACGCCATTGATCAGATCAATCCCAAAATTCAAATGAGTCGTTTCGTCACGCAAGATGTACTGGAACTGCTCCCCGATGCCGGTCATCAAGTTGCGGCGGTGAAATGAGAGCATCATTACAAAACCGGTGTAGAAGAATACGCCCTCCATGATCAAGTAATAACCGATCAAGTTTTTCAAAAAGGCTTGGGCTCCTTCGTCCGTGTGAGTTGAAAAGTCTGGCGACATGACTTCTGCTGTCAGTTCGGACTCGAAGGCGTCCTTGCGAGCTATTGTGGGAACTTCGTGATACATGTTGAACACCTCGCCTTCGTCCAGACCAAGCGAATCGACAATGTACAAGAACGTGTGAGAGTGAACGGCTTCTTCAAATGCCTGTCGCAACAGATATTGGCGGCACTCGGCGTTCGTGACCTGTTTGAAAATCGCGAGTACGAGGTTGTTGCCGACCAAGCTCTCGGCGGTGGAAAAAAAACCGAGATTTCGCATGATCACACGACGTTCGGCGTCGCTCAGTTTGTTGCTTCTCCAAACTTCAATGTCCTTGGTCATGGGGACTTCTGTCGGCATCCAGTGGTTGGCACATCCGTTCTGGTAGTGCTCCCACGCCCAATTGTATTTCAGCGGCATGAGTTGGTTCACGTCGACCTGGTTGCAGTTGATCAATCGTTTGTCCGTCGCATCAAAACGGGGAGCGTCAACTCGCGTGTCGATGTTGCTGATCGTGCTGGGTTCGGGGCTTGAGGTGGGCATCGGTTACATCCTTGGGTCGGTTGGAATAGAAACAGTACTGCGTTCGCGTAGCCATCTGGCTAGGGCGAGTCGGGTTGGAAGCTCAATGGGACCGTCTACCATTTGGTCGTCACGATTAATGATGCACGCATGGAACGGACCGTCACGCGACGGCACATCAAATCCTCCGGGGGAAGTCAAAATCAACTGGCGACCATCAGGTTCAACACGCACCCACGCCCGAGAAATACCGGGCTTGTGGTGCATTCTGAAACCACGCTCGATCCAGTTGAAGTAAAAAAGCATTCTTACTGGCACGCCTCGCAATCGGGATCATCAATGCTGCATGCTGCTGCCGCAGATCCACGGTCAATCCGAATTTCACTCGATTGACTTTGCGATTTCATCCAGCGCGGTTGGATCCCATGGCGGTTGACATCGACGGTTGATTTCTCGACCTGCGTGGCCGCAAGCGAACGCAGGTAATACGTCGTCTTGAGTCCACTCTTCCATGCAAGTCGGTACATCGCGTCGATCGCTTTGCCGCTTGGGGCGGCCAGGTACAGATTCAATGATTGACCTTGGTCGATCCACTTCTGACGCTTCGAAGCCGCTGCGATTAACCACGACGGTTGGATCTCGAATGCCGTTGCGAATAGTTCCTTGACATCACTGGGCAATTGCTCAATCTCGCCAACGGTGCCATCGAAATATTTCAACGCGTCAAGCATCTCCGGATTCCACAAACCTCGCGACTTCAGTTCGTTGACAAGTCGGTGATTGGTTTGAGTGAACTCGCCGGACAAATTGCTTTTGGAGTAGAGCTGTTTGTAAGTCGGCTCTATCGACTGCGTGCAGCCAACAATTGTAGAAATTGTTGCCGTTGGCGCAATGGCAAGGCAATTGCTGTTCCTCATGCCGTGACTCGCGATCGTGTCCCGGACCAATTGCCAGTCCATGGTTGTCGTGCGGTCCACCGCGATCGTCTCGCCACGTTCAGTATCCAGCAATTCAAGCGTATCGATAGGGAGCAAACCACGGTCCCATTTCGAACCTCCATACGATTCGTATTTCCCTCGATCAGCAGCAAGTTCCGCTGATGCAAGGATCGCGTAGTAGCTGATCGCCTCCATGCTCTGATCGGCAAAATCAACCGCAGCTTCGCTCGAGAACGGAATTTGCAATTCGTTTAAAGCATCCTGATATCCCATCATTCCCAGACCGACCGGGCGGTGCCGGAAATTCGAATTCTTTGCTTCCGATGTCGGGTAGTAGTTGATGTCAATGACGTTGTCGAGCATCCGCATCGCGGTGCTGATGGTGCTTTTTAACAATTCAACGTCGAGCTTCTTGTCAATAATGTGACGACCCAGGTTGATGCTGCCCAAGTTGCAAACTGCCGTTTCATCTGCACTTGTATTGAGAAGAATCTCGGTGCACAGATTGCTGCTGTGGACAACTCCCGTGTGGTCTTGCGGTGAACGGATATTAGACGGGTCTTTGAACGTCACCCAAGGGTGACCCGTTTCAAATGTGCGAGTCAGCAGCTTTCGCCATAAGTCGTTCGCTGGCATGGTTCGGTGTTGGCGAATGCGACCAGCGATCGCTTCCGCTTCGTAATATTCGTATCGTTCCTTGAATGCTGAGCCATAGGTGTCGTGGAGGTCGGGTACTTCGTCTGGACTGAAAAACGTCCAGTCACCATTGTTCTCCAAACGTTGCATGAATAAATCAGGAATCCAAGCCGCCGTGTGCATGTCATGCGTCCTTCGACGCTCGTCCCCAGTGTTCTTGCGGAGGTCCAGAAACTCAACAAAATCCAAGTGCCATGGCTCCATGTAGGCACACACAGCACCCTTTCGCTTCCCGCCTTGATTTACAGCGATAGCAGCATCGTTGACAATTTTTAGAAATGGAATCACCCCTTGACTCTCGCCGTTGGTGCCATTGATTCGAGCACCCGTGGCGCGGATGTTCGTCCAGTCGTTCCCAAGCCCGCCGGCCCATTTGGATAACCGGGCGTTGTCTCCGACAGACTTGAAAATGTGGTCCAAATCGTCTTCCACTGTCGTCAGGTAACAACTACTCAGTTGCGGATGCGGTGTTCCAGAATTGAACAGAGTAGGCGTTGCACTGGTGAAGCGAAGAGACGACAGAAGATCATAAAACTCGATCGCGCGTTCCTCGCGATGGTCGGTTTCGGCCAGTGCCAAGCCCATCGCTACACGCATCCAGAAGTATTGCGGCGTCTCAATTCGACGCCCTTCGATGTTCGTTAAATATCGATCGTATATCGTTTGTAAACCAAGGTACCGGAACTCGGAATCCCGTGACGGCTTGATCGCGTTGGCAAGCTTGTCGAGATCAAACGAACGGAGCTGTTCGGATAAACGTTCGGCACGTACGCCTTCAATGATGTAATGCTCAAAATGATCGCGGTAAGTTTGCTCGAAACTATCATCGAATTGCGTTTTGCCAATCGCGTGGCGGTAAATCAGGCTGGCTTGTAATTCGGCGGCAAGGGCATCGTAGCCTGGATCACGCTCGATGCGACTGCGGGCAGATAGCACCAGACTGCGCGTCACATCGTCGGGGGTCATCCCATCAAATGACCCGCGAACAACTTCGTCAATAATTCCCTCAGTATCTACTTCGTCAAGGCGTGCCGCCTCGCACTGATTCAGAAAACGCGTCAGTCGCAGAACATCAAACGGCACTCGCACACCGGGTTCGATTTCCACCGATAGGCTGTCTTCAACTTCTTGATGCTCCGCCAGAGAATCGAGTTGTTGGTCTTCACTGCGGATCGCCCGTATCCGCGCGTGCTCCGTGCGGTACAGGATGTATCGGCGTGCGACCCGGAAGTGCTCGCATTTCATCAACCCAATTTCCACGATGTCCTGAATTTGCTCGACAGTGACCGGTTGAGTGCGATCAGTGGCGGAGATAATCGCGGTGATTTGGTCGACGATCTTGCCGATATCGCCAGCCAGTTCGCTGTCGAGAGGCTGGCCGTCGGCGAGATTCATTTCGGCTCGGAATGCCTTCTCAATCGCCGTTGCCACACGCGCTGCGTCGAACTCGGTTTCTCGCCCGTCACGTTTGCGAACGATCCCTGTTTCGTCTTTGTAGGCAGAAGAAGTCATGCAAGAATTCCGTTCGACGCCGTCAAAGGCGTTCCATTGCAAGCAGCGATCCATCCCACACATCCGTCGTCACGCATCGGAAACGTGGCAGCCGGGGTGGTGGGGAAAACGAAGCCCTAAAAAAGTGTCAGTCCAAGACAACGCGGACGTCGTTTCTCTCGACATCCAATGTCATCTGCAACGATCGCCCCAATCCGAGAGGGCACGGAACCGTCTGTTTCGTGGTAGGTCTTCTGACTCACTGCCAAGAGCGTCGTTTACAGCCTTCTCACTCGTTTGATGAAATCCACTCACGAGCAATGGCACTTCCAAAGAAGCAACTTCGCTTGCAATTTCGGAAAATTGCGGCAGTTCACAGCGGCTGGACCGTCCCGGGATTGAACCGGAGTTCCCTGTTCACAAACCTTGCAAGAAACAAGATCTGTCACCACGAACGA
>PKCN01000161.1 GCA_002862205.1 Planctomycetaceae bacterium | reverse complement strand
GCAGGGCGAATCCCTGAACTAGAAATTTACCAATCAAGCCACTTACACCAAAAACAGCAAAACCGCTGCCAAGCATCAAGTAAAACAGCGGCGGATAAGACTGTGGCGTGATCGCTGGGTAACGCGTGTAGTAATGACGGGCGTACTCGATGGGATCAGCTAATCCCTCTTTCGCCACATCCAAAAAGAAAACAGCATTCAACGCGTGTCGGGGGAAATCACCTTGGAACCAGATTCCATCATTGCCCCAGTGGAACCACAGGGTAATCACCCAACAGACCAACAACACAACGCACTGAACTCGCAATTTCCGGAACATTCACGCGGCACCCCGTGCATCATTGGGACTCTCACCGCCCTCCATTTTTCGACTTGGATCGAGATGCATATTGGTTTCAGTAGAGAGAAATCGAGTCAACGAAACTTTCCATATGCCATGATGCCACGGGCTTTGAACTCGGCATTCACACAAACAAATCGATTCAACAGGATCAAAATGCATGAACTCCCATCGTTTCTCGTTTCCAGACATTGGACCTCTCTTTGCCAACCTGAAAACTCGATCATCATGCAAGATACAAGATGAAGGGCAAAGTTCACTTTTGCGCGCGGCAACATGGCCGATCAGCTTTCAACGGAGGCTACGATCACTCTACCTATCCGACCTCTTCTTCAACGTCTTTCGAGTTGTACAAGGGAACGCCAAGTAGATGAAGTAGAGTACCGGCAGCGAAAGAAAACCCACAGTACAAGTAGTAAATCACATGCAGCGGGATACACAGGATGGCGAAGGGCAACCCTCCCACACTCATCAAGAACTTGAGACTCTGTTGGGAAATAACACCAATCAACAACACGCCAAGAAACAACAGTGCCGTCAAAGGATCCCAGACCAGGCAGCATGCGACAAGAGTCAATAACACAGTAGCCCCGCAGGCTAACGCGGCCTGCCTCATTGTTTGACGGGCACTCGCCAGATCCATCACAAACAGCAACAACACGACAACCAGTGGCAGGATGAAGATCGCAGGATGCACCCATACCAACAACGCGAAAGTAACAACCATCAGGCCCGCGATGAATACACAAACACGCTGCGAGCGGCTGACATTCAAATCATTCTGCATGGCACCCGCCTGCAAGATCAGCCGGGTCCAAGGAATACCTCGCAGAAATACATCTGTGTAAACCAAATTCCTGAGCGTCCAACGCTTCGTATGCTGGACCTGAATTTCAGGGGCTGAGCCAATGGAATGCCCTGCCTTCAATAGGCGCATACCAAGCTCAATGTCCTCAATACTGGGCTGTGCGAATGCCTGATTGAACCCCCCCATCTCTTCAAAGACTACTTTCTTCATTGCTCCACAACCGCTCCAAAACGTATGCGATTCACGGTCTGATCGCTGATGATAGTAGTGGTGCATCAGATTTTTATAGACTGACACCAGATTGCCTGCCTTTGGATTTCGATCATAGGATGCGAAGACTGCCGCCCATTGATTGTCCTCCAATTGAGCTCTGAGCGCCTGAAGTGTTTCACTCGAAATCCTGACATCGCAGTCGACAAATACAATGATTTCACCACGGCACTCTCCCACCGCTCTGTTTCGAGCTGCAGCAGGGCCACTTTGCTCCGGCAATGTAATGACCCGGGCCCCCAAACGCTCCGCAATATCCTTGGTCAGGTCCGTTGACGCATCATTAACGACCACAATCTCAAAACTGCACCCAACAGATTGCAGTATCCTGCCCAAACATTCCTCAATCTCCTTTTCGCCATTACGCACCGGCACGACCACCGAGACCTCAATGGACGACGGCTCTATCGTTGGCTGCATGCACTGCGGCATGTTGTCCTCCATGACCATGAACTGATCCCAACGGCCAAAACGCACATCCCAAGCGTGCTATAAGAATTACTGACGGCTGAGATCACGACCGAGGTGAGCACACGTCACGACCATCATCTCGTATCTCAGTCGTCCATTTCTCCTCAGTCCGAAGACTGCCAACCTCACCCGTTGACGGCCTCATTGAGTTGGTTGCTGTGAATTGGGGCTCACTCTGCGACTCATCGTCAGACACTTCTTCGTGATATTGCTTGTCTTCGTTGACGGACCACACGTCTTCCTGTGAGTCATTGATTACATTTCTGGCCGCGATGATTCCGGTCAGCATAGCGTGGTCCTGATTATTGTATCGATGCAGACCATTACGCCCAATTGTCTGCAAGTTATCAAACTCCTGCACGAACTCACGCAGGACCCGAACATGCTCTCGGTAAGTTGCGTCGTACACCGGATATGACTTTTCAACGCGGAACACACACCCATCAATCACATGCTCGACTTCTAACAAGCCCAGACTTTCCATCTCCTGCTTTGCAAGCTCTACCAATTCATCGTCTGCCATGCTCCACGTCGAATCCCCTTCATTACAGAAGTATTCAAGGCCCAAGCTACTTTTTCCCTCAACGGGAACCATTTTTGGGCTCCAATTTTTGTAATTCTGTATCCTGCCAACCTTAACGTTTGAATCGTGTATGTAGATCCAGTTATCACTGAACACATGAGGCTTATCAACAATCAAACACACGGTAAGAAAATCTCGATAGCGAAGACGCTCGGCGGCGCACCTCACATTTTCTGGAGCGGGTGGATTCATTTTCAGAACAAGCTCGGATAATGGCATACTCGAGATGAAGTGACTGCCATCGTGAGAATCACAGTCCTCTGAACGCTCGCTCAACACTTCAACACTCTCGATGAGGCTCCCGATTCTATTGATTCGGGTAACATTTGAACTCAGGCAAACGTCGCTGCCCTTGCTTACGATGCGCGAGGCAACCTCCTCCCACATCATCCCAGGACCTTTTTCGGGGTATTTAAAAGATTCGATGAGAGTTTTGATTCCCTTGTCTTTCTTGCCCAAAGCAGTAAGCACTGCTGTTTTGAGCGACAGCCCCTTGATTCGTTGCGCGGCCCAATCTGCACTTAACTCACTACACCCGATGCCCCAAACCTTCTCGGTGTAGGACTCGAAAAACATCTTAAAAAGTCGACGCCCGAACCGATTGGTCACCCATTCCTCAAATGTATTTTCCTGCTTGTATGGAAAAGCTTTCCACCACAGGCAACTGAGCATGATCAGACAAGACTCGATCAGCCCCAGGTTACGAAAAGCATTGAGCGCCCGCAGTGGGTAATCATAGAATCGGCGGCGATAATAAATACGTGACTGCCGCGGACGGATTAAAAACCGGTCAGAGAGCAACTTATCCCAAAACTCATTCACGACCTCAGATTTGGAAAAGAAGCGATGCCCCCCCATATCAAACAGGAACCCTTTGTAAGACTCTGTTCGAGCAATACCACCAACGATTGAATGCTTCTCAAGAACCGTAACCGGGATTTCAGCATCTGCCAACTCATAACCGGCAGTCAAACCAGAGGGCCCGCCTCCAATAACCACAACCCGTTTTGATTGCCCAGTCGCCCTATCAATTTCGCGCATCCTGTCGCCCCCTTTCGTGTTCGCTTTCGGTGCAACGAACAAAGTAGAAAATTGCGAGTTACACGCTCACGAACGGAATCCTAAACTCCACCCGAAGCACCTATTCAGCTGACCAACCCCAGGCAACTCATCAAAGCGGTTGAGTCTAGTCCGAAACTTTAGGAACACAATCAACGAAACCGGCAAATTCATCGCAACGAAACAGCGAACGCGAACTCGCCTACCCCACAAACGAGGGACTGCTTTCTATAACACTGTAAAACAACACTGCAAACACAGTGAAAGACAAAGTGGCAAACCGCTTCCGCGACAATAAGTCCCGACCCACGACGCATTCCGAGACTCAAGCTCGGGAAAAAGAACTGCTATCCTCCGAGCGGCGAGAAGGGGACACGACTCCAAAAGAGGGGCTCCAAAAGAGAACAGACGCAGACTGCCTCCAAAAGGGGACGGCTCCAAAAGGCGGCTCCGAAAGGGGACCGGCTCCAAAAGGGGACGGCTCCAAAAGGGGACAGGCACAGACTGACCAAGGCTCCAAAAGCAAAGCAAAAAGGAAACTAAAAAGGGGACAGGCACAGAGTCACACACCACAAAGACTAACGCCAAAAAGGGACAGGCACGCACCATGCTCCCATATCACTTTGCAGAACTTGCGATTTCGTCACGCATTGAGGTGAAGGACCAAAAAGGGAACAGGCGCAGACTCACAAGACCACAAAGACTAACGCTCAAAAAAGAACAGGCACGTACCATGCTCCCAAATCCCTTCGCAGAGCTTGCGATTTCGTCGCGCATTGAGGGTGAGGCGATTTAAATGTGCGAAATGCAGAAAACATCGAGGTGAGTCTCGCTCATCGGTCAAGCTTATTACCAACGGTTGCCATGATCTGTCAATAATATCACTAAGCCACCGCAACTGAGGCGCGAGTGACTCATCAATGAAATATCACAAATCTGCGATATTTCACGCTAGGCACCCTGGTGATTGCAACCAATGCTGCCCTCGCTGCATCGCCTCCTGACGCATGTGCTCGGCCGTTCCGACCACGCGTTTGAAGGAACGCCCAAACTGTACGATCAGATCACACCAGCCCAGCGTATCCAAACCGAGACGCTCAAGAATCGGTGCCAGATGAGCTGGGATTGCGCCACGTTTACCACGAAGAATCTCTCGGCCAGTCCAGTCCAATAACTCTAAATAAGCAGTCAAGGAAATTGGCAAGAAACCTTTCTCACTGGCCCGCCGTGGCGAAGCCCTGAGGTCACTGTCGGTCGGATCAACCGTTTCCCTGATCTCAATCGGACTCATCCAGCCGCTGCAACAACAAGATTGGCTTCGCTCCCATTCTTGCTTGCTCATTTGTGTTCGAGCACCTCGTTCGCGTAGATCATCAATCCGTTCCTTCACACCAGTGAACTCACTACTCTCTAAATCCTCAACCAATGCCGCGCGAATGGGATTTAGATCAACGTATGCAGCACAGGCCAACACAGAAGCCTCATCGAGCAATCGCTGCGCCCGATACCGTCCCTCCCAAAAGTGTCCAGTAACTTTGTCTTCACGATTGCTTTGCCGGGCGATGTTTTCCGCTGTGCAACGCATCCACCAACTCAGATCGCTCAGTCGACGACGACGCTCGGCAAGCTTCTCGGGGTTGTTCGCAATGGAGTCAACCTCTGGCTGTGTAGGCTCGGCAGGCATCCCGTCCTTCTCACGTCGCTCGGGAAACAGCATGAGCCAACGCCGGGCAACTTCATTGTCGTTCCAAGATTGCACCACATCAGGCCGACTTCGAAGCACTAGGTGTAGATGATTGCTCAGGATCGTGTAGGTCAGGCAATCGATTCCAAAAACCGACGCAAGAAACTCGAGTCGCTGCCGAATCCAGTGACGCCGATGTTCATAACAGACCCCAGAGTAGGGATCGTTGCCGCAGAGAAATGCGCGACGAACACACCGCTGCACACAATGAAAAACCTGGATCTGATTGGGATCCATGACCTCGCCCCGAGCCTGCCGTCCCATGAGTTTGCCCCCCCCGCAAGGAATGATTTCGCTGAAGGAGTGAGTGTAGTGACATTGATCAAACTGTCAATTTTTTTGATAGCACTTACAGGCGAAGACCAACGGCTGTCCCTGCGTCCTTGTTTGTGCCCGTCCCTGTTTGTGCCCTCCTGATTTGTTTGCCTGTCCCTGTTTGTGGTGGTGTCTTTTGTGTGCCTGTCCCTGTTTGTGTCGTGTTTGTGTGCCTGTCCCTGTTTGTGTCGTGCTGTTTGTGCTGGTTTGTGGTTTTTGTGGTGTGCCTGTCCCTGTTTGTGGTTTGTGTGCCTGTCCCTGTTTGTGCTGTTTGTGGTGTGTCCCTGTTTGTGCCTGTCCCTGTTTGTGTCCTTTGTGTGCCTGTCCCTGTTTGTGTCGCACTGTTTGTGGTTTGTGTGCCTGTCCCTGTTTGTGCTGTTTGTGGTGTGTCCCTGTTTGTGCCTGTCCCTGTTTGTGCCTGCTGTTTGTGTGCCTGTCCCTGTTTGTGCCTGTCCCTGTTTGTGTGTCCCTGTTTGTGTCTCCTGTTTGTGTCCTGTCTCCTGTTTGTGTCTCCAAAGCGTGCAGTGCCGGACAACATCCATCGAGGTGGGCGGTTCAACGATTCAGCTGCGAAGGATATCCGAGTCGATGCGGACGGAGCTTCGTTCCGGGACTCGCTAAGCAATCCCGTTCCCAAACCAGCTGGACCACCTGCGCCTGTACTTCGACCCATTAAGCCATCTATCGAAGTTGACACTTCAAAGTTGCCGCCGGGAAGTGTAATTCCCGACAACGTGCCACCGGGACATGTTTCAGTAAAGGCGACCGTTGAGGCGATCACCGGTGGTGGCAAGTTTCCCAAAAAAGTAGTGGAATGACGAGCGAAACTCAGGCCGTCGTAGACTTTTGTCTATCTTCTTGCTAACACGAGAAGACGTTTTCGGAAATCACATATTTCGTTAGAAAGTTCCAGGAGCTTTGCCAATGTGAGTGGCACGACGTCACATGGTGAAAAAAACTCATTGATGGTGATTCGATGAACATCGCCGTGGAAGTTTCGTTTTCACTGGACAGTGAACTACGCGAAGTTTTGAGTGGTGGGCGTTACTCACAGGAAGTGTCAGTTGCGATTTCACGAGGTACGCGAACTCCGAGTCGCGGCGGCACAACGGGCAATCAAGGCTCTACAGGATTGCGGGTTTCTGGCCCTGGTGAGTCTCTGGTCCCGTTTGTGGGTTGGTCCCTGTTGATGGGCTGGTGGTTCCTGTGTTGTGGTCTTTGTGGGCGTGCTGTTTGTGTTTGTTCGCAGGGTCTATTTGTGATGTTGTGGTCATCACTA
>PKCN01000108.1 GCA_002862205.1 Planctomycetaceae bacterium | reverse complement strand
GGTGTAGGTTCCGGGAATCGCAGCGATAAGACTGATGGGAACATCAACGCGCTGCTCGGCCTCCAGAGCCAACCAGTACAGGATCACCTCACGTCCCCTGACCTCGTAGGCGGCGATCTTTCCAGCAGCCACCAGTTCTTTCAACTGGTCGTGTCGAACTTCCAGCCCACCCGGAATGCCAATGATGGCTGTGGGTGTCGGAATTTTCTGACTGGTTGTATTGAAGAGGCTCACGTTGACTTCGGTGCTGGCCCCTTCCTCGATTTTCCGATTT
The DNA here is from genome assembly GCA_002862205.1 of Planctomycetaceae bacterium. GTDB lineage: Bacteria > Planctomycetota > Planctomycetia > Pirellulales > Pirellulaceae > Rubripirellula. Next base: position 6,618 of record PKCN01000108.1, on the reverse strand, counting down.
GCCAGAGCGACTTCGAGGTGCAACTTGCACTCATCAGATGAGTTCGGCGTTCGTGTGTGATAGTCTGCCGTGATCGAATAAGGCATTTCAGAACCACCTGTCATGACCACCTGAATCTTGTGTTTTCCCTCGGTCAGCAATTCACTGAACGAGGGGAGTTCGATCGCGCCTTGAGTGTCTTTGGTGAATGCGACGGGTTCTCCAATAGGCCGACCGTCAACGACAAGCTGCAAGGTTCCCGGCGCCTTTGGCTTCGCGTGGGCCTGGTCGTAGGCCACAATGGCCTGCAGTGCGAGAATGGTTGACTGAGTGGAGCCAAATCGTCCACCTTTGCATACGCCCGATAGATACTCGATCGCCTTCTCAACGTTGAGAGAGTATGCAGGGTTGCGAAGCCACGCAGTTGCAGCGAGAGCGGTCGTTTCAATTTTAAGTGCTTCACCTCCACTGCCGACGACCGAAACAGTCGCCCCCTCAAGGGACCCATCACTGGTTTGCAGTCCAGCCAGTTTATCAAGCATGTGTTCTTCACCATCCCTGTCTCCCGCAAGCGAGAAAACATTTGCGGCCAACGCCGTCACGTAGGTATTGTCTGTCGCTTCAGCTGTGTTTCGAATCCACGCGACTTCAGTCGATAAGTCGGCATCAACACTGGCTTTCAATAATGCCCAGGTGTTGTACGTGAACGCCACATCGGGGTCTGCCAACCACGTGTGCAGCGTGTTCGTTTTCCGTTCGAAACCACCCTCACCGTCACGTTGATTCAGTAACCACTCGCGAGTCCTTTGCAACATGGCGGGATCAACGTGACGAACCTCGGCCATGTCCGTGAATTCCATCAAACCGTAAGCGGTCAATGCGTCGTGTCCCGGATCGTTACCAAACCACTCAAAGCCACCACCTTTGCACTCGTATCCGATTAGCCGTTGATAGCCTTTTTCCAGCATGTCTGCACTGCGTTGTATCAAACTAGGGTCAACCCCCTGATGGGACATGAAGTATTGCTGAGCCATGACCAACGGATAGGTGGATGAACTTGTTTGCTCAAAACATCCATAGGGTTCACGGATCAATCTTTCCAGGGCCTCGTTCATGCTGGCCAGCGGCGTTGGGTAAATGACAACCCGCGTGGTGAGGCTGCCACCGATCAACGATGGGGGAATTGCGATTTCATGAGTGACGGTTTCCCCACCTTCGATCAATCCACCAAAACCGGATTCCACTGGGAATCCCAACGGTTTGACAACGATACTTCGAGTCACACGGTCGCTGTAGCCAGCGATGTCAGCGTTGAGCACCAACTCAGCCTTCCCTGGCTGCTTGAAGGGACCGATTCTGAATAATCTTCGCAGGCGTTCCTGAGCATTCAAAGAAAAAGCTGCGCTCGTATTTTTCCCCAGTCCTGCCATCGCCGATTCAAGCGTAAAGTCACCGCCCATCAACCGGCGATCCGTTGCGTTCACCAAACCAACTGGAATCCGAACTTGATCACCCGTGGAAACTTCCAACGGCAACTTGGGTTCCAAATAGAACGGCTGAACCGCTTCGATGATAACCGAGGATTGCCCGAGTGCTCCGCTATCCGCAAATGCATCAACAGAGGCGCGGAAACTGGTGACGGAATCGTTCAACGCAAATTCCACACTTGCCTTACCGTCCTGGTCAGTTTTAACCCCCGCATTCCAATACAGGGTCTCCGTGAAATCAACTCGGTCACCAACCTTTCTGTCAGCACGAAACTGGTGAGCATAAACGCGCACGGCGACCAAATCGTTAGCCATCTCGTCCAGAAAAAGCTTGTCCCCTACGACTCTCTTCCTAGCTGCCATCTTCAAGCGGGCTTCCAAAGCCAACCTTAGATTCTGATCTTCAGGTGCCCGCACCTTCGGTTGCAGGGGCCGGTTCACCGCTACTGGCATGTCCCTTACCCCATTCACCACCATGTCGAGATCACCTTCGATCGCGTCCTCTGCTTCCAACTGCAGTGCTTCTCTCGGTCCAGCAGCGGGTTCCTTTGCGTTCGCTGGCATCGGAACCTCTTCACGATGCTCCGCCAACACCTCGCCCGGCTTCACGATTCGCATACCCAGAACCTTCCCCACTCCAAATCCGATCTCATCCAGTTCATCAAATCCATCCATCACCACGATCGAATCGGCGAATCTGTTTTCCAGACGCATTGCAAAAGCGCGGCGTGCATCGTCACCGTGATCCGCCAGAAATTCCTCAAATTTGACGTGCGCAAACCGGCGCCATCCCTGTGTGCCCAGCAGCAGGTCAACCGCCAGATCAGAGTCTTCGCTATTCGGATCAAAGTAGATTTGAGCATCTGCCAAATCCTTGACCTCATCTTCAAGCAACACCATCACAGGCAGCCTCGGAGCTTGTTCGCGGGTTTCAATCATTTCCAAAACACTGTCATCGGTGACTGTCAAACCGACAACGGCCGAAACTGGTGCTCCTGAGGCATTCGTTGTGAGGATGTCAAACTTTGCCCTGCCGCCAGGCGTATATTGCTGTGCGTTCGGCGTGATTTTGATTTGCACTGCGTCGACGGGCTGCCGAAAGATCAAGCGTTCAGCCAATGGCTTACCCGTTGCATCCCACACGGTTGCCACGAGCACACCGGCAGCAGAGTCCGGAGGCGTGAATCTGGCCTCAGCCAAACCCTTGCTCACGTCAACAAATTTCAATTTAGCGACTTCAGTCTCGCGTTGACGTAGCGTGACTGAAAACGGCTTGGCATCACTGGTGCCAGCTTTGATGACCACGGGTTCACCCGAAAGGTAAACGTCTTGAACGGACTGCAGAACCGCGCCAGACTTCACATCGGGCAGAGGAAAAACGGTATCGATACCCGAAGGCTGCGTGATCTTCAGCGAATACTTTTCACCGGCTCGGGGCGTCAAACGGAAACGACCACGTCCCTCGTGCTGGCTCTCGAATCGGGCCACTTCATTACCCTCTTCATCCATCACGAATCCGGCCAGATCGGCTGGTTTCCTTGCTGGCGTAAAAGCTTCAAAGTAAACTCGATTTGGCAGGCCCGCGATCAGATCGCCGCCTTCGGGATACAGTTCCAAGTCAACGGTCTGTAGCAGGATCGGGATGGTCTTGCTGGCCGTTTCAACAACGCCGCCATCCTGGATCACCATGGCCAGAGTTCCCTCGCCTCGCTCAATGTTCTTGGGGAGTACAAAGCGGGCAACACATTTACCCTTGTCGTCCACGACTGCGGGCCCGTGGAACACTTCCTTGCCGTCAACTCGTGCAATCACAGCGACCGTTGCACCCGTGGGGATACCGCCTTCAGCTCGTTCCACCGAAAGCATGGCAGCAACCTCATCACCCGCACCGTAACCATCACGCAGAAACTTGATTTGGGATTTCAATCGGGGAGCACGATAAACACGAACGTCAAACTTGCGTTCAGCGGGCGTGTAACCGTACCTCGGATAGGTCACATTGACGGCATATTCGCCACCGGCCTGCTCATCGGGCACCGTCCATTGCAGCCCAAAGACACTTTCCTGCGAACTCACCCAACCTGACGCTACGGAATCGCCTTTCGGGCCCTTGATGTTAAATGCGGCCTGAAAGTTTGAATTGGGTGGCAACGGTTTGCGGCTCCTATGATGGAGCACCACACCACGCACATACATCGTTTCGCCAGGCCTGTAAATTGGCTTATCGGTGCTGAGGTAGGTCATGTAGCGATCCGCGCCACCAAGTTCGCTGGTCGTCACTGTGACGGGAGTACGAGGCTCAGTGGCATACAATGTTGCAATGACAAGGATGACTGCCAGAAAACAGCCCAAACCGGGGAGACATCGATTCATGGTTTTCGCCTAACTGCCAATGAGGGTTCTATCAGCACGCAGTGGTGCTATCGCAGTTTAGACGACTCCGCGATCACTTCCTTAGGGTCTGTTTTTAAACTTTTTTTGCTTCCCTGCCAGCTAACTTTGCGAGCCAGCCTGACCATTTGATCGGATCTACGAGGAAACGTCGCTCGAGAACCGACAGCACCTACGACACGTTCATCGCAAAGCCTACAATAAAGGACTTCCGCTCCGCCAAGCACTGACCACAGTTGCACGAACTCAAGGGTGCAACGTCCGGCTTACCATCATGGCATCAGATACGCCTTCGAAACCTGGCACGCAACAAGATCCAAAACATGGCCCGCCCAACCAAAACACGTACACCGATTCTCTGCTTTGTCGTTCTGGTTTGCCTTTGTACGAATGCAACCCACGCTGCGGAACGCCCGAATATCCTGTTCTTTTTTGCTGATGACTGGGGTCGCTATGCGAGCATTTACTCTGACCCGGAAACACCATCACTCAATGACGTCATCAAGACTCCCAACATCGATCGGATTGCGAACGAGGGCGTTTTGTTTCGCAATGCATTCGTCCCCGTTGCATCGTGCGGACCATGCCGGGCATCTCTGGCCACCAGTCGCTACTTCTGGAACTGCGGAAGCGGTGCGTTCCTCAACGGCAAGGCCAGCAACTGGCAAGGCCACAACAACCCATTCAATACACTGCCGAAGTTCGTCGATCTGCTGGCCGAGGACGGCTACTACGTTCGCAAGAGCTTGAAAACTTTCGCATTTAAACCGAGCCCACTGGGCGCACAAGCTCGCAAGGTGCCAAAAACCGAGTACCAAAGATACGGGCTCTACGTCGGCACAGCATCCGATGACGCAGAAACACGCGAGCGCCGCGAACAGGTGCTAGCGCACCCTCGCATTGAGATGCAGCGAGTGTTAGCAGGACAGCCAAAGGACCAGCCGTTCTTTTTTGTTTATGGGTCCATCAATGCGCACCGACCCTATGTGGCTGACTCTGGCAAAAACCTTTGGAACATCGATCCTGACAGGCTCAAAGGACTGATCCCCAAGTTCCTTCCTGATGTCGACGACATCCGCCGCGACTTCTCAGACTACCTCGGTGAAATCGAGGCATTGGATGCCATGCTCGGAGTGATGCTGACTGAGCTTGAAGCCAGCGGGCAACTCGACAACACGATCATCGTCCTCTCAGGGGATCATGGCATACCGGGTGTACCTCGGGGAAAAACGAATTGCTACGACCTGGCGATTCGAGCCCCATTGATGATCCGTTACCCCAAGCTGATCGCACCGCAGCGCGCGGTTGATGACTTCGTCAGTGTGATGGACATCGGCCCCACCCTGCTGGATCTGGCGGATGTTGACGTGCCCGAGAACATGGATGGTCAAAGTTTCAAGAAACAGTTGACCGACCACCGGAGTGGCTGGATTGACCAAGATCGCAATGAGGTCATTGTGGGACGTGAATTACATTTCCACACCGCGCGTGAAGGCAACCTGCCGTACCCGATGCGTGCCATACGCACACCTGACTTTCTTTACATCCGCAACTTCAAACCGCAGCGTTGGCCGATGGGTGACCCGCGTGGCCTTGATGGCAAGACACCACCGACCTACGAGCAACTTCACCAAAGCACTGCCGTCACCATGCCTGACCTCGACGCCAGCTTGACCAAAGCGTGGCTGATCACACATCGCAACGAACCCGACGTACGACCGCTATTCGACCTGACACTGAATCTGAGACCTGCGGAAGAACTTTACGATCTACGTGTTGATCCTGACCAACAGAACAATCTCATCGACAACGATAAATACGCGGCAAAATGCGTGGAACTATCTGAGCGTCTGATGTCGGTCCTTGAGAAAACTGCAGACCCAAGGCTTAGCGACGCTTTTGATCACCCACCTTATGTTGATAATCAAAACCCGCCCAAGTGAATCACTCCTGCGGCAAGAGGCTTTGATCATGAAAAACCCCGTGAATTCCCTGGCTCAACCCCTGATAATCAACCCAACTGATGAACCCTGGTGAATGCCAACAAACGGTACCAGCTACCCCGATCATCCTGCCAGGATGTGCATAAGCTCAGTAGTTTCTAAATTTCCTGCGTTAAACATGCACTTGGGCGGCAGCGTTCTTGCAAGGGACGCCTAGGTACGGACATTCAATCGACATACCCCACCCACACCACGCCCCCGAGAACATCTGGCTTGGAGGCCTCAAAGCCGGACAAATTCATCAGGAGACCAACTTGCGTTCCTTTGTGACTTTTCCCGCACTCGTCGTCCTGGTGTTCGCCACGAGCCTTGCCCATGCCACCGATATCATTCCAACGGAAGCACAAACCAAATTACTGAAAGGCGTTGCGTCGCAACAGAACGGTATTTGGTATGTCCAAGGCTCCAAGGGGAATGACCCTGATGACAAACATGGACCGATGACCTACTACTCTGTTCCTTTTCGGGGAGGAACTTTTTCACTGGCATGGAAAGTAGACACGGAACAGACTGTCGTACTCGTTTTCGATAGCAAGACTAACGGAAAAGCAACTCATGCATTGAAGGTGTTCGTAAACGGTGCCCCAGGAAAACTTGACCGCAGCGACAGCTTGACCCTGATCACCTATGAAGACAGCACCACGCAAAAGAAAAAAGCAAAAATCACCAGACACAAGTATCATGTGGATGCTGGTCAGTGGCCTACAGCGAGTGTAACTTTCAGTGGCAGCAAAGCGACCGTCACCATCGACGAGAAA
>PKCN01000197.1 GCA_002862205.1 Planctomycetaceae bacterium | reverse complement strand
GATTCATCATTGATCTGGAGCCCTCCATTGGTACCTCACGATCACCCTCGCCTGATTTTGTCGGTCACGTTCGACTGGCAACTGACCTGCTCCAACTGCAGGCAGCCGCCCTCTACAGAACAGTCGGGTTTCAGCCGACCGACGAAAAAACGGTCACAAGGTCCGCTGGCGGGATGAACTTCACTGCGGTACTGATGCTCACAGGACGGACCAAGGCTTACTCACAAGTCTTGTTTGGCCGCGGCATCGGCAGCTATCGATCGCTGCCAGATGCAGCCTCGGTGTCTGCTGGAGAAGCTGCCCTGCTACCCATGTTTGGCTGGATGTTTGGACTCACGCACGAATGGACCGATTTACTGAGTTCCAATTTCACGTACGCAGACAACGAACTCAACAACACTGCCGGGCAGAAAAACAACGCCGTAAAAAACACGACCTACATGGCCATCAACCTGCTCGCAAAACCGCAAGATAGAATCACACTTGGTATCGAATACCTCTACGGCACTCGGACCAACAAGGACCTGCAATCAGCAGACGCCCACCGCGTCCAATGCGCCGTCATCTTTGATCTGCCCTAGTGACCAAGGTGAACCGATGGGCTGGTAATCTGGCAGTGCCCCTGACGAATCAAACCAATCTTCCCAACGCACCATCGAGCGGGGTTGCATTTCCCCACTTTCAAAGTGGATCGAGCCCATGGCCTGATTCTCGATCAAACCAGAACCACCGCTTTGAATCTCCTGCCACTGAATCTCCCTGACCTCCCACCAAACCTCCCACCAAACCTCCCGATCAACACCCGGAATCACGCTTCACGATTCATCATTCCAAAAGATGTTGCCACGGCAACCAACGCCGGCAGGTCACAAAAAAACGCCAGTCACACGACTGTGCAACTGGCGTTTTCGCTATTCGGAAATCACTGGGATTAGAAATCAGCGCTGTACTCGTTGACCAAGTACTTACGCATGGCTGCGGTTTCACCGTCAATTTGACGCCAAATGTCACGTAAGCTCTTCGCCCCCTTGGAGCGTTCTTGCGTGTGGATGATCGCGATATCACGGCCTTGTTGCTGGCGTGAAGCATTCATCCCAGTGACCATCGATTGCATCCCTTGAGGTCCATAAGGGGTGGAGCCATAGCTCCCCATGCTTGCTCGGTAGCCACCATAAGAACTTGCATATCCCGAGCTTCCACTACCGCCGGTTTGCGATACTCTCAAGGCACTGGACATTCCAACGCCCTGCATGATGGCTTCGCAATTTCGGAATGTTGCCGCAATGGTTCCTCCGAAATCAACCAGTTTTGGATCAACATTGAGGATCGGCAAACGATCAATTCTTCTTGCGTACTTGTCGTACCAGATCGCACCCTGACCGAAGGTTTGAAAGTGGTGATCATCCCGCAGGTCATTCATCAACGAATTGAGCGACTTCCAGTACTGCTGCGTTGCGAGCAGTTTATCCTTTTCTGAATTATTCGCACTTGGAGAGTTCGCTTCCTGAACAGCATGAGTCATCGAAGCAGGTAATTCCATCACACTCATGACCTTGCGAGTGCCCTCATCGCCAAGATTTCCACGCAACATGAATGTGTTGCCACTAACCGAAGGCTCCCACTTTTCGAAGTCGTCAATCATTGCTCCCTGATTCTTGAGAATTTCAAGCAGCAGTGGTTTGCCCACTTTGGAAAGAATCTCAGCAGAATCAGCGAAGTCCACACGAATCGCACCAAGCTCGGAATCATCGATGGAGACCCCCAGCGTGATTCCCTGGATTCCTTGCAAAAGACTGACAAGTTCCTTGGCCGGTATATTTGCACCTTTGAGTGCATCAAGCTTCACAATTCGTTGTTCAATCTCATTCACCGAAACCAGGCCACCCAAGTCCATTGCCATGATGATTGGCGTGCCAACCTTGGTCGCATAGGAGAAGGCGGTCTGCAGGTAAGGTGCAAGATGGCCACCGGGTGTCGACACATTGGTCTGCCGCAACCACCGCGTTACATCCTGCCGGTTTGCAGGGGTATAGGACGCCATGAATGCTGGCCCCATCTGAAGCACAAAGTGATCATCCGGAAGCCGCACAGCTGAGTGTCCGCTGATTTCATCAATCGTGCCGCCGTAGTGTTTGGCAACAGCCAGAACATCTTTATTCTCGCTGAAATTCATCATGCCCATTTCCCACAATGCCTCGTGACCAAAGTGCAGGTCATGCCGACCAGCGATCAGGACGCTGGTTGCTGTGGGTGGCAAGGCTGAAACCCCGGAATCGAAAGCTGCCTGCCGTCGAGCTTTCCAGCCCTCACGGTCGGCGACACGGGAACCGAACATCTTTTCGGCGTTGATTAAAACAAGTGTGTTAGCGTCGGCTGGTACCCGCGCTCTCATCCCGGCGAACTGCGCGGTAGCGAATGTGGGCGTGAGCAAGAACGTCAACAACAGGGGAAGGCAAACGGCGCTTTTCATTGTGTCGATGTGGATCACTTGTGAGGTTGATTTCGCCCAGCGCGTCGGTCACACCACAAGCAGACTTGAGGTAGCCGGAGCACTGACGAGTTACATGAGTCCGAGCCGGTACATCCGGCGGGTACAGGATTATAGTCACAAGTCGGGTTGCATGTATCAGCCCCTTTTCTGCATTTGACCCTCGTTTGCCGAATTTCAAGTGCCCAAAATTGCCTGATCGCTATCACCGCTCAATGCGGTAGCAAACCGTCTGTGGATTGCTCCTGCACCCCGATGGAGCGTTCAACCACGCGTCTGGAAACCATGAAAGTGGGCAAAAAACCGCGTTCATGTCTAAATACTGCACCTCTTCCTACCGACTGCCACCACAAGTCGACCTCAGCAATCAGCGGCGTAATCCCGGAAAATCGCCGTGAGCGACCAAAAAAACCTCCTCTGTCAAACCAGCACAAGGCCCTCCCCAAACCCTCTCTCTGCCGCCGCCTCGTTCCGTTTTTCTTTTTTCGAAACCTCAAACTTCTCGCTGCCCTGTACCCCACACGTAGCTGTACCCCACACGTAGCTGTACCCCACACGTAGCTGTACCCCACACGTAGCTGTACCCCACGCGTAGCTGTACCCCACGCGTAGCTGTACCCCACGCGTAGCTTGGGAAGCGTGTGCAAAAGCATCACTCGCCAAAAACGATGAAGTGATCCAACGCCTCGAATAAAAAAGCCGGAAAGCCCAAGTCATGGACCAGGCCATTCGGATTTGCATGATTCTCAAGGATCGAATCTGGCAACACAAATCAGGGCGTGGGACTCCCAAAACGAAAAGAGGCAGCGATTGAAGACATCAATCGCTGCCTTATGATCGAGCATGGAAACGCAGCAATGCTCACTTACATTACTGGCATCATTTAGAACCGGCACCTGATTTCAACTTACCCATGACATTGTCGAGGTTGAAACTTGCAGCCTCTTGCCGCGGCGGGAATTCCTTGAACGTTTCCAGAAACTCACCGACGTATTCCTGTGCAGGTGAAAGCAGAAAAACTCGATCCAACAGCCAGTCATAATAAGTATTTGAGGTGACATCGGCACGCTCATAGGGATCCAGCCTGAGATTGAAGATCTTCGGCACACGAAGATTCACGAACGGTTCGGCCCAAATCCGCAGCGTGCCTTGAACCCGTTGCTCAAGAAAAACAAGTTTCCAGTTGTCAAAACGCAGTCCGGTAACCTGCTGATCGTCATTGCAGTACAGAAATGACTCGCGTGGTCCTTTCTCATCTTCGCCCTTCAGATAGGGCAAGAGATCGAAACCATCCAGATGAACTTTGTAGTCACGACCATTCGCTTTGTGCCCCTTGAGCAACTTTGACTTGATTTCAGGTTCACCCGCCATGGACAGAAAAGATGGCAACCAGTCGAGGTGAGAAACAATCTCGTTTGACACGCTGCCCGGCTTGATTTTCCCCGGCCAACGAATCATTGCAGGAACCCGATAAGCTCCTTCCCAGTTTGAGTTTTTCTCGTTTCGGAACGGTGTGGTTCCGGCGTCGGGCCAACTATTCATATGCGGACCATTGTCAGTGCTGTACATCACAAAGGTATTTTCGCCGATCCCCAATTCATCAATTTTTTCAAGTACGGTTCCAACATTCTTATCGTGATCAATCATTGCATCGGCATACTCACTCATCCAGCGTCCTGACTGCTCCAAGCTCTCTGGCTTGACGTGCGTGCGGAAGTGCATGTGCGTGAAGTTGACCCACACAAAAAAAGGCTTCTCAGCCTTGGCCTGCTGCTCCATGAAATCAGCGGCTCTTGAGGCGACGTCGTCGTCAATCGTCTCCATGCGTTTTCGCGTCAGCGGACCGGTATCCTTGATTTCTCCATTGGCGAACGAGTGCAACACCCCTCGCGGACCATACTTTTTTTGGAATTCCAGATCCTTGGGATAGTCACGGTGTTCTGGCTCCTCCGATGCATTGAGGTGATACAGACTTCCGTAAAACTCATCAAAACCATGATTGGTCGGTAGCATCTCATCGCGATCACCAAGATGGTTTTTACCAAACTGCCCTGTGGCGTAACCGAGGGGCTTTAACAAGCCTGCAATCGTTGGGTCTTCGATTTGCATGCCCACGGCATGCCGACCTTGGTCAGGCCAGTACGCATTCCATGCTGCCCCGTGATGAAAGACGCTCGTCCGGCTGTACAACTCTGCTCGGCGTAATAGTCGGTGAACAGCATACCCTCACGGGCAACACGATCGATATTTGGAGTCTGGTAACCCATCAAACCCCGCGTGTATGCACTGACATTGGACTGCCCAATATCATCTCCCCAAATGACAACAATGTTGGGCCGCTTCCCCTGAGCAACGGTCACGGAAGTCATAGCCACCAGCAAAAACGCCACAAGACATGGCAAACGCAATCCAGAACACGAACTTAAACGCATTTTTTTCACACTGATTGATAGCGAGGAATGAGATCGACTTGAAAGCTGAGAAAAATCAGGATTCAAACCAAGACGAAAAAGACAGGAGAAACAAATTCCCTGTCGGGAATAAAATAACACGCACTGATTACTCAGCTGCGGAGCCAGCTTTCCTGGCAAAAAAGCGAAGGACCGGCTCCCCGCTTTTGTCAACCATTCTCAAAATTCGGTCAACTGACATCTTCTTGGAAACCACCCTGGACATCGCCTTGAGAAAAATTGACTCCTGAGCCATCAAGGCCGGGGGGCCAGCTCGCCGAGTCGTTGCAAGTGGGCCAAACGAGATTTTGCTGCCGTTGATTTCAGCCGTACCGCTGTAACGATTCACCCCAGTGTTACCGGCAACTTTTCCGCCCGCTCCGATGATCATGGTCGTGACCGATTGATCAACCACATCCTTTCCATCAATAGTCTCAAGTATCCAAGTTGGACCGGCAATTGAATCAAATGACATCTTACTATTTACCTCTGAATCGAAAAACACGGTCTTCCAATCTTTGGCCATATCAACGACCACCCAACCTTCGCGGGCCGCTTCCTTCAAGGCAACATCCAATTTGCCGCTGCTCTTGGGTTGCCGATCATAGGCATACTCTCGCTCAGCATCGGTATGATGCACGATGACCCCCAGCCCTGGCGATCGTCCTAACGTGGTCCATTCCAACATCTGCCGATCACCATCCGAATTTCCAAAGGCAAGAATGGGTCGTTTCCCAATCTGCCGATAGATCCCAATCGGTTTCCCCTCTTTGTCATCAAGAAAATCTAGCTGCCACTGTTTTACGATTTGTGCAACCCCATCATTGACCCGGTAAACAGCTCCCCCTTGTGAACCGATGACCTGCTCAGGGGGTATTCCGTATACGTCTTCGGCCCAAGCTCTCATGAAGTCGATTCCACCTCCAGAAACAATGTAGGTCCTGAAGCCTTTTGCCTGCAAATAACTGAGCACCTCCAGCATCGGTTGATAAGCAAGGTCAGCATAACGCCTCTGATATCTGACGTGCTTGGCTTGCTTCATCCATGTGGTGACGCGCTTTCGAAATTCAACAGTCGTCATGCCCGCGTGAGTCGCACCCAGAATCGCATTCAGCCCACTTTGCAAATCTGCTTTGATCACATCCATATCACCATTGATGGCCGCAGCGAGAGTCTCATTATTCTTCCACTCTGGATTCTGAGGCGCAAGTCGCTTCAGTTCATCCAACGCAAAACTGAGCTGAAAAGGCAAGGGATTTTCAGGCCACAACGTTCCATCATTGTCGAAAACGGCTATCCGATCTGCCTTCGCCACAAACTGCTCACTGGTCGGATCGGTCACGGACTCGACAAAGTCAATGATTGCAGCCTTGGCTTTCCGATCAGCCCACGAATTCAATGGAACATTCTGGCCCCAAAGATGTGGAGGAACCAACCAGATACACAGAAAAAGTAAGGGACAACACAAACGTGGTGCAAATCGATTCATCGATTGACTTCAATACGTTTAAAAGGAAGAGACACGTGCGGTCGTCCCCTGCAGGTCAAACTGACGCGACTGTGCTGGCGACTGTGCTGGCGAGATCAGGAAACTGAGCACTTAAGCGGTGTTCTTGGGAACCAGGCGATCGACAACACACCATTCTTGCGATCAACACTGTGCAGTCAAGACGCACCGGCATCATAATTGTGAACTGGGATGAATGAACCGCTTGCCTTTCCAAACCTGGGACATGAATCACACCTGACAAGCCGACCATGTCCCGGGACGAAATTTGATAACAAGTTGATCGTGGCAGGCTCTCACTTCGCCTATCAGACCCATGCGTCCGTTGCCCAAAGGACGCTGTATCGATGTTGATCCGAGAAGAGGAAGCGGTAGCAACCTACGGATCGGCAGGATTGGATCCGTCCTGAGTGGCCATCATCTTCGCAAACCCCGGTTCGAATCACTGACATGCAAACGGAAAAATCACGAGTGGTTCTTCAAGGTGAGGTCGCCACCTCAAATCATCGAGATGCCTCGGCCCCCGCGGTCAGAAAGGGTGGTGTACTTGCAGAAGCTGTGAACAGAGTCAAAAACAAGGCCTCAAAAAGCGCGACTCTCACGTCCGGTAAGTGAACAGGAGTCATTTTTCAAATCCAGCAAAGCCATGATGACTGCTGCGAGCCTCTGCGGGCCGCTGCGAGTTACAGCGAGTTACAGCGAGTTACAGCGAGTTACAGCGAG
>PKCN01000392.1 GCA_002862205.1 Planctomycetaceae bacterium | reverse complement strand
GGGAGGGGGCTCAACCGATGGCGACAACGCGAGCTCCTGGGCATCCGAAACCTGCACCACTAAAAAACAGACACAAGTGAGCGTCTGCAACAGCACCCGCTTCAGAGCAGGCACACATCGGTAACGACAGAAAACAGAGTGCAACATGACGGTTACGGCAGCCAGAGTCGAAGAACAACACCAAGAACAACACCAAGAACGACAACAAGTCACAAACGCAGGCATGAAGAAACTTACACGCAAGGAAACTTGCACGCAACAAAAACGGCGTCTGGACTCACTGCCCGCTGGACTCACTGCCCGCTGGACTCACGCCCCGCTGGACTCGCTGCGAAGTGCCGCTGAAAAGCAAACGCTCACGCAAAACGCGAGTTGCTTAAAACTTCAACGAGTGCTGGATCTTCAACGGCCGATGTCCCACCACCACTTGTGAATCAGCTTGGGTGGGTTTTTCGCCGGGCGATTCAGCGAAGAAAGTGAAGGATAATCAGCAATTTTCGAAACCAACGTTTGCCTTGCATCGACAGAGACACCACCACTGGCCAGCAACACATGATGCGTCTTGCGGCCTTTGCGTATGGAATGCATCCGAGCAATCGAAAGCACCTGCCGGGGGGTGTTCATCTGAAACATCGAGGAAGGGCTACTGCTGATCAACGATTCCATCAAGGCTCGCTGCCGCGTCGAATCTGCGTAACGATGCATCAATTCAGCTGCAGATGCGGTGCGGTAAATCGATTCCAGTGCACCGTAGATCGGGTAAGTACCACGAATGGCATGCCAATTTCGATTGAAGTCTGCGACAAATTCCTCTGACCGTGGATCTCTCGTGACATTTCCCCGCTGGCCGCTGGCCATGGCATGTTCGTTCTGGCCGCTCAGCCGAACCGGTGTGCCCGCCAATTCAAAGACCGTGCGTTCTGCATCTGCGCGCACTGGTCGCGGCGCCGAGGTGAACCACAACCTCAACAGAAGATCATTGGGGACACCTGCATCAAGATGCTTCTCAACCACATCAAAGTAGTTGCGTGCTCCTTCTGGCATCGGCTCCAGCCCCAATGCCAATTGTTTCATGTGACGATCAGCCTCCACCATCAGACAGCCCATCGGCGTATCACCAGCCGTTCCAAAAACGTCAACTCTCTGCATGCCGAGAGCAGTCACCATCGCTGTATCAGCTTGTCCGATCGGCAACTTGTCGGTCTGCACCGCCGCCGCAACTTTAGCCGCATTTTGCAGCCCTTGCGTGGTTGGATCGATCGTACATCCAAACGGCTGATTGCCGGTAGCGGCAGCCAGGCAAGCGAGAAAGAAGTCGAAACGCAGGGTCGTTAACCCAGATACACGGTCAACATGCCAGCCGTCTCGAGTTTCAATGCCACCAACAGGACCCGCCAAAACGATGTCATCTTCATCAATGAACAGGTACTGGATACGTGACAAGCCAGCCATCTGCAGCATGGCTTCGCTGGGCATCGCTCCTCGCACACGATTTTCGGTCCATACATCGAGCAAACGTCGTAACGAAACACAACGCATCTTCGTTGCCTGTCGCCACGAGAGTTCCGAATCCTGATTGCCGGCTCCCTCTCCGAGAAGTGATTTCAATTGCGCCAACCCGTCATCGACGGGAAGGCTCTCGCATTCGATCACGGTTCCGGCGGGGTCAACATAAACCCCCTGAGGATAGGGCGACATGCTGCTGGGACCGCCCAAAGCCTCCCAAGTATCAGGAACGATCGTGGTTTGAATCAGATCCATCAATGACTGAAAATCTGCAAAACTACCGCCACCGGCACCGGCAATCGCATCATCACGACTCAAAGATGACTCGATGCCCCGAATCGTTCCGTTTGCCGCGCTGGTTTCGCCCACGCTACCTTGAGCACCCGCCACCTGCGCCAGCACAAAATCCCGCTGATGTACCGGTAACTGAAGACCTCGCCCCGTGGCAGACGAAAACTCCCCAGCGGCCAGATAACCTCCCACCTCCGGATTCCCCGTCTCCTCAGACTGGGCCTGTGAACCCATCCAACCTGAAGAAACGACCAAGAGCGTTACAGCAACACCACAAAAGAATGCACCGTGGTTGCGAAAGCGAGAAGTGTGCAACATGAGGAGTCCTGTGTTCAAAGTCAAAGAACAGCATTGAGGTCAGTCAGTAGGAACAAACTAGCAGGGGACGATAATGGTGCTGGTCAGGCCATCAACCGAGTCGATGCCCAGCTTTTTCGCAGTCGCGTATTCTAACAGGATAGCCAATCCCTAACCCGATTGGGGGTGTCGCCACCGAATAAGTCCATGCTGAGGTTCACCATTGGGAACAGGAAGAGCGATCACGACAAACGCATGGGATGACCACAACCAGTGGATCACGCATCTCTCAGAACTTCCAATCCCCCCGGTTGCCCAGCAAATCAATCCTACAAATATGTTTGCAGAAGAATCAGTGAGCAAATAGCGGTCCATCAGGAATGCATGGGCATGAGCGAACAAACCGGGGCAAAATGCTACCTCATCACTGTCTCATTCAGCTACATACGGATTGCTTCAGATCAAAAGCATGGTCAATCGTTTCAGTTCGTGATTTCACACCACTGACCATCGATCAACCGCTGCTGGGGCTGGAATCTCGCTTTGTAGTTCAGATGCCGATTTTCGGCCACGTACATGCCGAGATACAGGTACTTGCGTCCCGTTTCGATGCCATGCTCGATCTGCCGCAAGAGTGCGTAGGTCCCGAGGCTGTACCTCATCGCATGAGGATCAAAGTGCGTGTAAACCGCTGAAAAACTCATTGCCCCCGCATCGACAATCGAAACAGCCACCAACTCCTCGTCCAGCCAGATTGCAAGTTCCTGAGTGTCACAGCAACTGTCAGCCAAAAACATCCGATAACCCTCGAGATCGACGTCGTCAGCTCCCTGACAGAGCCCACGCTGGCGCCGATGCTGATTGAATAACCAGACCCGCTTGGCATCCACACGGGGCTTTCCCCACTCGCACACCAAGTCCCGGTTCCCACGCTTCATCACCCGACGCATGGATGCCGAATGCCGAAAACGATCCAGTTCAATTCGAGTCGGCTGACATTCACTGCAAGCCGGGCAGGCCGTGTTGTAAACAAAGTCACCACTTCGTCGGTAACCCATGGCCAACAGCCGATCAGTAACACTCGGTTTGACCGGACCAACGGGTAGCCGCAGCGGCATTCTGGCAGTTACACCGTCCAGATAAGGGCAAGGCTGCAACTGGTCCTGAACCAGCAACAAACGGCAATCTTCATCAACCAAGCGAAGAGCTTTCTTTGGATCAAGATGACTCATACAAACCTGCCAAGAGATCTACCCGATCAACGTTCATTGCCAATATCACTCTGAAGTATCACGATCACTCTGATGTATCACGCTGAAGTTGAGGCGATCTGCCGAGCCTCATCGAATGACTGCGCGAAACTCACCGCATCACCAACGAGTCCTTGTCAATGGTTCGAAGCGGTGAGACCACACCAACGACGGAGCCTGAAGACACGATACCACACCCTCATCCCGATCGCCTTGAGCCCCCAAAGATCGACACGAATTCCTTTGCCGCCAGCCGAGGCGTTGATTTCGCCAAGCGAGGTGAACGCTTACTTGTGAACGCACAAAAAAAAACTGCGAAACGAGCTTTTCGTTCCGCAGTGATCAAAATTGGTTGGGGTGAAGGTGAATTCACCTCAGACGATCAATCCCACCACCATTGGCCATCGGCAAGTTGGGAGGGGCCAGCAGATTGCTTGACACGATTGTTGTCGCCATCAGCATCAATCTCCACACGATCGCTGGAGAGTGCCATTCTGGGCTGCATATTGACACCACCACCAAGCGGGGTCATTAGGGTATTTCCCTTCCAGATCGCGTTGACGGCCGTCTCGACCTGTGAGGGAGCAACGTAAGTTTCGACGTTGACTTTTGACTCATCCATCAGCACGGGCATGTTCCAGTCCGCCTGTCCATAAAAGTCTTGCTGCTGAATGTAAGCTGCCGCGATGGCAACATCGATCAATTGCCGTAACTCGGCGTAGACACGAACTTTGCTGGCGATTTGCGGAAACTTGTTGGTGAATTCCAAGCAGAATGCTTGGCTGGCTTTGTTGACCCGCCCGGAAGCAACTCTCTGCCCGCCTTTGGCGACCCGCTCGTTGGCTCCAACCAATTGGACGCCTCTCTCTTTGATCTTCATGGCAAAGCCGTCTTCACTCACAGCGATACCATCGTAATTTGGCTGAAAATACCAACGCTCCATGGCGTTGGCGGCAACGGCACTTGGCTTGGCTCGCTCAACGTAGCTCATGACCCGAACAGGCAGACGCTCCAATCCAATGCCAATCAGCTTCATGCGGTAGTCAGCTTCGACCAACACACGGGCGAAGTGCGTCGAAGTTGGAATGCCTCTGAAAGTTACTTTCTGCAAACCAAGATTCTGCTTGAGGCCATTGGCCAAGCGACGAGCATCGGAAGGCTGGACGCGACCGCGAACCGAAGCGAGAAACTGGTTCATTCGCTGCAAGCCTTCAGCCGTTGGATCAATCGACACGCTGATCACGGAGGTTCCGTTGCGTCCGGGTGCATAGGCTCGCAGAGCGGTCACGAGGTCTTCAAGCAGAACCACAGGACGTCCTGTTTCCAAGCCAACAATACGATCGGTGGGGTCAGCGAAGAAGCCTTCTGCGGGACCAGCAACGACGATATCGTTCGTCTCGGGATAGAAGAATACATATTCAAGGGCAGTCAGACCGGCCAAAGCCTGCATCTCCTGATCGATGGTTTCGCCTTTGGCAAGACGATCAGCAATCGCAGCCTCAAGGCGATTCAACGAAACTTTTCGGAGGTCTGCCGATCGCATGACATCGTTGTCTGCTCGCTTGTTGCGAGCAGCAGCCAAACGCTGATTCGCCAGCCTGGGATCGAATTGCCGAACCTTCAACACACCAGCAGCATCGACATCGATTCCCGCAACTGGTTGGCCGAATCCGGTGTCATTCCCGCCGCCACCGCCACCGCCGCCTTGGGCGTACAAGCTCGGAAGGGTCATCAAGGAAGCAACAACAAGCGTTAAGAACGCAATACAACGTTTAAAATTGGTCATCAGTGGGCCGTGCCTGGCGTGAACGGTGAAGATGAGTGCCCGCGCAGCTCCTGCGCAATACTACTCTGACAATAGTCAGAGCCACTCGGTCTATCAACAAACTCGTGGGTAGCGAATCGACCAGACGGGCAAAATAGCCAATTTCTTCCGGTCGTGCCGCTTATATTGGACGCTCGCTTCCCAAATCGCGACTCAAAACCCCTCCATCAAGGGGGCAGCGTCTTTGTGTTTTACGACTCGGGGCAACGAAACTCCAACTGACTGCAGAGCAATCAGTGTGCCGACGACCGCCAGATCAACGCCCAACTTGCCAAAATCGACAAATGTGCCGTCACTCCACCGAGAGTCAACGTGGAAAGGTAGCCCATAGTCACCGCCGGGCAAGCGACTGCGTGCAGATTAATGCCTGTCTCACCGCAACGGGATGCCGCAACCCTGTCACGCTCCACCCAACCGAGGCAATCGGCATAAACGTGAGAACACAAACCAGCACGACAGTGATGAGCCAAATGCCAATCACAAGCTTGTGCTGAAGCGATTTGGATCAGCCTGCCATCCCAACGGCAAGCATGCTTCCCTGATGCTTGGGCCTTTTCGTTTTTTCAGCAGAGCCTAGAATCGGGCGTTCTTCCCCGAATACCTAAAAACGTTTGGAACAATGATGAGTGGCGACTGTGATTTTGGTCTGATTGGTTTGGCTGTGATGGGTGAAAACCTCGCGTTAAACGTAGAGAGCCGCGGCTACAAGGTCGCCGTTTACAACCGCACGACGGAAAAAGTGGATGACCTGATCAACGGCAGGGCAGCCGGCAAAAACTTTGTGGGCACGCATTCCATCGAAGATTTCGTCAAATCGGTCAAACGGCCACGCAAGCTGATGCTGCTTGTCAAAGCGGGCCCAGCCGTCGATGCGATCATCGAATCACTGATCCCGCTTTGCGAGCCGGGCGATATCATCATTGATGGTGGAAATACACACTACGCAGACACTGAACGCCGAACCAAACTCGTCGAAGAGGCGGGCCTCCAGTTCATCGGCTGCGGCGTTTCGGGCGGAGAAGAAGGAGCCCTCAAAGGGCCAAGCCTGATGCCGGGAGGAACCAAGGATGCTTGGCCTGAAGTCAAAGAGATGTTTCAGGCGATCGCTGCCAAGGTGGGGCCCAACGATGACATCCCATGCTGCGAGTGGGTGGGACCGCGAGGTGCCGGCCATTACGTCAAAATGGTCCATAACGGAATCGAATACGGCGATATGCAGCTGATCTGCGAAGCGTATCAACTACTCCACGAACTGGGGGGGCTGAATAACGACGAGTTGTACGACGTTTTCGACAAGTGGAACCAGGGTGACCTTCAGAGCTACCTGATTGAAATTTCGCGTGACATTTTCAGTGTCAAAGACGATCAAGGCACCGATGGATTCCTCGTCGACAAGATCCTCGACATCGCTGGCGCCAAAGGCACGGGAAAGTGGATGAGCCAGCTTGCGCTCGATCTGGGAGTACCGAGCACCTTGGTGACGACGGCCGTCTTCGCTCGTGGTCTTTCCGCACAGAAAGAAGCACGTGTCCGTGCCAGCGAAAAACTCAAGGGCCCCGGCGAAGCTTCCAATCCTGAGATGTCCGCCGTCGCTCGAAACCTGGTTGGAGATCGCGAAGCGTTCATCGAAGCAGTTCGACAAGCCCTCTACGCCTCCAAAATTGTCAGCTATGCCCAAGGGTTTGTGCAGCTGCAAGCCGCCTCGACCGAACATGACTGGGATCTCGATTACGGAAATGCAGCCTTGCTATGGAGAGGTGGCTGCATTATTCGGGCGCAATTCCTGGATCGCATCAAAGAGGCTTTCGAAACCGATCCAAACCTCGAGAATCTGCTGCTGGCGCCGTTCTTCGAAGAAGCTGTCGAGAATGCTCAGGAATCGTGGCGTGCGGTCGTCGCTGCCGCATCAGTACTCGGCATTCCTGTTCCTGCCTTCAGCACTGCCCTGTGCTATTACGACGGCTATCGACTCGCTCGCTTGCCCGCCAATCTGCTGCAAGCGCAACGAGATTACTTCGGTGCACACACATATCGCCGGGTCGACAAAGA
>PKCN01000306.1 GCA_002862205.1 Planctomycetaceae bacterium | reverse complement strand
CAAGGGCCGGGTCATCGCACTCGTCCAAGCCCCCTCCAACCACAACCTCTGGTACGCCCGCACCTTTGCAAATGGGATCCTGAAGTCAAGCGACGGAGGCACCAGTTGGACCAATGCCAATGGCGACCTGAATCTGAACAAAGATGGGAAGCTCTATGTGCGTTCTGTGGCGGTCCACCCCTTCGACGAAAACATTGTTGCTATGGGACTCGGATCCTGTGATGACAACGAGTCGCAATGTGGACTGTACATGACCCACGATGGGGGAAAAACGTGGAGTCTTGTCTGTGACCAGATCGACTTTGACGGTAAGGGACCAAGTGTGTTCCTGGGCGAAGTCATCTCCTTCAACCGTTTCCAGCCTGAGACAATTGCGGCAGGTGGTGAATCGAACGGCCTGTTTCAAAGCGAAGATGGTGGGAAGACGTGGCACCCTGTTGGTGTCGAACAAGCGCTGAAAATCAGATCACAACGAATCAGTGCCCTGCAATACAACCGTCTTTTGGACGGACACCTGACAGTAGCAACCTTTCCTGACACTGAGTTCGAATCTATCGGTTTGGGAACACCCACTCGCAAACTCGCCGAGCAGTCGGGCGGCGGCCTCTATTCCGTTGGTGAAAAAACAATCAGGTGGGGCATCGAACCCTACCCCACCTTTGGGTTCTCAAACGTGCAATTGAATCACGCACGCGGCTCAAATGGCCTAGGTTTTTTTGCTTCCACTCGGGGAGCATTCAAGTGGCACCGCGCGGGTTTGATCCACAGTTGGCCAAACGTGGCGCAAAACACGTTTTACAGTCAGGTTGCGGCCTACGTGGACCCAACGACGAAAAAAGAGGTCCTCGTGGCTGCTCCGTTTTCATCGAACGATCAGAATCCAATCTCGATTTATTCAAAAGGCAAACTCGCTGCTACCGCCTCATCGCCGGAACCGCTCAACGAAGGCATATCAGGCATCTCGTTTGACCTCTCAAGCTCAGGGCAAACACTTTTTGTCTGTAATCGTCACGGCATTCTTCGCAGCACGGACCGAGGCAAAACCTACGCCCTGGTTCACTCCACACCGGTGGAATAGCCTCTTGCTGCCGTGGTGAATTACTCCCTCTTCCATTTTTACCTGACTTGGATCATTTTCGCACAAAACGGTCAGCCACCCCATTCCACTTTCTTCAGTGCATTCCTGCCCATCGGGCGATCAAAATGGTTTGCTGAAACAGACAGTGATTCTGAAAAAACCAGATCAAAACATACCGTAAATCGTTCCTATTGCTGCGTGCGTTGGCAACACACAAATTCGCTGGGTACAATCCAACGGACTGGCAATGCCTCGACAGCCAAACACACTGCGTCGTTGCGGGTCATGAAGTCGCTTTTTGCGAACGCCTCCCAAGTTCCCATCTATCAAGTTCCCATCTATCAAGTTCCCATCTATCAAGTTCCCACCTATTAACGCAAAGAAACCTCGCTGATGAAATCCAACCACCTGAAACATCATCTCCTGCTCGCGATGGCTTCGGCTGTGCTGCTGCTCCCAGCGAAACTCAACGCTGCGGAACCTCTAAAAGTTTTCATTCTGGCGGGTCAATCCAATACGGTCGGGCACGCCCGAGCTCACACCATCGCCACCTTGTACGCTTCAGATGCGTCCAGGGACAAGGAACTCATTGAACTCGTCATCGACGCGAACAGCGGCATTTCCAACGCAACACTGGAGGAACAACTTGTCCGTGGGCGGAAACTTGATGAACTAACCGGTGGCATTTCGAATGACAAAGTCAAGGCACTCAGCGATGGCCCCGAAAAAAGTGACTTGGAAGCGAAAGTCAAAGTCCTCAAAGACCAACATGAGGCATACAAAACGAAAATTGGATCAGCTTGCACCGTTTCTGATCGTGTCTACATCAATTCGATTGCCGATGGGAACAAAAAGTCGGGCAAGCTCGGCATTGGCTACGGAGCCTCGAATGACAAAATAGGTCCTGAGTTCGCCTTTGGCCTCTCGATGGCTGACAAGATCGACGGCCCCATTCTTCTCATCAAGACCTCGTGGGGAGGGAAATCGCTGAACTACAATTTCCGACCACCCTCATTGGTCGACTTTAAGACCACCCCTGAATACGCGGAAGCAAAGGCCAAGGCAAATGAGAATTTGAAGCGATATGAGTCTGCCATCAAGTCGTTCCCGCAGGACCAGGCGAAGTACAAAGTTGACCTGGCTGCTTACAAAGAGCAGATGAAAACCGCCGACGAAAAGGCACGCAAGAAGCTGCGCGAACCCCGTGAGCCACGCACGCCGCGCAAACCCAAGCCGTTCAATATGGACGAGGCCGGTCTCAACTACCGCATGATGAATGAAGCGATTCAGGACGTACTCACAAACCTGAAAGACAACCATCCCGAGTACGACACTGAGGCGGGATACGAAATTGCCGGCTTTGTGTGGTTCCAGGGATACAACGATCAGTTTTCACCTGAATTCCGCGGTAACTACAAAAACAACATGATGACGTTCATCAAGGACATTCGCAAAGAATACAAAACGCCGAACATGCCGTTCGTGATCGGTGTTCTCGGCACAGGCATGACCGCCGAAAAAGTGGGTGAGAACGAAGTATCCCTCGCACAGCGAGCAGCCGCGAAAGCAATGGGAACCAAGAATGGCGTCGCGTCGGTGGAGAGCTACAAAGACTATTCGCTCTATTCAAATGAGGTCTTTCAAAAAGGCTGGCCCCAGCATTATCACGAGTGGGACACCGTGGGAAGCGATCGCCCCTATCACTATCTGGGAAGCGGAGCTTTCTTTGTGAGGCTGGGTGACTCGTTTGCAGACTCAATGTTTGAGCTGATGGAAAAGCAGACGAATTAGTTTCCATCATGCACTTTTCGGATGTTCCTGCCCGGCGACCTCATCGCCCGGCATGAACGCCACAGGGTCTGCTTCGCCGCCAAGGCAGGCCCCTGTGTTTTCGCCACCAGCATCGATATCGGCCGCGATCGTGTCCCCTCAACGGTTTCGCACCATGAACATGTCTGGGAACTTCGCAGCAGCAGCGTGCCCCGTTTTGGTTGCCTTGTTGTTGAATGGACAGGCAACTTGAAACTGGTGGTAGTTCTGTTCGCAGACGTCTATTTAACGGGAGCAGTCTGCAGAGTCTTCGTGCCCCCGAGTCGATAGATCCATCAGGAAACTCGGATCTCCCAATAACCTGTTGGACTATTTCCTGGTAAAACAACGCGGCAAGGCGTCGTGCCCATGTTTCTGACCGACTACCGACTACCGACTACCGACTACCGACTACCGATTACCGATTACGAAACCATCAGCATGCCGGGAGAATCTTAACGCAGCAGATCGCAGATCACTCTGCGAGCACAGCTCAAATCATGCTCCCATTAACGCTGCGAGACGTATATTCTTGCGAACCTTTGCTTACGAGCGTTAAATTTCTGCCTAGACTATAGGCATGACCTCGTTTGACGAAACTTCATTGACGTTGCTTCAAAAAGTACAAGCCAACCATGCAGACGCATGGGACCGACTTGTCGATCTTTATGCGCCGCTGGTGCGATACTGGTGTCGGCGTAGTCAGTTGCAAGAGGAGGATGTAGCGGAAGTTTTTCAGGAGTCGTTTCGGGCGGTCTCGGTTTCGATCCAAAACTTTCGTCGTGATCGAAAAGAGGACTCTTTCCGTGGCTGGTTACGCACCATCACTACCAACAAGATTCGCGATCATTTTCGCCGCGTGGATGGGCAGGCGTTAGCTGAAGGGGGCTCAGTGGGGCAATTAAAATTAGCCCAGCTTACCGACCCGCTCACCGAGGAAGACGAGAATAGCGAGCAGGACATCTTACGCGCGTCCGTTCACAAAATGATGGAAGCGGTTCAAGGCGACTTTGAGCCTCGAACGTGGCAAGCATTCTGGGGTTGCCAAGTCGAGGGCCGCGGCACCGACGAAATTGGGGCACAACTGAAAATGACTCCGGCTGCAGTCAGGAAAGCAAAATACCGAGTCCTGAGACGATTGCGGGAAGAATTCGACGACTTGATTGACTGAAAACCCCGCTTCGATAGGTACGCCATCTCCAAGGCAATATTTTGGCGGGACGTCGCTGCGTTCAAGGCTAATAGCAGCTTCCTCCCACTCAGCGGGCACCAAACGCCCCCTGTCCCAAGTACTTCCCCATAATCCCACTCACAGATCCCACTCACAGATCCCACTCACAGATCCCACTTACAAGACTGCTTAAACTTGTCACGTCCTTGACCGCATCCCTTTGACGTTTGCCCCGATCAGGCAACAAGATGAACCCCAGCGAAACTGAAAACAGTCGAATATCGCAACCGTGCCCGACTCAACAGAGTCTCGGACAGTACGTGGAGGGTGCTCTGACGTTGGTCGAACACGAGCAGATTGAATCTCATATCGACCAGTGCAACCTTTGCAGCGACACGATTCAGACCCTCGACGCGTCTCTGGAGACTCGCCTAGGCAAGCTGGTTTCGAACGCTCATCACGGCACCGACCCAAAAAGTGGTGACGTAGAGAACGATCAAGCACAGCAGGGCGAGACACGGTACGACGATACTTTGGACCTGATGGCACAGCGGGCAAAGCAAGTCTGGCATGAGCAAGACAGTCACGCTGCAAGACCGAATCGAATCGGTGACACGATCGGCAACTACGAGATTCTACGATTGCTCGGCGAAGGCAATATGGGGCAGGTCGTGCTTGCCAGCCACAAGCAAATGAAACGGGAGGTGGCACTGAAGTTTATCTCGCCTGAATTGCTCGCCTCATCGGCAGCCCGCACTCGATTCCAACGTGAGATCGAAACGACTGCAAAATTGCAACATCCCAATCTCGTCATTGCCCATGACGCGGGGGAAGTAGACGGACAGCACTTTCTGGTCATGGAATACGTTCAGGGAGTGGACCTGCGGTCCAAGGTGAAACAATCGGGACCGCTGGACATCGCAACAGCCATGCAATGCACAGCAGAGGCAGCCAGAGGGTTACACCACGCGCACGAAAAAGGGATCGTCCATCGCGATGTAAAACCTGGCAACATCATGCTTGGCTCCGATAACGCAGCCAAAGTCACAGATTTGGGGCTTGCGCGTTTCTCTGACGCGGACCCCAACGCAGTTGAGGTCAGCCAAACGGGATTGGTGATCGGCACGTCAGCCTTCATGTCACCCGAGCAATGTGCAGGTTCACGTGACCTCGACTTCCGGACCGACATCTACAGCCTTGGCTGCACACTTTTTTATCTGCTGACGGGCCGAAATGTCTATCCAGCTGATTCAACGCTACAGATGCTACGGGCTCATGCTGAAGAACCAATCCCATCAGTGCGGGAAATCAGACCTGAATGCCCAGTGGGCCTGGAAAACCTGCTCTCCTGCATGCTGTCCAAGCGTGCGCAAGATCGCCCCAAATCGATGGCGAATGTCTCTGAAAAGCTGGACGAACTGCTCAAGGATGTTGAATCCACTCCAACGCTGGTTCCATCCGCCCGGTTAACGAATCGTTTCCCAATGTTTCTCCTGCTGGCAGGAACGATCACAATCTTCTTGGCCATCTACCTGCTGGGAGGGTTCTCCGGCAATCTTGATCAAACGACCCAAAATTCATTAGGACTGGGTGGTAGCGGTCCTCTCGCAGTTGACATCGAGATGCAGAAGATTCCTGCTGGCAAGTTCATGATGGGCGCGTCAGACGGGGACGAAGATGCATCCACCAATGAGATGCCACAGCACCAGGTACAACTCACCAACGATTTTCTGCTAAGCAAATTTGAGGTCACCTCATCCCAATTCAATGAAGTGATGAACGCCAGCAAAATACCCAATGGCATTAAGTTCGTTGATCAGACGGAACGACCTGCAGGTGCGATCCCCATCTCGGGCATCACATGGTTCGAGGCCATACGTTTCTGCAACCAATTGAGCATCCTGCAAGGCTTGCAGCCCTACTACAAAATACACGGCGCTGACGAAACGGTTTCGATTCAACGGGGCAGTGACGGTTTCCGGCTTCCTACCGAAGCAGAGTGGGAGTACGCGTGCAGAGCAGGCACCCAAACACCTTGGTACTTTGGTGATTCCGCCGACAACATCAATGACTTTGCCTGGCACTCGGTTAATTCAAACGGTCAAGCCCAAGCGGTGGGTAAGAAGGCACCCAATGCATTTGGTCTGCACGACATGCTGGGCAATGTACCTGAGTGGTGTTGGGACCGATTTGACGAGGGGTACTACCTCCGATCCGAAGCGGTAAATCCCCCTGGTTCAACCAAAGGTGATCAACGCGTATTCCGTGGGGGCGGTGTGGACAATCGTGCTGCGCAACTCCGTTCCTCAACTCGGAATCCTCTCGGGATGCGATACGGATTCTCCAATGGCGTTGGCATTCGTATCGCCCGTAATGTCCCAACAGGCCGTTAGCAGAACATCCTACATCTTCGAAGAGGACAAGGCTCTGTCTGAGTCGATCAAGGTGGGCCGATGAAAGCGGACCAATTTTTGATGTTTGCTGGCTAACTCAACGCTGCTTAGCCCACTTGCGTTGTTAGCTTTATCGATAGCACCTGTGGTGCAATGCCCGTTCATCGTTCACATCACTGAAGTCTGACGGTCATGAATCTTGGCTGTTCAGATCGTTGCGGCGTCGCGACGCGGGAAGCCCCAAAAAATCATCACATCCGACATTGGGCCCCTGCAACGGTGTGTCAACGAGGCCCTCAGCGAACAACGGAATCGTATGGCGCGAAGGGATACCCCTACCAATGCACCGTATTCTGGATCCATTCCCTGGTTTTTCATTTTTTCGTGGGACGCGTCTGCGTTCAGGTCAATAGTCGCCCGCTGGGCACCTCATTTACGCGAAAACCGGAGAATCCAGATGAACAAATTTTTCACCAGCTGCCTGCTTGCGACCATGGTCGCAATTCTCGCCGTCGCCTCGATTGCAGCCGCTTGTGGCGATTACGGGGCCCCTGACGTTGAATCTGAGCACGCTGTCACGCAGCAAAACCGTGTAATCATGATCAACTCAGAAGGATCACTCATTTCCATCGCCCATCTCTGGGGAAGCGTCCGGAACTACGGTGATTTTGACCGAAAGCTTTCTCCAAACATCGATGTGCGAGGTGATCTTGCACTTGTCGCTACAGAAACCGAAGTGTGTGAGATCAGCCTCAAGACGGGAAAATTGATCAGAACGCA
>PKCN01000310.1 GCA_002862205.1 Planctomycetaceae bacterium | reverse complement strand
TTCCGAAATCTTCGAGGAACCCCGCGTTTCCTGTAAAGGCTTCTGCCGCGACGGGAAGTCGCATGATCCCGTACAGGTACCATCGACCCTCTTGGACATCCTTGACCCAGCGTCCCATGTAGGCAATTTTGTTTTCGTTGTCACCAATCGGGCGCCAAACCCGCATCATCATCGTGTACCAGCGATTCCGCTTGATGACCGGCCAGGTTCCAAACAGGGCGCCACTTGCGCCTTCGCCGATGTACTGATAGGCATAGGTGTGCTGCGAAGCGGCTTCGACCCGAACGGGTTCGCCATCAGCATTGCTGCCCCAAAAAGACCAGACGGAACCGGGGCGAAACGAATCCTGGACGTCAGTCGCAAGATTTGGCCGATGGTCCTTGCCGATCGTTGCGACAGATCCCGCGAAGCCACCATAGGCAGTGATTCCGGGAGGCAGGCTGGCAATGTTCCAGTTGGCTGAGTACGTCGATTCGGCCCACCACGGCCATCGCAGATCCATCATCATGATGTCGGCACCCGGCTCGACATTTTCGCCGTACCAGGTCGCTCTGCTTGAAACGGCGGGTAGGGCCAGAGCCAACAGGATGGCTGTGAACAGTCTGGCTGGAAGTCCCGCCATGGTTGTCACCTTGTGCTGAGGAAGCTGTTTGCTGAGGAAGCTGTTTGCTGAGGGGCCTCAGGATAACAAGCTCAACAGTGGCCATGTTCAGGCAGCAGGGTGAAAGCCGTCTTTGTTCTCTGGGTTAAAACAACGGTTCGACCATTTCATTGTTCATCGTCTGCCAACGCTCGATCAGCTGTTCCAGCACCTCTGGATGGTCCTTTGCCAGATTGTTCGTTTCGGATACATCTTTCGAAAGGTCGTACAGTTCCCAAGCAGCTTTTCCAACGCGTGCCCGACCGCCCATGCGGACAAGTTTCCAGTCGCCGTGCCGCATCGCCGTCTTGCCACCTTGACGCCAGAACAGCGTTTCGTGGGGTCGACGGTCGTCTTCACCGGTCAGGTAGGGAATCAGGTTGACACCTTCGACTTGCGCGGGAGTCTTGGCGGACGCGATGGCTGCGGCGGTCGCAAAGATGTCCATGGAGCTGACCGGCTTTTGATAGATCTTGCCCGCAGGCAATTTGCCTTTCCATTGAACCATGAAGGGAATCCGAATCGCTCCTTCATACATTTGCCCCTTTGAGCCGCGGAGGGGGAGATTCGAAGATGTCAGCTCCCGCGTGGGGCCACCGTTATCGCTCAAGAAAAAGATCAGCGTATTGTCTTCGAGTCCTGATTTGCGCAGTTGGGCAAGAACCGCACCCACACTGTCATCCATGTTGGCCAGCATGGCGGCGAAGATTCGGCGATGAATATCATCGATGTGGGCAAACTTTTTCATGTACGCGTCTGCACCCTGAAGCGGGCTGTGGACTGCGTTGTAGGCCAGATACAGCAGAAAAGGCTTGTCGTCATGACGGTCAATGAAATCGACCGCTTCGCGGGTCAACGCGTCGGTCAGGTACTCGTTTTCGACGACAGGCTGACCACCACGAACGATCGGGTTGTTGGCATCATAATCGGGTTCGTTGCTACCCATGTGGGTGCTGTAGATTAACCCCTTGTCGCCGATCCAGCGACCTTGGCTGCCACCTGGAAGCGTTTTGCGACGAAGCATCGTGGTCACGCCTTTGTAAGGCGGTGGAACAAAATAGTGTCCTTCGTGGGTGAATCCAAAGAATTCGTCAAAGCCATGCCGAAACGGGTGATACTTGGCTTGCCCGCCCTGATGCCACTTGCCGATCAACCCCGTGGTGTAGCCAGCGTCGTGTAATGTTTCAGCTATCGTGACTTGCTCGGGTGGGAGGCCAAAATCGGGTTCTTCGTTCTTCGCGCCGGTAGGGTTGAACTCGTATCCAAAACGTGTCGGGATACGGCCAGTCAACATGCCAGCACGTGACGGACTGCAATTGGGACCCGTCACATAGCCCGATGTAAAACGGACCCCATTGGCTGCAATGGAATCAATGTGCGGCGTGGGGATTTCAGGGTTGCCCTGACAGCCAAGTTCTCCGTAGCCAAGATCGTCCGCAAACAGAATCACAATGTTGGGTGATTGCGAGTTGGCGATATTGCCCAGTGACAGGTAGCACGCCAACAAGACACAACCCAAAGCCCACCGCATCAGCGACGATTGAGGCAAGGCCAAATTTTTCTGACGTGGTTGAACAATCATGTATCTGGATTTGGTGAGTGATCGGATTTGTTGAGTTATAGGATCTGACTGGGGCTGTCGCGCGTGCGCGGTGGTCCGTTGGTCACCCTTGGACTTTTCGTTGCGCAGGACGCGACTTGTGGGGGTCGCGTCCTGCCAAGTCCGTTTGGACATCGACTGTCCAAGTTTATCATTTTTTGAACAGAGGGTGGTCGGGATTACCTGCCGAGATCAGGTAGGCTAGCAA
Source organism: Planctomycetaceae bacterium (assembly GCA_002862205.1). Lineage (GTDB taxonomy): Bacteria > Planctomycetota > Planctomycetia > Pirellulales > Pirellulaceae > Rubripirellula. The sequence continues at coordinate 4,802 of PKCN01000310.1, read as the reverse complement.
GTCAAGGACATCCTTGTCGGTCATGGTGTTGAGCAGACCTTTGGGCATCATCGATACTTGTGATGGGCGAATTGCCTCAATGGTGTCTACCTTGACTTTGGTGATGGTGCTCGGTTTCATCATGTCCGTGTTCACCCAGTACTCGGTCTCTTTCAGATTCATCACCCGCCCGACAAGCAGGGTGCCATCATCCAGCAGAAATTGGCTGGCGCTGTATTGGTCACTGATCGCTTTGCTGGGGTCGACGACGGTTTCCAAAAGATCCTTGGCGCTGAATTTCCCGCCTGCCGATGTCAGGTCGGGGCCGACGGCTCCACCTTCCCCCTGGAAACGATGGCAAGCATAGCAGCTTCCCGCACCGAACATTTTGCGACCATTCTTGAAATCACGCCCTGCAGGTACCCCTTTGGCAAGCGTGTCATGAAAATCATCCATGCCCCATTCTTTCACAAAGCTACGCGGCTCGATTGTGAACTGCAGTGGGTTACGCTTTGGAGGAGTATCCACGATCGCTTTCAATGACGGCGTCATCTCCGCTTTTGGGATCGAAGCCATTGCCTGTTTCTTGCAGTCTGCCAGATAGTTGGCAAGTCTGGCGCCGCCATGGTATCCACCCGCCAACACAAACCACTGAAAGTAGTTTTCCCGCAGTTCAGGTGTCCATCCGTTTTTGAGATGCCTGAGGTGCATGGCATAGGTGATCTGTTCTTCCTGCCCAGATGCCTGATTCAGCAATGCCATTCCCTTGGTAACGGCCGAGGGGGCCTGTAGGAATTGCATGATCGCTGACAGATCACGGTTTTCCTGAGGAGTGACGGCTGGGTAGATTCCATCGAGCCATGCGATCAAGGAGGTGCGGAGATCATCCGCTGGTTGTCCACCTCGAGTCAGGCTGAGCGTTAATGCTCGCAGGATATCAAGTCGCAACTGGGGTTGGTCAAGCGAGGCATAGTCAAGTTGAATCAGCTGTCGTTGAAGGGCTCGTGCCGCCTTCTTGGCTTGTGGTTTATCTTCGTCGGCAGAAGCTGCGCGTGCCCAGGCGATCATCGCGGCGGTCTTGATCCACAGGTTTTTTTCCGAAGCGATACGATTGGACCATTTCTCTGCGGGCTGTTTTTCCAAGGCCACACGCGCTGCGTGCCGCAGTCCACGATCGGGTGACCCCAGGTTCTGCCAAATCTCATTCAGTTCTTCTGCAGACGCTTCGGCCGCATCTCTTTGTAAAAATGCTTCCAGGGCATGCCGCTTGTCTCGCTGTGGTTGAGCAATGCCGTCGGATTGAACCGGAGCTGTGGATTCGGGACCGTCGTAAGTGACACGAAACAGTGCTGATTGGACACGACGGCCACCGGTCGCAAAGTACATTGCGCCGTCGCGTGGATTGATTCGGATGTCAGTCAATGGCAGCGGTTGGGCGCTGGCGAATTCCTCGAACGTGCCGCTGTAGGTTGAGCCCTGAGGTTCCAAGTGAATCGCGTACAGTTTTCCGTACGACCAGTCACAGGCAAACAGGGCATTTTGGTACTTGGCTGGAAACTTGGCTCCGTAACCAAAGACAACCCCGGTGGGAGAGCCAAGCCCGACGTCAACAGCGGCGCCAAACGTGTCGCTGCAGGTGTCCATGAATTTTCCCGAACCCGTTCGCCAGCCGTAGTCGGCACCGTCGATCACATGGTTGATTCGAGTAGGACGGTACCACGGAGTATTGAGATCCCATTCCATGTCGGCATCGTAGGTGAATAGTTCCCCATCCTGATTCAGTGCAGCGTCAAACTGGTTGCGAAATCCAGTCGCGATGATTTCATAGTTCTTGCCGTCCGGGTCCATCCGGCCGATGTGACCCCGTGGCGCCGTGATCCCTTTCATGAAGTGTTGAATCGATGGGGTAAGTTGATCTTCCTGCCATAGTTCGGGGACACGAGAGTGATCGTATTCGGGCAGAGGCGTTGAATTTCCCGCGACAAGGTAAAGATGTTTTTTGTCCGGTGTCAGAAGTAGCGAGTGTGGGCCATGTTCGCCACGGGCACTCAACGCAAGGATGTGTTCCATTTTGTCGAACTGGTCGTCGCCGTCAGTGTCGGTCAGCCGGAAGACACCCTGGTTGTCGTTGACTCCGGTCCGCTCATTGACAACCACGTAGAGACTGTCGAAGGCATACAGCAAGCCATGGGCACCCCCAATCTGTAACAGCGACTTGTCGTTCGGTTTGGATTCGCCACCACCTCGAGCCGAGGGAGCATAAGTGAGTGGCTCAATGTCTTTGATATCCAGCTTCTCGCCGGGCTTTGGAACCGCAAAACGATACAGCCCGCCGTACTGGTCACCAACAATCATTCTGCCTTTGTGATCGAAGCACATGGCGACCCACGATCCCAGTTGATCCTTGGGTACTTCGTACAGTTTCTCAACGCTGAAACCCTCGGGCAACTTGATCGCACCCTCTGCTTTGGAGAGTCCTGATTTTTCAGACGCAGGTTTATTTGACGCAGGTTTTTCTGGCGTTGCTGCTTTACTTTCTTTCTTGATTGCAGCATTGATTGCCGCTTTCGCCGCTTTGCCCTTGAGTGGTGTGAGCTGCATGTCCTTGAATTCCACGGTCATCGGCGCGCCCGCGTGAAGTTGCAGGGCAAGGATCCCTTCGCGTTTTGCATCGGGATGATTATCTGTCAGGTCCATGGTCGTAACACCGTTGACCTGATGAATCTGCCGATTCCCGACCGCAATGATGGTCAATTCATTCCACTCGTTGTCAGTCAGCTTCTGTTCCTTGTCGCCAACTTCGCCCACCACCTTTGGCTTGCCGTTGGCTCCGACGACAACCTGTTGAAATCGTTTGGCCACAATGCCACGCCACTTCTCGGCATACAGCATGCCAAAGAACTCCGGCTTGGGGTGCAGATCGGCCTGGTAACCTTTGACGACAAAATCGCTGGGGTCTCCCACGTATTCGCTGCGGTACTGGACCCCCGAATTGTTGCCAGAAAAACGCACTTTCGTTTTGAAGATGAAGTTTCGGACATTGCCGCCCTGCCAGATCAAGAATGTGTTGCCCTTGGTCGGCTTGTCTTTCGTGGTCTGCCCAAAGATCGAGCCGTCTTTGACGGACCAGAGGGCGGCATTGCCTGACCAACCGGAGAGGTCCTTGCCGTTGAAAAGTGACTGGGTTTTCTGGGCAGTGGCGGGCACCAGAAAACCCAGTGTCAAGATTACCGGTACAAATAGCTTGATCGATCTGGTCATGGATGGTGGTGGAGTCAAGGGAGAGGTCTGGTGTAAGGTCGATATTTGAGTGGGAAGAAATGTGGTCAAGCAGAGGGTCATCGGATGGCCAGAAAGCTGACCGATGAACTGCCTTTTTTAACGCTGTAGAGTCGCTGTAGAGTCATGGAGTGGTGGTTTTCTCTTTTGGTTTCTTTCTGCGAGGGCTGGGAGCGAATGGGATTGCGGTTTTGCCCATTTCAGACTCCCATTTTTGCATCAGGGAACTCATTGCGTGAAGCTGGTCGGGATCTGACGTTGCCAAGTCCATTTCTTCAGCGATGTCATCATCAAGATTGTAAAGAGCTTCCTTGTATTTCGTGTTATCGCGGGTGTTGTGTGTGCGGAGGTATTTCCATCTTCCCATCCGGATGGCCGCTTGACGAATGGCGTTTTGATTTTTGCCCAGGGAGATCGTACGCCGTCGAAAGTAGAGAGGTCGCTCAGAGGCCAAGTCTGCTTTACCGGTAAAGGCTGGGCGCAAGTCCACGCCGTCAAACGGATTTTCAGGCCCCGGAGTGGCATGTCCGGCAGCAGCAACGGTTGCAGTCAGATCCATGGCGGTGATTGGAGTTGTGAACGTTTGGCCGGCTGGTAAGGCGGCTGGCCAACGCAGGATCAGCGGCACACGGATGCCACCTTCGAATAACATCTGTTTCGCCCCTGCCAGTGGCAGGTTTCTGGCCGTGCCTTGGGCGCCGCCGTTGTCGCTGGTCAGGATCACAAGTGTGTTTTCTGCCTGTCCCTGGTGGTCGAGGGCATCAAGCACACGGCCAATTTCCAGATCCAGACGTTCGATCATCTTGATCAAGGTTTTACGTTCTTTTTTTCCCGGGGGATCCATGGGCAGATCAGGATCCTGATAGGGACTGTGCGGAGCCTGAAATGGCAGGTAGATAAAGAATGGCCTGTTACTTTTCTGTTGGATGTAACTGATGGCTTCATCCGCAAAAATTGTGTCGGACCAGATGCCTTTGCGATCGAACGGTTCGCCGTTCTTGTAAAGGTCATGTTCGCCTGTTCGTTCCAGCTTGTGGGTGTAGTAGTCGTGATTCAGATGCAGGCCGACCCAGCTGTCGAAACCAAAGTCGTTGGCACGGCGCCGGTTCAGGTTTGAAACATTCCATTTGCCAAAGCAGGCGGTTCGATATCCCGCATCCTGCATCATTTTCCCAATCGTCGGGTGTTTGATCGGATCGAGTTCGGGTGCTCCACCGCCGTAGTAGTCTTCATAGGTTGGCCCAAATCGGGCAGGGTAGCGTCCTGTCAGCAAGGCAGCGCGAGAGGGCGAGCAGACTGGAAAAGCGGCATAGCCATCCGTGCAACGAATACCCTCTTGGGCCAACTGATCCATCACCGGGGTCTTGATGTCCGGGCAACCGTAGCATCCGACGTCGCCATAACCCAGGTCATCAGCCAGAATCAGGATGATATTGGGCTTGGTTTGTTTCTGCGAAACCTTAAAGTCCCAGCGCTCGTTTGCCTTTTTATCTACTGCCTCTGCATCGACGCCGTCCGAGGTGACTTCAATCCAGTCAATTTCC
>PKCN01000372.1 GCA_002862205.1 Planctomycetaceae bacterium | reverse complement strand
GGCGTGATTAGGGGGTTGCAGGCGTGATTAGGGGGTTTGTGGAGACCCGAATTTGGCTTCAAACTCACCCACAGGGTCATAATCGGGTTGGTTGTACAGCTTTTGTTGGCGACTGAGATGACGGTTCGGGTAGTAATCAAAAATGTCACCGTCTGCGACAATTCGTGGGTCGCCCTGTGCGGCTAATTCTGTCTTGAGTTGTGACCACAAAGCTGCTTTGACTGTCTTCATGCGTGGGTCGTCGGCGAGGTTGTGAATGCAATCCGGGTCGAGTTTCATGTCGTAAAGTTCTTCCTGTTTTCGTTTTCCAAAACTCATTTCGTAGAACCGGAAATCAGGGTCTGCCATCGACAGGCCTGTCAGATACGACTTGGTGGGTGAGCCATCGCAATTCAACAGTCCGTAAGTTGGATCGCCCCCTGGCCAGCGGTCAGGTTTGAAGTTGCGAACATAAAGATAATTGTCATTACGGATCGCGCGGGCTGGATAGCCCACCGACAATTGGTCGCCATCGGTTCGCCCTATATCGTGCCGCTCTTTTCCAAGCAGCGTGTGATTGCGGTCAGGGTCGATGCGTCCTGATTTTGTTGACAAAAGCTGGGGTAAAAAGCTTTGTCCCGTGATCTGGGCATGCAACTTGACGCCGGCAGCTTGCATGATGGTGGGAGCGACGTCAGGAAACGTGATGAAGTCCGTGACAACGCGACCAGCCGGGACGCGGTTGCCCCAGCGAACCGCCATCGGAATATGAAACCCGTCATCGTAGATTTGACCCTTCACACGCGGGAAAGGCATCCCGTGATCGCTGGTCGCAATGATCAGCGTGTTTTCCAGCATACCGCGTTTTTCGAGTTGCTCTAACGCGCCACCAATGTGCTGGTCGTACCATTCGACTTCAATCGCGTAGTCAGCCAAGTCACCGCGTATCGTCGCATTGTCGGGATAATAGGCCGGAACGGTTACCTTGCTTAGATCACGTCCATCCAGTTTCCAGTTGTCTTTTCCATAGCCACGATGTGGTTCTTTGGTACCAAACCAGAAACAGAACGGTTGTTGCTGCGGTAATTCTTCCAGGAAATCCTCAAAGTTACCCGTGTAGTCAATGTTGTTGATACCCGCGTACGGAGGTTTGAGCTTCTTCTTTTGGAAAGGATGCCCAGCCGGGTTGAGTTGATCGCGAGATTTACTGGCATCATATCCACTGAACTCTCCCGGTCCCCAACCTTTGCCTGTGTAACCGACACGGTAACCTGCGTCTTCGAGCAGAAACGGATAAAAGACCCAGCGGTCACTTAAAAATGGATTGTGGTTGCAGGCTTCCTGAAGTTGCCATGAGTAGCGTCCGGTTAATAGGCAGGCGCGGGCTGGGGCGCATTTTGGATTGCAGTTGTAGGCTTGAGTAAATAAAACTCCTTCTCTGGCAATCCGATCAAAGTTGGGGGTCTCGACATAAGTGCTGCCGTAGATCCCCATGCTGTCACGTGACGCATCATCGGCAATGATGAACAGAATGTTCGGAGGTTCGGTTGCAGGAGGTTCGGCGCTGGCGATGAAGGGTGCCTGAATGCAATGCATCAGTAACACCAGCATCGCACTGCGGACGTAGTTGGTTTGCATGATTGTGGTTGAGAGCGTCATTGGAGGCGTACTTGGGTGCAGGGTGGTGGTTTGATTCACGCATGCGTCGTGAGCAAGGGTTCATTCTAAGCCATGAAAGCAGTTATCTGTCGCACTTTCAATAAAACGGTCATCGTGCTTCGAATCAACGGCCATCGCACTTCCAGGAAAGCAATTGAGTGGTTGTATTGTTGTTGCAGGGCTTTTGCAGGCTCAATGCAGTAACTATGATCAATCGTCGGGCATGTTTGCGATCGCGAGCGTGCCTTGTGCGTTGATGAATCCCGTTGTGCGACCAGTGTGCGTCAAGAAGTTCTTACCGATAAGATTACATGAAGCTTGAAGATTGTCAGCTTGAGAGACTTGAGGCGATCGCAAGAGAAGCGGGCGCAGGAATTCTGAGTGTTTATGAGTCAGATGACTTTGATGTCGTGTCCAAGGGAGATGGGTCTCCCTTGACCAAAGCTGATCGTCTGGCGCATGACCTGATTGTTGCCGGCTTGCAGGAGTTGACGCCAACCATACCCATCGTGTCGGAAGAATCAGGCATCGAGGAGATGGAAGCGCGGTTTGGCTGGGATACCTTTTGGTTGGTTGATCCGCTGGACGGGACAAAGGAATTCATCAAACGCAACGGCGAGTTTACGGTCAACATTGCACTCGTTCAGCAGGGGCAGCCCGTTTTTGGCGTTGTTTATGCTCCTGTGCTCAACTGTTGTTTCTGCGGTGGTCCCGGTTATGGTGCATGGCGCGTCGATGGCGAGGACTTCACTCGTCAGGAAATAGCAGTCGCCAGCAGGATTCAGGGCGCGATGACCGTGGTTGCGAGTCGCTCACATCGTGGTGAGGCTGTCGATGCGTTCATTGGGAATTTGAAAAATCGATTCGGTGAACCCAACGTGCGTAGCATGGGAAGTTCATTGAAACTCTGTTTGGTGGCGACCGGGGAAGCGGACGTTTATCCACGTTTGGGACCGACATGCGAATGGGATACTGCGGCTGCCCATGCCGTGGTGCTCGGAGCAGGTGGGCAAGTGACCGACGTGAGCGGTCAGCCATTGGTTTACAACAAACCGGATATCCTCAACCCATGGTTTCTGGTGTTTGGTGCCAGTTCAGGTGATTGGGGTGAGTTTGTGCCATCAAGTGCGGAATGAGCCACCGTCAGTTGTTTGCGAAGCCTGCAATATGGAATCGCCAATGCGTTGGGCATGTGATGTCTCACCGCTGGGAGGGCGGCACCGCAGTGGGCATCACAGTATCACGAAAAGCCGAAATGGCTGCGGCACGAAATTCGGGCTCGTCGAGCAGTTCCAGAACGGCAGGATGATTCAGCAGCCGGACGGCAAGTTCTTTGCTCGCCGGTTTCGGTGAGTTCAGCAGTTTTTGGATCTCTGGATCTTGATTCAATTTGGCCAGAGTGTTGTTCACGTCCTCTCTGCTTTTCAGTTGTTTGATCGCAGGTTGTTGGAACAGCATATTGACTTTTGAGGGGTCCATCAGGACTTCCATGCTGCGCTGCCATTCGCCAACGTGACTGAGTTGGGGGACGTGTTCGAAGGGGTTGAAGCGATTGACCAGCGGCCAAAGCCGACTCGCCTTGGTTTGCTCGCTTGTTTTATCGAGGATGTCCGCTAACAGTTTCGCACGCCCAGTGGGTGGGATTCGTTCGCTGAGACGTTCTGCATTGACCTGTTGGATCGTTACCATTCCGCCGAGCAGAATCACAACCATAAGGCCTCCTTCGATTGCGCCCAATGCGAATCCAAGCCAATGATTGAGCAGGTTCAGTTTGGACCGTCCTTTGACGATTCGATTTCCAAGTTTGATTGTAACAATTGACGTGAGAAGAAAGATCACCAGCCCAGTGGCAAGGATGGAATACACGCGGTTGGCGAGCCCAGTGGTCCCCACCCAACTCGAGAATGTGCTCTCAATCTGCATGCCCAGATACGGTGCCAGGTAGAACGTTGCTGCTGCTGAGGCCAGCAGTGCAAACGCTTTGATGGCACCAGTTCGGAATCCGCCAAAGCCCGCAAAACCGACGGCCAGAGTCGCGCCGGCACAAATCCAGTCACTTTGATTGCAAAAATAACCGAACAATCCAAGAACACCGAGCATGACCAACAGAGACCACAGCGTTCCCATGCGGGGGCGTTTTTCAATGGTGGGCTCTTCGCTCATGCTGAGTCCAGGTGGTTGAGGGTATCCGGCGACCTAGCTCATCATACGCTCCGAGCGTCAAAGACGCATTTCCAACAACACCTATTTGATCGTGTGAGGAGGGTGATGAACAGCCGAGCAGGATTGTGACGGTTGTGACGAGTCGCGTGATTCGCTTCGTCTTACCGGTCTGGAAAAGTCGAACAATACAAGGAGACTGGCTTTGATTACTCGACAGGAACGAATCCATGAAAATGGAACGTAGAACGTGGCGCAAGCATGGGATGGGCAATCTCTGTTTGATGCTGGGTGCATCTCTGGGTTTTGGTTTGGGGAATCCTGTGGTCATGGGCCAAAACGGAAAAACAGCCGAGGCCAAGGTTGCAAACGCCGATGACGCTCGATCGGTGTCCAACCAGATTGTCGAGCCAAGTGACTCTGGTGCAGTGACCGGAAATTTGCTCGGCGGCATGATTGATGGCGATGCACCCGAGATCGTTCCTGAGTCGGTGCTGCCGAAAGTTCTTTCCGAAGCGGGGCGTAAAAAGTTGGGAATGACCCAAGGCAGGTTTGAGTTACCAACTCTTGCCGCCGCTTCGACAGCTTTGCCCGGTGGCAACGTCGATGGTAAACGTTATCCAGAGACGTTTGTTCAACAGTTTGGAGAATTCACAGAGCCGTTGCCAGAATCAGGGGCGGAACGGGGCGCAGACTGGCATTGGTCGTGGTGTTACTGGTCAGCAGCCAATACCTTCTCGAATCCTCGCTACTTTGAGGATCGCATGCTGGAGCGTCATGGTCAGGAGTGTTTGGGTTGTTGGCAGCCTTTCGCTTCGGGAGCACGATTCTTTGGTACGGTGCCAATGTTGCCTTACTTGTGGACGGTATCGAATCCATGTGATTGCGATTATTCGCTTGGCTATTATCCTGCCGGGCAGTGCGTTCCTGTGATGATGCAGCGACCGCCCTATGAGAATCGGGCAGCCGTGGTCGAAGTTGGGACCGCTGCTGCATTGATCATTGGCTTTCCATAGGCTTTCGCTGCGTCTGGTTTGGCGTTAGAACATGGTGAATTCACGGGACCGGAAGCTTCTCAGAAAGAATCGCTGCTCATGTTTTATCTGCTGATTGCTATTGCTGCTGCAAGCCGTTTTCTTCCACATCCCCCCAATGTGGCGTGTGTGACCGCTCTGGGACTCTTTGCAGGCTGTTATCTGTCCGGACGTCGTGCTTATCTAGTGCCGTTGGCGGTGCTGGCGGGAAGCGATCTGCTGGGACATCTCCTCGGCGTTCCAGGCATGGGCTTGTACAGTCCGATGGCGATGAGCTTCGTTTATGCCGGGACTTTAGCAGCGGTACCTGTGGGCCGCTGGATTGCCAAACGACAAGGCAAGCTGCGAGTGGTGGGTGGTGCACTGATCGCATCATCTCTGTTCTTTGTCGTCAGCAATCTGGGTGTCTGGGTTGCCGGCTGGTATCCGATGACGCTTGCAGGCTTCGTAGCATGCTTCACAAACGCGATTCCCTTCTTCGGATACAGCGTTGTCGGAGACCTTTGTTTCAGCGTCTTGCTGTTTGGAGCTTGGGAGTGGGCTGGAGTCAACCTTAATCTCAAACGTCCCGTGCTGGCACCATCGCGTCTTGGTTGATGTCACGGCGAGCAGATAGGGGATTGAGTTGAGCGAGGAAGTTGCTCGCCGAGGCTTGGCTCGGATGGTCGTTGGTGGGGTGCAGCATCATGGCTGTGTGGGCGAGCGTCGGTCCCGCGACTCTGCCAAGGTGGTCGATTCACCCTGCTCTATTATCGGTCACGTTTGATTCTGAACTGCTGTCCTCTGCCGTTTCTGTGTCGTGGTCACTCATGGGTGGTGACCCCGGTCTGCCACACCGGAAAGCAGAGCGTCTCAGGCGAAGGCACATGCTGCATGTGGATTGAGGGCCTGTTAGACTGTGCTATCGGTTTCGGGACCATGTCCGGTCTTCAAAGCTGCCCATACCCGAGCTGATAACCATTCATGAAAGAATCAATAATAGGACGATAGGAACTGTGATGAAGAACCGACTAGGTCAGATGCTCATTGGTTTGTTGTTCGGTGTCTGTTGCTGGGCAACGCAGGGCTTGCAGGCAGCAGAGATCCAACATTCGTTCTTTGTAGCCGGTCCCGACTTTACTGGGATTGTCGGTGAAGATGGCAAACCGAAATGGGATTCGGGGCGTGCCGGAGCTCGCGATGGCTGGGTCCTGCCCGGCGGCAACGTCTTGATTGCCTGGGGGGACGTGGTACGTGAATTCACTCCTGAGAAAGAAGTGGTTTTCGAGTACAAACTCAATCCGGCGAATAAGGAAATAGGCACGGTTCAGCGACTCGCCAATGGACATACTTTAATTACCGAGTTGGGCAAAAAGCCTCGCCTGTTGGAGGTTGGGTCAAACGGAAAAATTGTTGTCGAGGTAGCACTTCAACCGGAGACCGATAACGCGCACATGCAGACCCGGATGGCAAGGAAGTTGGAAAGCGGGAACTACCTTGTTCCGCACCTCTTGGCGTTCAAAGTCAAAGAGTACACACCTGATGGAAAAGTGGTAAGCGAGTTCCCCACGGACATGGAGGCATTGGGGGGCCGAGCGGCCAAAAACTGGCCCTTCACCGCTATCCGGTTGGAGAACGGAAATACACTGGTGTGTCTCACCAACGGGAACAAAGTGGTTGAAATGGATGCCAAGGGAAACGTGGTCTGGAAAGTCAGCAACGCAGACCTGCCTGGTGATCCGATAGATGATGCCTGTGGTGGTCAACGTCTTGCCAATGGCAATACGGTCATCACGGCGTACCATGCGAAAAAAGGTGTCAAACTGCTTGAGGTGACACCAGAGAAAAAAATCGTGTGGACTTTCGAGGGGCCATACCGGGCGCACCACTTCCAAATCTTGACGACCAACGGAAAAGCACTGGAAGGGGCTCCCCTGCGGTAAACCATTCGTAATCGCCGAAATGCCCAGTGGCGGTTTTGCTGCGTCTCCCGGAGGTCCGTCAAGTGGTTGCCACGTAAGGCTCCTGTCAAGTGTCTCATTGTGCGGATCGTGATGTTTGAGGTGAGTCTGCGGACTGGAAATTTTGCAGCCCCACCGTCGTAATCATTGAGTTTTTGAAACCGCACGGCTTCATGAAAGAAGTCCACTTGTTTTGCGCCCCAAAATGACATGGCTGATGCCATACCAATAGAGAGTTCTTTGAAACTTGTACTTGGTAAATGGAGTATCAGTCATGTCCAGCGAAACCTGCTTGTTTGTCGCTTCGCCATCCATGTTTCGAAATCGACCGTTCAGTTTTGTGTTGATCTGTTTGCTGTCATTGGTTGGAGTCGGTCTGCCGTTTCTGATTGTCTGGTTTTTCCGTTGTCGAAGCACGGAATTGACTGTCACCGATTTGCGAACACGTTTGCACCGTGGTTGGTTGAGCCGCTCGATCACCGAGGTTTGGCATC
>PKCN01000206.1 GCA_002862205.1 Planctomycetaceae bacterium | reverse complement strand
TACATTTCTGCGTGGCAACAGTGTGTTAGATTGACGCGAAATTCGTGGGCGAAACGGCGCTGGGCGGAAATGCGTAGTGCAAGCGTCAATCAAGCATGATCTCAGGTTCATGCTTGACGAGTCAAGTTGACGGGGCAAAGCCGGTCACAAACTGCAATATCGCCACAATTGCGAAAACACAACTCAAATCATCAAACAGGTCCTGGAGCAATCGATCAATGGAATTTATGGAAATCCCGTTATTCGATGATGACATTTACAAGATGCTCATCCGTTTCATCTTCAACCTGTTCTTTCTGGCCCTGATTGTGCGTTTCGCAATTCTGCCAACACAGCAGGATCGTGAATTCGCATTCACAGTCAGCATGCTCAACATCACTGTCTTTTTCATCTGCTTTGCATTGAAGAAGCTGGAACTCGGGATTGGCATGGCTCTGGGGCTGTTCGCAATTTTTGGCGTACTGAGATATCGAACCAATTCCCTACCGATCAAGGAAATGACATACCTGTTTGTCGTCATCGGCATCGCGGTCATCAACTCCCTGTCAAACAAGAAAACCAGCTACATGGAATTGATGGCCGTTAACAGCCTGATTCTTGGTGCAGCATTGCTGAAAGAAAACTTTGTTGCCAAAGGCAAGTTGAGCACGAGCAAAGGCAATCTGAACTCCAAGAAACCACGAAAGCATGTTGTCGAATATGATCGACTTGATCTTCTGGCACCAGAAAAGAGAGCCGATCTGCAAGCGGACCTCGTACAAAGAACTGGCATGCCTGTTTCGCGAATCCAGGTCCAAACAATCGATTTGAAGAATGACTCGGCCACGCTCAATATCTGGTGCGAAGAACAGCCGCCGAGCGATACGCCACAAACGTAGTTTCGCAACATCATGTTGCAAACAAACAGAAACACGATGCAACATCACAAGCGGGTGAAACGAGCGGTTCAGGGACTACATTCAAAATCACTGCAACGCGGCTCCATCACTGCAACGCGGCTCCATCACTGCAACGCAGCTCCATCACTGCAACGCAGCTTGTCACATTGCTGACCTGCCCACCTGGTCAGTGACGCTCACCTCAGAGCACCAAAGAGCACCACTTGTTCGCGTTGTTCCATTTGAGGCAGCCATTGGTAAGCCCCTTGAGGGAAATCCTGCCATTTCACGGCCAACCCGCCTGAGACGGGCACACCCACCTGATTTGCCACGCGAACAGCGTCAGGAAAAGCCACCCAAGCTCAGTGCCGGCGAATCCGACATTCAGTTCACTGATAGATGCGAACATAATCGATCAGATACTGGGCAGGAAATTTCGTATTTGGAGCAACGGCTCCCACAAATCCGCCCCCGACCGAGAGATTCAATAGCAGGTGGAATTTTTGATCAAATGGCGCTGGAAACTGCCCGCCAGTCGTACTCCATTTGGTTTGGGTCTGGGTCAATTTTCCGTCAACGAACCACTGTATTTTCCCGGCTTGCCATTCGATGGCAAAGGTGTGAAAGTCATCAGTAAAATTGCCGTTGGTAAGTTTGTATTCTTTACCAGACGAGGTGTTATTGGGCCATGCGTCACCGTAGTGCAGCGTCCCCAGCACTTCGTTGGTGTTTTGCCCGCGGAACTCCATGATGTCAATTTCACCACTCTTTGCCCATCCACCATACTCGTCATCGGTCGGCAACATCCAGATTGCCGGCCACAGGCCCGCACCAGCAGGCAACTTGGCTCGAACTTCGATGCGTCCGTATTTCCAGTCTCCCCGATTTTTGGTCCGCACACGTCCTGAAGAGTACTCGCGTTTAGTGCCCATGATGTTCGCATTGTCACGTCGTGCTTCCAAAATCAGGTTGCCGCCACCCACACGAACATTCTCTTTTCGGTCGGTGAAAATCTGCAACTCGCCATTGCCGCCACCAAAAGCATTTACCTCGATACCCCACTTTGAGTAATCGAGGGAATCACCATCAAAGTTATCTTCCCAAACCAGCTTGCGATCGCTTGAAGTCGTTTGATTCTGAGCCATGGCTGGGCTGCTCAACAGGACAGAGCAAAAGCACAATGAGAAGATTCGAGAAAGGCTACGTGAGTGCATGAGAATTACCTTTTTGCTTTAGTTTCGTGTTGCAGAGCGTTTAAGTTCAGAAAGCCTACGAGGACTGGTACCAATCATCCGGGACAATGTCGAGGATCACGGATATTGGAGGAAGTTGAAAAACACATCAATTCGACAGATTTTCCCTGTGCGTGAAAAAAGACTCTTCGTTTCGTCCAATGTCAGCATCAACCCCTGACGCTCTTCTGGCTCGGCACCGAAGTGGGAAACAACCAGTCTGGAGTCGGGTGCCTGATGATAAACAATGGGAGTTTGGCAAATCGTGTAAGCGAAACTGCCCGCGGGCAACGCGATTTCGACAAACTCATCCTGAAGGTTCATGAACTGAAGACTAGAGTCTTCCTGCAGCAGTTCGCACTCCTCGAGCCAGCAGGGATCAAAACCAAGTTGCCCCTTGGCAACGCGGACTCCCAGTTCAGTCAGACGCGAAAGGATATCTTCCTTGACCTGCCCCGTCATTCCAGGTTGCTGAACACCTGAATTCTGTGGCGTGTGCGAATAGGGATCGGCTGGAAATGCTCCATATTGGGCGGGCGATTTTGCCAGTCCAATGCCATCACGAATGGTCCGGTAATGCTGCAACAAGTTTTCAGTCACGTTTGACGATTCAGCCTTCTGCTGCGACCAAATGCAATTTTCAATCACCGCGAGAGCCAGCTTGGAAACCATATGCCAGTAGATGGATCCAAGACCTTCATAGGCAAAGAACGTACCACTGCGTCCCGTGAAACTCTTGTGACAGAAGGTGTCTTCAAACAGATCACAAATCAATTCAGCGTCGCTGGCAACACCCTGTGCGTATGCCGGATTTTCACCAAGGGAATTCAATGCCAACCTTAAATCTGCAGCATTGCGAAAATCACCATTGAAGTGAACACCCCCCTCTACATCCTGGCGTACGACCGAAGTATTCCCCGTTGCGACAAGCTGTTGCAGCAGGCTGGAACGCTTCCATGATGCACCATCGAGATGGTTCTTTTCCAGAAACGTCGCCAGCTCACGATCCGGATACAGCATGAAACTCTGCTGATCTTTCCGATAGATTTCACTTTCATGCAGTACCTCCATGATCTGAACCGCTTCCTCTGCGGACAACACACCGCTGCTCAGCACAGCCACCTGCCCCTCAAGCATCTCCTGCAGCATCGTAACCCCATAGGAATCGGCGCGAATGCTGATCAGATTGTACGAGTGGTACAGGCCGTCGGCACGACGGTTCAGTCGAATCGTATGATCAATCATCGCCAGACACCGCTGCAGGAATGTCACACAATCACGCAACTGCAAGTCGACCTTTTCGCCAGATAAACCCTCTTCATACAACTGCTGCCGATAATCAGACCCGGCCTGTGACAGCGCGTCGACAACCTGCTTGCGTTGAACATCGGTAATCCCTTCCTCAAACAGATTCGCATGTGTATTCAACGTCGTCGAAACACTGACCAGCAGCGATACAATTTCACTGGAAACCGGAATGGATTCTGGCAGATCCCGCCGAGACAACCAGCGGATCATGAAGTCGCAATACCGTCGTAGATAGCAGGCAGTCACGACTGACAGTCCATTGCCAACCAGAGCGTTGTTCGCATCATTCCATTCGGGCCGCTGTGTATTGAGCCACACACCGCCGCCTGGCACAAAGTTGGTT
This sequence comes from Planctomycetaceae bacterium, assembly GCA_002862205.1. GTDB lineage: Bacteria > Planctomycetota > Planctomycetia > Pirellulales > Pirellulaceae > Rubripirellula. Next base: position 3,518 of record PKCN01000206.1, on the reverse strand, counting down.
ACCTTGACAATCGCCGGGATCAGCAATTTTTCCAGCATCGTGACATGATGAGGCGCACCGTCCGTGTCAGGCAACAGTTTTCCGTCAGCACCCAACCGAGCCACCCGGTCTTTGATTACCCCGGCCAACTCATCATCAAAATCGATCGTTTCCTGAGGGTCCTGCTGAATCGATTCGTAGTCACGAATTCGATACGGAACCTGCGCGTATGCACAACATTCGGTGGCCAACCATTGATCAAGATCATCACCGCAAAAATTCTTCGAAGACTCAAGTAGCTTGAGCAGGTAGATGATCTGGTGATCACCCCAGTACCCGATATTTCCCCACGGATCTTCGGGATCAATGGTTTCCCATTCGAAGCCGTCTTTGTTGACTCGGTAAGGGTTGTATCCATCAGCAGTCGAAGCATTCAGGAAGCGGAAGACCATACTGCGGGAAAAGTTGGGAAACGAGAGTGACAACGCCTCCCAATTCTGGAAGATGTCACGCCAATTCCCCTCGTAACAAAGCGATTCGCTTCCATCTGCGTTGAAAAAATCGATTGAGAAACCATTCCAGGGTCGTGTGGGATCACCGTGCCGACGGCTGTATGTCAGTGGCAGGTACTCCAATGCAATTCGCCGCACATCATCGTCGCCGGTCCGCATTGCCTGGGTTAGCAAACCATCAAGATCAAGCGTGGTGTCAGCAGCAAGACGCCCCAGAAAATCTGGATTACGTTCCGCCGCCTGACGGTTGAAATGAAGCAGATGCCGGGAGAAATCATTGGCACAAATCGCATATTGGTGTCTTGGAATTCCACCACGCATGGCGTTGAAGAGAACGTTGGACTGGTGCCGCTGAACACGCAGGCAATCGCCTCCGGACTGCCTGCCATCAGCTGCCGAAACAATGGCCAGCAAACGCTTCTCGTTCTCTGCCACATCTCGATCGATTAGCGCATCAATGTCCGACGAAGCCTGCAACTCACTCATCAAATTGATCACATCAACTTGATCGCAATTGACATTGGCAACAATGCTCCATGTCACGTTACCGGTCTCGCAGGTGTGGCTGCCAATATCGCTTCTGCTTCCCAATTCACTTGCAGCGACTGCCTGACCACCAGCCGGGATCACATGTTCAGTGACGGTAAAGTACGCACCACGGCGACCGCGCACATCCTTTTCCGGCTCGACAGACAATCCATCCCGAAATCGATCCAATTGTTGTGAACTCAACAAGACCTTCGCGCGTTCCAGCCCATTTTGCCAGGCAATCGTCGCCCGAAGACCCTCACTTGGCTCAGCACGATCCGTCGGAACCGAACTCAGGTAGTAGATTCCCATGTCCTGCTGATCTGATAATTCACTCTTTTTATACGCGTCTCCCAGATTGCTGTATCGCAATTGGAAGTTCTGCTCGATACCCGCCGGCAACAGATTCTGAAGACCGTCCAGCACTGAAACGCATGCATCCTCGTGACCGAGATTCCGCAACTTGCAATTCCGAACAAAACCAAAGCGGTTACTGAAAGTCCAACTGTAAGCAAAAACCAGCTTCAGCCGCTGATTGACCTCCTCGAACATGAGCCGATTGCCAAGCCAGTTCTTGTACAGGTTCCGGGATACCGGATCACCGGAAGCAATTCGCTCAGTGAACGGCTCCCATGTCTCAACCGTGTTTTCTCCTGACTTTTTCCTGATGATCGTTTTTGCCCCGGTGCAGGCTGCGTTGTCGGTCAATTTGTCCGACGGGTAGTACGGAAACAGCGCACAGTCAGGATTCCTGCGTCCAGCGGACAGAGCCCCCTGACTTGAAATGAACATCCAATGGTCACCTGAACTGACCGGGCTGATAAAGAACTCTGGCATCAGATGGACAGCAGAAATTCGATACCATCGATCGTCGTCGATCGTGACATAACCATCAGCATTGGACGCTGCAACGTTGTCGACCTTTTCAAGCCCGGAGAGGCGTTGATTGGCTTCGATGGAGTTGTTTTTCGAGGCCATCAGGCAACATTCCGGAGCGATTGAGGTGGCAGAAGGCGGCGAGTCCGAGAAACCGGTTTCAAGAACAAGCCCCATCCTTTCCAGTTAAAAGCGTAAAGTCAACACTTGCGTTGAAACCGGTTTCAAGATAGGCTCACGTTTTAATGGTTGTGATGGCGCCGTACCAGCGGTATCACGGGGAAAAGAGCGTGCAATGCCGGACGCTTGCCATCTCACGAGCGAGAGTGAACCGATGCAGCAGAGGAGTGAAACGACGATTCAAGACATCGCGGATCACGCTCATGTGTCCAAAAGCACCGTCTCGCGAGTGATGAATAACAGCACATCTGTCAATGAAGACAAGCGAACCGCGGTTCTCGAAGCGATGAAGACGCTGGGCTTTGAGCCCAATTTGGTTGCCCGCAGTCTGGCCGGTGGGCGTTCCATGACGCTTGGTGTACTCACCCAGAACATCGGAAGTCCGTTTTATGACTCGTTGGCTCAGGGCGTGATTCGTGGACTCGCTGGCAGTGGTTACTCCCCGATTTTTGTAGATGGCCAGTGGCAACAAAGTACAGAAGCCGAGTCGATTCGCACGCTGATTGGCAGACGCGTTGATGGCTTATTACTGATTGGCGGCGATGTTCCTGTCGAGCAGTTGAACGAACTTCGGCAACGCCTTGCGACCATCGTGGTGGCGCGAGACTTGGTAGGTTGGCAAAATCAGTGCATCCACGTCGATAACGTCCAGGCAGGCTACGAAGCGACCAAACACTTGATCGACTTTGGGCATCAAAGGATCGCGTTGCTACGGGGCATCAAAGAGCATCCCGATGCGACGCAGCGATTCGAGGGTTATGCCAAGGCACTGACAGAAGCCGGGATCGAATTTGATTCAGATTTGATTTTCCAAGGTGACTTCAGTGGACAGTCAGGCGTTATGGCGGTGAATTCGCTGATCGCCCGAGGCACCCACTTCACTGCCGTTTTTGCGGCCAATGACATGGTTGCCTTCGGAGCACGACTCGCCTTGAGCCGTCATGGTCTTCGTGTTCCAGACGATGTGTCACTGGTTGGATTCGATGATCAGGCTGAATCAGCTTTTGCCACTCCTCCGCTCACCACCATGAGACAACCGGCTGTCGAGATGGGAACTGCCGCTGCCAAAGCCCTCGTGAAATTGATTCACAACGAACCTTACGAACTTGCCTGCTTGCCTGTCGAACTCCAGATACGGGAGTCAGTAGCAAGATTGCGTTAATGCACCCTCTCACGAGGGTGCCATTGAAGAGAACAGAGCCGGTGGCAGGGTGCAGGCTCAAGGAATTTTTTGTTTCCATTACTCCATTTTCCCCTGCGAGAATCAAGAGGACTTTTAACATGTCGCGATCGAGGTATTCGAGGATCGGCTTCACGCTCGTGGAGCTGCTAGTCGTCATCGCCATCATCGGTGTGCTTGTTGGTCTGCTGCTGCCCGCTGTTCAAGCGGCACGTGAAGCGGCTCGCCGCATGAGTTGCAGCAACAACTTCAAGCAAATCGGT
>PKCN01000065.1 GCA_002862205.1 Planctomycetaceae bacterium | reverse complement strand
GGGGCATGCACATCATTCTCCGAACACATGACAGCAAAGACGTACACATTGAATTTCCAGCCACTGCAATGACTGACAGGTCCTCACGTCAGACCAAAATCAGTCAGCCTCCCGGACGGTGATCCATTTCAACGCGTCTGCCATTGCCACCACTATTCAAGAAACAAACAGGAACTGCGTTATGCAAAAAGCGATTCTCATTGCCGCGATTCTCGTTTTAGGAAATCTGAGAGTTGAGGCAGGAATACGTGATTGCCTGAAGCAACCCGACAGCTGGTTGAGTTCAGCGGTCGGGCTAAAGCACATCGACAACCTGCTGACCTACCAGGACACGCAAGGTTGCTGGCCCAAGAATTTCGACACCACGTTAAAACCGTTTGCTGGCAACCCCAAGGATCTGAAAGGAACATTTGACAATGGGGCCACCGTCAATGAACTGCGCATCCTGGCTCGCGCCCACAACGTGACTCGGAAGGCACAATACAAAACAGCATTTTTGAATGGGCTTCAATGTATCCTAAATACCCAATATTCCAACGGCGGTTGGCCACAAGCTCCCCAACCCAGCGGTTATCAAAAACATATCACCTTCAATGATGGAACGATGATTGGCCTCATGACATTGTTGCGTGAAGTTTTCAGTGATGAACAATATGGCTTTGTGAACAAAACACTACGCGGACGGGCACAGAAAGCGTTCGAACTGGCGATCGAGTGTATCTTGGCCTGCCAGATCACAGCGAAGGGGAAGAAAACCGCCTGGTGCGCTCAGCATGACATGAAAACGTTTGTCCCCCGAGGCGCACGGTCCTATGAACACCCTTCCATCAGCGGACACGAGAGCGTTGGAATCACACTGTTGCTGATGAGCATCAAGCGACCATCCAAGCAAATTCAGGATTCGGTGAGGTCAGCGGTTCAGTGGTTCAACGACTCACAACTCAATGGGATTCGGATACAAAAAACGAGTGACGGAGACAAGCAAGTCGTGGCTGATCCCAAGAGTGCAGCGATGTGGGCACGTTTCTATGAAATTGACACGAACCGCCCCATTTTCAGCGGCCGTGACGGAGTGATTCAATATGACGTGGCAAACATCGAAGCTGAACGTCGCAATGGATATTCATGGTATGTCAAAAGTGGAAAACAAGTCCTCGACCAGTGGCAGGAATATGCGTGGCGATGATTACGGCTGCTTGAAGAAACAAAGACGATTGCCAATAAAAGAAGTGGTGAATTGATGTTCAAACAATTACTCAACCTTGAAAACACAGTTCAAGTTACCGACAGATCCAAGCCATCGAACCGCATCTCCACTCTCGGACGTCACTTGGTCACCTGCCTGGCAATCACCGCCGTTGTTTCGCTTGCCGAGACAAGGGTTCTTGATGCAACGGATTTCTTGCAACAGCCCATCGTGATGGAGACGGTTTCGGGGGAAGGCATTTGGATCGATCCAAAACTCCGTGACCTGGCTCAAAATGGCAACTCAGAAACAGGGCGGCGAGCCAATCAACAAGAACTGACTGTCAAAGTCTGGTTCGATAGACAATTGCTAGGCACGGGCGATGCCTACCGGCGTCGGGCCATCCAGTTTTCCGGTGCAGGGCGAAAGCAACTCCGCATTCAAGTCGTCAAGGCGCTACAGAATCTCAGTGATTCTTCGCATGCGAAAGCAAGCAAATCGCTGAAACGACTCCAGGCAGATGGAGTCATTTCGAATCTGCATCCACACTGGATCATTAATGGATTCACATGCACCACATCTCTCGGCGGAATTACACAACTGAAATCAGTGCCTGGCGTCAAAAAGATATTTAGCGCGCCCCAATCCGTAAAGAGACAAGGCGATCTGCAAGCAGCGATTCCACAACCGGATGAACCAGACAGGAAACCACTCGGTGACTACAAGCACCCGTGGTACATCAGATCACTGCAGGCCGATCGTGTTTGGAGTGATTTCCAGATCCGGGGCGATGATACGCTTAATGTCATTGCAGATGGCAATTTTGCAATTTCACCGAATCTGGCCGTCAGCGTCTATCGCAATCCCACCGAGATCCCCGACAACCAAATTGATGATGATGGTAATGGCTACGTCGATGACTGCCACGGTTACAATTTTACAGATCTTTCAAATCGAATCACCGTCACCCGGTCACCACGGTCAACGTTTTCACGCACATTGCATGGAGCCATGTGCGCAACAATCATCTGTGGCAACGGCACCCACGAAAGCCCTTACGAATTCGGCATCGCGCCTGAAGCGAAATGGGCCGGTGTGATTGGTGGTCTGTTCCACTTGGAAAACGCGGTTGAATGGGCGGTGTTGCAGAATGCTGACACCTACAGCATGAGTTTCTCGAATCCCAATCTCGGTGAATACCGAAGCCACGTTCGCAAGATTTTTGAACATGGAGCCTTCTGCGGGATCTTTTTCGTGTCAGGAGCTGGAAACTTTGCACAAACCACCGAGGTTCCGGTGCAGATGCGAAGTCCCGAGGACACTCCTGAGGTTGTCTTTGCAGCCGCCGGTGTCCAGCGTGATCTGTCCAGAACGAGGTTTTCAAGTCAGGGGCCTGTACGATGGGACACTGAGCACTACCAGGACGGCACGGTTCGAAAACCGGAAGTGTGCGCGTTCAATCAGGACTTGCCATGTCAATTGCCCGATGGAAAAGTCATCGAAGTGCAGATCAGCGGCAATTCATTTGCTGGCCCCATGTTTTGCGGAACCATTGCATTGATGCTCAGTGCTGACCCTGAACTGCTGCCCTGGGATTGTCGTGAGATCATTACTCAAACTGCCACGGATGTTGGAGATCCGGGGTATGACTACCAGACCGGCCACGGATTGATCAACTGTCACGCTGCTGTCAAAGAAGTGCTACGACGAAAGACCCTTCGGAATGGAAAGAACGCATCGCAATACGCACCCTCAGGTACCCAGGACACAACAGACCATCGACAAGCGGCACGGACTCAAGCCGAACCTGCCCTGACCGTCACTGCTGTTCGCCCACAAAGCCCTGCTGCGACTCAAGGCGTATTACCGGGTGACACCGTGATCAGCATGAACAACCAGCCTATCGCCAATCGAAAAGATTACGATTCAACCCGACAGAAAGCCAATGGAAAACCGGTGACTCTTGTGCTGCAACGGGGAGACAAGCAAAGAAGCTATCAGGTACCTCCAATCGCGTGGGGACTTTCACTTGGCATGCGAGCGGGCACCGTGTTTGAGTGATCACAGGCACACCACCGCACCGGTTTGACACGCCCGAATTTAATTGTGTCGGTCGTGGTTGGGGGGTCTTCCGAGAGGTGGCAACCTCACCGGTTATACCGCCGCAAACGTTCGTTTTGATTCAACAGCTCGACGAGATCCTCGGCATTCATTCCCTTGGTGGCAGGTCGTTGACGGTCAGGATCAAGCTCATGGGCTGACAGACTCGAAGCCGCCAACGCGGTCTTCTCCTGCCCCAGAATATCAAGCACCTTGCGGGCTAAAATCCTTCCAGCGGGCTCCGCAAGTATTCCCCCGATATGCAGATCACCGTACTCGTTCTTTTTGCTTCGATCTGCTGTTCCAGCAGATCCCATCCATGTTGCATAAAACGGTTCGCTAGTGAGTAATGCATGCTGGTCACAGATACCGATTTCCGGATGTCGGCTCATGACTTCCATTGCCCATGGATTGATGAATCGTGTCATGGTTTGCTGGACTCGCCCCGGTGCCCTCCCATCACTTTGCAAACCTGCAGGATCCGGGTAACCGCATGGAATTGGCGTCGTTGTCACGAACACCAGCTTGGCCTTTGTCTTCCCCAACTCTGAGATCACTCTTTCAAGCCCCGCCTGATATTCCTCTTTCGTATTTCTGGAATCCCAGTGACCAAAATTGAAGCTGATCACATCCCACTGCAGACCTGGCTGGTCATACGCACCTAGCCATTGCACAACATTCTGAACTCCTTTTCTCACCGCTCCGCAATTCGTTGGTGGGTGATAGACATTCAATCGCCCTTGCAATGCGGCGCGCAATGACTTGTCATAGTTTCCGGAAATCGAATCCCCAATGAACAGGTATCGAGGCAAATCCGGATCATCCTTACCCGCTGGATCTTCAAGCAATCGCAGTGCGACTTCACTGGCGTGAAAGACATCACCCTTCATATGGCCATGGACAAATGCCTGCTGAGTGAATGGTTTAATATCAGCACGCTTCAGAAGTCCCATGATTCGATGCTGGCCATCATGCCCCTGAGTTCCAATCTGATAAATGTCATCCCCAATTTTGACATCCATGAAGCGTCCATTTTCTCGCATGAATCTTCCAGAGATCCACGGTTCTTTTTCAGTTGGCAAATGATCTGGAACAGGATCGACATATAACTTGCCGTCAAAAACCGGTTTGGAACCCCTGGCCAGATAATCACGGACAGCAGCAGCGTCTTGAAAGCTACGCCGCACGTACAACACGGTTGGCAAATCAAAGGTACGAACCTGATCCCCCACTCGGCAAACAACTTCACGCGATTCGAAACCGCCTTTTTGAACGCGTGATTGCAATCCAATCTTTGCGTCAGCCTCAAGCAGCACCTCGATGACCCCGTCAGCATTCCGGATGTAGAAATTCTGCATCTTCTGGTCGAGTGGTGTGATGATCCCGTTGGAAACCATATCACCCGTGTAGGGATCTCCGTAGGATCGTTCCGGCATCACGGTCTGGAATTCAGTTTTTTGCGCTGATGCAAAGCCAGACAGGCACAAACCGGGAACCAAAAAAAGAAGTCGTAAAAGGCAGTTTCGCATCGCACGCCTTGCATGAAAGATCAGGTTGAAATCCACTCCTGGCGGCCCATCATTACGTGATAACCTGCCAAACTCACGGCCCCATTTTCTCAATGACAGTGTATTTGATAACGCGTGAAATAACGTGCAGTACTCCCATTGGCCGACAGAATCTTTTGCACGGCATGGTATGACGTGCCCTTGCCGCATGCAGTAGGCGATACAATGTTGAGGGTTCCTGCCGACACAATCTCACCCCTGCCTCTCCCGCCAAAGCCCTAATCGGAATGGTTCCGATGCTCCTATCTCAATCCTGCCGACCGCGCACTACGATCCTCCGCATCTGTGGGTGGACACCTCTATTGGCGGCGCTGATGCTTATCTGCTGCGAAGCGGCATTCGGTGACGATTCGATGAGGGATTTTTTCGAAACCCGGATTCGGCCTGTCCTGATCGAACAGTGCCAAAACTGTCATGGCGGCAAGAAGCAGTCAGGCGGTTTGCGTCTTGATCTTCGGGATTCCTTCCTGCGTGGCGGAGACAGCGGGCCGATCGTGGTCGCAGGCAAACCTGCCTCCAGCATGCTGATTCAGGCGATCAGGCATTTGGGCGACACCGCGATGCCCCCCGAGACAAAGTTACCTGAAACGACCATCCGGCACTTTGAACAGTGGATAAAAATGGGGGCTCCATGGCCTTCATCTGGCAAAGCAGATCAGACATCAGCTTCCCGGCAACAGGGAGACAAAGGGGAACATCACTGGGCCTTTCAACCGGTTCAAAAACCAGCGGTTCCTGAAACCACATCACACGATCAACCAGGCAAACAGGTCAATGCGACTGAAACCCCGACCAGACCCATCGATGCATTCGTTCAACGCAAACTGTCAGCGCACGACTTGAAACGTTCCTCTCGTGCTGATCGCCGAGCGCTCATCCGTCGATTGACATACTCACTGACTGGCTTGCCTCCATCGCAGGATGAAGTCCACGAGTATCTCAGCGACAGCAGCTCGAAGGCTTATGAGCATCTGGTTGAAAGGCTACTCAATTCTGTTCATTACGGCGAACACTGGGCACGCCATTGGCTGGATGTCAGTCGATACTCCGATACCAAAGGTTATGTGTACGGAAGAGAAGAAAGATTCTGGCCCCATGCCTGGGCCTATCGTGACTGGGTTGTCCGGTCACTGAACCAAGACATGCCATACGACAGATTTCTGTTATTGCAACTGGCAGCCGATCAGGTTGAGGATCGTCAGCCTGATGATCTTGCAGCAATGGGATTTTTGACATTGGGCCGCCGTTTTCTGGGGGTACGCCGTGAGATCATTGACGATCGCATTGATGTGGTATCCCGCGGAATGATGGGGATGACTGTCAGCTGTGCACGATGTCACGACCACAAGTTCGACCCGATTCCTGCTGCGGATTACTATTCGCTGTATGGAGTTTTTGACAGCTGCATGGAACAACTGGTCCCATTGGGTGGTCACAACCTCCAGCACAGGACCTCTGCAGAACAGCAGAACACCGCAGACAACTTTGAAGTCGAGCTCCAAAAACGAGAGGCAAAGCTGTCAGCCCAGATGGCAACCCGCAGAGTGGAAGCTGAGTCCCGGATCCGGCAACGATCTGCTGAGTATCTTTTTGCACAATCAGAACTGGAAAAATTCCCGGCCAACGGATTCGACCAGATTTTCGAACCCAATGATCTGCTACCTGCCGTCGTTCGCCGATGGTCGAACTACTTGCGCAATGCAGCCAAGCAGGACGACCTGGTCTTTGTTTACTGGCGACGCTTTGCCTCCATTCCGCTCCAAAGTTTTTCTCAACAGTCGGCTCAAATAACACAACAGCTCAATTCCGAATACGGCAAAATCGCGAACCCACGAATCGCCAAACAGTTCGCAACTCCACCAAGCTCACTGCGTGAGGTATGCAACCGCTACGGAGAAGCTTTCACGGCAGTTGCAGCAGAATGGAAAACGCTGGTCGAAAAGGCACAAGCGGAGAATCAACCAACTCCATTGGACATGACTGATCCGCATGCCGAATCGCTGAGGAAATTACTTTACGATCCCGATTCACCCTGCCGACTCCCGGCGGGAAGCATCATCGACTGTGAAACGTATTTTGATTCGGCAGTTTGCACAGAGCTATGGAAGCTACAAGGCGAAGTTGACCGCTGGATCATTCAATCGCCCCACAACAAACCATTTGCACTGACACTGCAGGACCTCCCGAGTCCACGAGAACCAAGGATATTCAAACGAGGTGACCCACTAAAACTGGGACGGGATGTCCCGCGACAATTTCTGTCTGCGGTTGCCGGCCAAAACCGTCAGCCGTTTCAACGGGGCAGCGGTCGTCTTGAACTGGCAAATGCGATCATTGACCCAGCGAATCCGCTGACAGCACGAGTCATGGTCAATCGGGTCTGGATGCACCACTTTGGAAAAGGGCTGGTGACAACCCCAAGTGACTTTGGCACTCGAGCGGCCCCCCCCTCTCACCC
>PKCN01000307.1 GCA_002862205.1 Planctomycetaceae bacterium | reverse complement strand
GCTGCAGATGGATATCGCGCGGATTCTGTTGAACACCGGCGCGGGAAACCTGATGGCGGAGAATCCGCTGGTGAAAAAGAATGGCGTCTGGCATCGCAAACTCATCACGCCCTACGACCATCGTATTGAGCGTCGGCATGAAGCACCGATCGGGGATACGCATCGTTGGGACTCGGGAATGTATGCGGAAGGTTTTGCCAAACTTGCCGCCTTTTTCAAAAAGAGCGATCCCGCGTTTGCTTCGGAAATGATGGGGACCTGGAAGCTGTTGAAGGAAAGTCGACAGGCAACGGGCAAGCCATCCAAGAATTCGTTGAAGGATGCGGTGGTCGCGATCGATGGTTCGATTGAGCCGATGGATGCCGTGCGCATGGACTGGGGCAGCCAGGCTTTCGAGGGGTTTGGCTCCGTGATGCGCGATGGTTTTGGAACACCCGGGGAAAGTTTTGTGAGTTTCAAGGCCGGGGACACCCGAGGCCACTACCACAATGACGAGAACAGCTATCACTTCTATTCCGGCGGACTTCCGATTTCGGTGGACTACAATTGTTCCTATAGCCCGCGAGGGGACCACGCGGCGTTGCACAACACCATGACCTTCGGGGTGGAAAAGAAGCTGCACCACAACGGTCGGGGCGACCAGGTGAGGGCGCTCGAGGAGATTACGAGTTCATCGCGCGTGTTGAACTTTGCCACGACGAAGGTGGCGGATGTCGTGGTCGCCGAAAGGTCGAGTGGGCAATTGGTGCTGCGTCCGGTTTATCCACGAGACAATGAGTTTGGTCGCAAATACCCCACCCGCACCGTTGATCCCATTCGGCATCAGCGCAGTCTGGTGTTTGTGAAGCATGAGGACGAGAGCCCGCTCAGCGATTACCTGGTGGTGCGCGATGTGTGCGATTCCACGGTTCCGCAGCAGTTGAATATTCACCTGTTGGCCCGCGAAGTCCGCGGCGGGGCGGGTGACCGTTTGTTCAAGGCGGTGGGGCAGTATGAACAGGATATGCTGCTGTTTCTGGCCGAAGCGACCGAGCCCCGTACCACCATCGATGGCTGGCACTACCGCGATGAATGGATGGTCGGCCCCGAGCCATACATCCTGCGACCCGGCGAATCCCAGACCGTGTGGACAGCGCGAATGCAGGACTTGATGAAGGCAAAAGGCGTGAAGTCGTTGCCCCTTCCCGACTGGAAGCCGACCTGGGAAAACCCAAAAACGGAAACGAATCAAACTTGGGCGAAGCGACTGGTGGATACGAATGGCGAGGCGATGATCCCGCCGCCCTTCTGGAAGGGAAGCTGGATGTACGGGGAGTATCAGAAATGGTTGCGGATCGAAACCAAACCCGGCACGCCCATTACCTGGGTGCTCTATCCGTATCCTCGTGGAACGACACCACCCGAAGTGACACAGCTTGCCGACGGCGTGAGCGTTTCGACCGGCAAGCAGACAGATGAGATTCGATTCGATGGCGACAAAGTTACCGTGCTTCGAAACGAGCACCTCACCGTGCTGAACCCATAAGCAAAGACGTGGACGGATCATCACTGCTGAAACCCATAACCAAGAGAGAGAAAACAGATGAAGAGAGAATGGAATTTCGCAACGACCCTACTCTCTGTATTGGTCGCCCAAGCTGTGCCGATGGCTTCTGTCTTTGCAGATGGCGCTATGGCGAAACCTTCCCAGGTCCTTCGGCTCGAAATTCCGAAACTGGTGCAAGGCCGCTACGACGTGGTGGTGACGCTCTACCAGCGCGACGGGAAGTTCCACATGGGATATGCCCAGGTGCCCGAGCGTGACAATATGGTGCATCGCATTGATTTGGCTCCTTCCAAGCCGATCGCCTTTGTTGAGAAGGGCGGCAAGAAGATGGAGGTCAAGCCGGAGTGGCGGGGTTCCTATTCTTATGGGAGAGACGATTGGAAGGAACAGAAAGCACGCTACTACAACGGCGAGATCGATATCGTTCATACCGCCAAGACCCCGCCCTTGACCTTCAAAGGCAAGAAGCTGTCCGGCATGCTCGAGATCAAGATTAATCACCTGGATGCGGTGAACGGCCCGGGGCGTGGCAATAGCTCCCTGATTTATCGCATGCAAATCAATGGCGAAGATAAAAACGGCCAGTTGAGCGGTAAAGCCGTGTATTGGCAGTACGCGAGAAAGGACGACGATTACGGCAAGGACAACCATAAGACCACGGTTGATATCAAAGGCCAGTGGCAGAAAGATTACTGGAAAGCCAAGCCGGGAAGTGAATACGCGAAAGGCAAAGACTGGCCGATGGCGCACGGCCCCAACCTGACCGGTGCAGCGATTGACAGCGACACCCCGCTGGTCAACACATTGCATGACGCACGCCTAGTATGGGTGGCGGATTTACCGCTGGGTTCCGGGCGTGGCGGGGGAAATACGCGCGGCGACTTCGCCATGTTTCCGATTAGCTGGACAACGCTTTGGCAAGGGGGCTACGGCGCCCCGATCATGGCCGACAACAAGGTGTTCGTGTACGCCCCCTCGCCGGATCTCGACGCGATCCGGAAACATCCCGATCTCGAGCGCAATCCCTACTATCGGCTGGGCTCGAAGCTGGGGCACTTTGCTAATCAGTTCGCGAAAAATCGTGAAAGCATCTTTGCCTTTGATGCACAGACCGGCACCTTGGTGTGGCAGTATTATGGGAAACCGGGCGGTGTGGGTTTCATCGGCGGTAAAAGCGGCAAAGCCAGCACGCCGTGTTATTACGACGGTAAGGTCTACACCCGCATTAACGCGGGTATCATCTGTCTGGATGCCAATACGGGCGAGAAGATCTGGCTGGCGGGCTCTGGCATTGCAAGTGGCAGTTCGGATGCATCGGTGACGCAGGTGGGCGGCACGCTGATTCTGGTCTCAACAGACAGGAAAGGAAACGTCAGCACGCTTGGGTTGGATCCAAAAGTCGGCAGCGTGAAGTGGACGGTGGCCGGTTTTGGTGCGCCAGGATACGGCATTCCAGGCCTGTATCGCGAAAAGGGCAAGGAGTACCTCGTACTGGGACGCCGGGACCCGGATCCGAAAGGAAAAATGAAACCTGAGGAGAGGGCTCCTGCGTCATTCGTGATGGTGGACCCCGTCGACGGGAAGACTCTTTGGGAGTCCGACGCCCTGGCTTACAACTACAATCACATCCTCGTCGCCGGCGATATGGCGATCGGCAATTTCAAGAAGGGTGATCCCAAGGCGAAGCATGATACGGGTGCCTATCGCATCGCCGGCGTGAAGATCTCCACCAAGGGAGCCAAACGTCTGTGGACCAACGAAGAGGTGAATCCCCAGGCCTATCGCAACATGTACATCGCCAAGCATGGTGTTTACTACAGCGATTCCCGCTCTACTGATTTTACAGCCACCGACATCAAGACCGGTGAACGGTTGGCGAAGAGGCCAACTCTGTATTCCCTCAGTCACGTCAGCCATAATTGGTCATGGCAGATCGGTTCGAATGATCGGATCCTGAGCGAAGGGATCATGATGTACAGCACGGTAGGCCAGGGATTGGAGCTGCTGCCGGGGCGTCTTGGCAATTCGGTATCCGGTGGCTATCGGTCCCCGACAAAACCGCTGATTGCCGACGGTCGTCTCATATTCCGCATGCCCGACAAGCTGGTTTGCTATGACCTACGGATGCACAAGGAAGCCGCTGAAACCGAAGTGATCAACCTGATCGCTGAAAAGGCCGCAGCAGTTTTCGGTCCGGTGAACGCGGATGTGAAAATCCGCATTCGCAAGCGAGGTGACAAGCTGATCAGCCTGGGAGGGGAGGCGCCGTACTTGCGATCAGAGGATACCACGCGGACCATCACATGGGGGCCACAGGATTGGTCTGCAGTGTCGTCGGGGCGCACCGTCGTTCCGCACGATCTGACTTTGACCGGCGACAGCCTGGAAGGCACGAGCCAGGTGCGCCTGGGCTATCAGTATGAACCGTTTCGGCTCGAGCTGAAACGCGACGGCAAGAAGTTCTCCGGCACCTATACCCGCCGCGTGAAGGCCCTGGAGAAACCCGTGGCTGTGTCCGGGGACATCTACGGCAAGATTTTGAGCAAGGACGATGGTACGCGCATCTTTGCCATCTACCTTGCCGGTGCTGCTGCCAATGGTGAAAAGCTGATCGCCGGCGAGAAGCCAAATGCGGGAATGGAACTGATTGTCAGTGTCGGCAAGAACGATCAAGTAACCGCGGTCACCGCAGCCGCTGGCAAACTGAATCAGATGTGCCACGAAGTGGAGGTCGAAAGTTTGAAGGTCAAGGGCAACAACCTTAAAGGGAAGGTCACCGTCATTACTCATGACGATCGCTACTATGACGTCGATCCCCGACCGGCCAGTCGTGAATTCCGTAGCGTGGGCGAAGGGGGGGCACTGGCGTTTCAGTACAGCTTTGATTCCAAAGGCATCCTCGGAAAAGATCCAAAGACCGGCGAGAAACGGCTAGAGAATAGAGGGCGCTATACCGGAACTCTGGGTGTCGCATGGCAGTGCAGCGGCATGATTTTTGGTCAACTCGTATTAGAAACGGTGCCATAGGAAGTGAGTCGTTAAACTGCAAGGCCATCGGTCTGCGTGGATCAACCCGATAAACTGAGAAAAAGAATTATGAAACTGAAGCGAATTGCTTGGACTGTCTGTGCCGCAGTGTTTTGTGGATCCGTCCTCACCGCTTCTGCAAGTACAGGCTCCTATGAGGGCGTGGTCACGTCTGTCGACGGATGCGAAGGTGGCTTTGATAACGGTAAGCACAAGGCCGGTGAATGGCGTTGGTACTGCAACGGTTGGCGTTATCTCTACCCCGGATATCACGAGGTTACGATCCGGAAGCGGGAGGCCGGTTATGCAACGGACAAAATCGTTGTGACCGCAGATCATGCTTTCAAGCCTTCGGGGACCGGTCCGGCTGCAAGTCCGCAGGAGAGTGATGGAAAGAAGGCGCACGTTGGCAAAGATGGGATAGTTGTGGCCGAGGCGGAAAACTACGCCTCATTACACGACCGCGGCCAGGGATTAAACTATGCCCAAGGATCCAGCTACAAAGGCTTTTCTGGTTCCGGCTATGTGATCAGCCCCAAGGGAGAAAACACCAGCTGGAGTAGTGGGCCGGAGGTGCGCATTAGGATCAAGATCGACAAAGCCGGCAAATACTATTTCTGGCAACGTGTGGGCGGATCCAGCAACTCCGGCTATCTCGGCATTGATACGGCCAGGGTATTTGCTTTGAACGAGAAAGGTGTCACCAAGTTTTCCGCGAAAATTACGGCCTTTGACTATACGAGCTATGGGCGCTGGGGTCGTGATTCCAAACGAGGCGAAATGGGACCTCCAGTTGGTGTGAACAAGGTGGGCACCGTGTGCATCCTCAACGGCAATCTTGTGAATGCCCACACCTTTGCTTCTGCGGTCCAACCTGGAACCAGAGGGTTCTTCTACGAATCCGTTTACCATTCCCTCTACACAACCGGTGATTTCGAGTGGGGTGAGGTTGTCGCGCATGACGCCGCATCGAAGGAGTTTTCCCTCAGGATTTACCCGGCGACGTACAGGCCGGAGCATGGCAACACGAACCCGCCTTACGTCAAAAAGTTTAAGTACGACGGCGAGACGACGTTTCGAGTGCGCGAGGAACTGGATGGCACGGCGGGCGACGTTCTTGTGGCAGACAAACGATTCGTGCAGATCCACCCACCCCGTAAGCAGATCATTGAGGTGATCACCCCTCGGTCGAAATATGATCGAAGCGAATACTATGAACCCGGGGCTGGCGGAAGAGGTGATGCGAACAACAAGAGTGCGCCAGCGATTCTCACCAAAATCGGACATCTTGAATACCGCGTTGCGAAAAATGATGCGGGCCTGGACATGATGCCGGGCAAGGCGCCGGGGACCTTTACCGCAACCGTCGAGCGCGACGGCCGCTGGGAATCGGAGAACGTCACCACCAGCGGCAAGTGCGTCTGGGTCATGGATGGGAAAATCTGTCCGCCCAATATTGCCTTTAGGCCGGGAAGACGGGCAGTGCTTGGAGCCTATCGGAATTCGCCTCAGCCTCACCGCATGTTTGTATCATCGTTCGACGATGCGGTCCGCGGCGTGATCAAGTCGTTCGATGGCAAGTTGATTGTCGTCGAAGGCAAAGACCATCAAGGAAAGTCGTTCAGCAAAACCATTCGTCTGGCTAGCGATACCTCTGTGATGGTGGATGGCCTGGAAGCTCCGGTTGATCATGCGCTCGTGGTTGGCCGGACTCTCGCAGTTCATCCTGCCCGTGGCAAAACCATCATCGCTTTCCCTAGAGGTCTTCCAAAAAGGGATGGAGACACCTCTTTTTAACAAGGCAAGGTGACGACAATCAGGACTTCGTTCGGCAGCATTCGGTAGCTACCCGATGATTTGAATCAAGCCAGGAGCCTGCCTGCTCATCCACTTTCATGAAGAGGTGTCGTATTGACAGACCAAGAAAGGATAGAAAAGGTTGGTGCGTATTCGCTATCGCGAGATCGCGGAGCCTTGACGCTCGAAATCAAGAAGAAGCTGGAAATAAACAGATGAAGACCCCAGGGACAGACCGACTCATGGTCTTTATTTTATGCGGCATTGCTTTTTGGAGCACCGCTGTCATTGCCAATGCGAACGAGGAGAAGGCAAGCGAGATCATTAAGCTCTGGCCCAAAGATGTCGCGAGTCAAAATAACGAAGGCATGGGAACGCCTAAGCCTGATCGAGGCGATGGGCACATACGCCTCACCGATATCACTCAGCCTTCATTGCGCTATTTCCCGGCTTCCGGTAAGAAGAAGCCTGGACCCGCGGTCATTTTATGTCCGGGAGGAGGATACGTCAGTCTTGTCACCACGTGGGTGCCTGGGCAACGGGGCAGGCCGCCCAATCAAAACACGCCAGAGTTTCCATCCAGAACAAACGATTCACCCTGGTGAATAACAAGAATGGAGAGGAGCTTTTCGACCTCAAGAACGACCCTGGTGAAACTAAAAATGTTATCAATGAATATCCCGAAGTCGTGGATCAACTGCGTAAGGTATACGATCAATGGTGGATCGAGGTTCAGTCGGGGTTGGTGAACGAAGATGCTTACGAGAAAACGCCCGCCAAGTAGGTTTGCCGGTGATTCGAAGCGTTTACGTTGACTCATTTCGGTTGTTTTGACTCGGCTTATCCGCTGCACGTGATCCAGAAATAACCAAGGATTCAGAAATAATTCGTCAAATTTCCGAATCTACGGCAGCAAAGGGGTGAAGAGTCTCATTATATGGCTGATGAAGATCCCCAACATCCGAACGATCTGATGGATTCCC
>PKCN01000178.1 GCA_002862205.1 Planctomycetaceae bacterium | reverse complement strand
CCGATTCAAATGCCGATGCTTGGCTCATGAAGCAGCTTTGGATTTGCTGCATGCACACTCTCGTCGAGATTGTATCCGGCTTGGGCATGGAAGGCAGGATCGTAAGGGTGATCACGCCCGGTCGCACTTTGAGAAGACTTTTTCTGCGTGGTAACACCTCTTCGGATCCGTCAATCAATACTGGCTGGAGAGGCACTCCGGTCTGTTGGGCTAGCAAGGCAGCGCCGCGGCGGAATGGCAATAGCGAACGCGAACGAGTACCTTCGGGGTACATGACCAGCCAGTTGTCAGCGTCAAGCGTTTCGCGACTGGCCTTCAGGCTCTTGGTGATGTCGCGCCCCTGCACCGGCACGCTGCCCATTTTACGTAAAACACGATTCAATCCGAAGTATTTGAAGTATTTCTCATTGCTCACAAATGAGAGTGGGACATCCAGACTGTGGATCAACGCGATCTGATCAAACCAAGACGAGTGGTTAGCGATGATAATCTTGTTGGTTTCGGTATCGAGATTCTCAATGCCCTGCATTTTTACGGTCACGCCGAACATCCGCATTGAGATGCGCGTTGCTTTTTTAAGACGTTGTCGAAATCGTTTATCTGTTTCCCATGGATCACAGAGCGGCAGTAACAGCAGGTAGTAGCTGAAGCTTATGTAATAGGTGGCGAACCCCAACAGTTGACGAATAGACAAGGGCATGAAAGGGCGACGTCCAGGACTAGTCAGTGTCAGGTAACTTCGGAATATTTCGGTCAGGTAAGTGCGTCGTTCATGCACTGATCAGTCGTGCTCGTAGTGCGCGTCGAATCGTTCAGCATCATTCCTGCAATTACGACAGTCTGTAGGCCTGAATGTAGCGTTTTTCGAGTTTGAGCGGTGATTTGGCGATGACCGCAGCATGTTCTTGTTTTAGTGCACATTTGGTTAGCGATGTGCCGCAACGGGAATCCGGCTGGGAATTTACAGCCGCTTGCGATTGCGTTGTTAGCCAGTTGGGATTTGCGCTGGTTGACGCAAGAGGCTGCCGATCGAAATACGAAACGAACATTTTACGATCGAATTTTTAAATCCGGTGTTCCTGGAATCGAGCTTGGGCAGGTGTTGAAATTGGTGTTTCGCTGTAGCGGATCAGCGATATCGTGCCGTATAACTGTTTCGCGTTGGTTCGTGGATCTGCGTTTCGGCTGAGTCTGATGTTCAATGCAGGAATGCGGGATTGCCGCGTATTTGTGATGCGATTGATGCGAACGAAACTCATTGTTGGTGTTGGCTGCCGTTCACGCGGGTTGTTGTCCTGCATTGTCTTTGTGATTCCGTGTGCTGGGAGTCTTCATGCATGGTTGGCTACTCCCCAAGATGCCACCCGGTAATGCCAGGCAAGAGGATTTGGATGTGGTTTGACTCAGGAATTGGTTGATGGCCGAAGCAACAACAAAATCGCCCTTACGCAAGACGGCTCCGGAGCAGTGGCGGGAAAAAGCTCGCCCGTTCGAGAGGTCATGTGACTTTAGGGCGAGCTGGCAATTACTGAATTCGGTGGTTCCCTATGTTCTTGTGTGGATCCTGATCTATTTCGCATTGAGTCTGTTCTGGTGGCTCGTGGCACCGCTTGCCTTGTTGGCAGGTATTTTGCTGATTCGGATCTTCATTATCTTTCATGATTGTGGCCATGGCGTTTTCTTCACTTCGAGATGGGCGAATCAAAGTGTGGGATTTTTTTGTGGGCTTTTGGTTTTCACGCCCTACCGCCAATGGCATCGTGATCATGCTGATCATCATGCCACTGCGGGCAACCTTGATGGGCGTGGACCAGGGGAAGTGTGGACAATGACAGTGGAGGAATTTCGGACGGCACCAGTCTGGAAGCAACGCATTTATCGGTTGATGCGAAATCCATTCTTACTGTTTGGAGTCGTTCCTGCGTTGTTCTTTGTTGTGCTACAGCGTTTACCCATGCGGGCTTCCTCTCGCCCGCTGAAACAGTCAATCTGGATCATGAATCTGGCTGTTTTGGTCTATGTTTCGCTCATGATTGGTGTGTTTGGTGTAGGGCCCTATCTGATGATTCAATCGATTGTGATTGCGGTTGCAGGGGGGGCCGGTTTTTGGCTGTTTTATGTTCAGCACCAATTTGAAGCAGTTCAATGGAAACGTACTGAAGACTGGAGTTACACCGATGCCGCGCTGCATGGCAGTTCGTACTACAAGTTGCCACGTGTGCTGCAGTGGTGTACAGGCAACATTGGATTTCATCATGTCCATCATCTGTTTCCGCGTATCCCCAACTACCACCTGGAAAAATGCCATGCCGCGTTGCCCGTGTTGCAGGAGGTTCCCGTGATCACCTTGGCATCCAGTTTCAGTACGCTTGATTTTAAATTGTGGGATGAATGTTCCAAACGACTGGTGCGATTTTGTGATGTTGAGAGCTCGGACACCAGACAAGGAGATTCAGACAGGCCAATGGTTGTAGAAGATTGAAGAGTGAAGAGTCTGTTAAACTGGTTTCTTCATGAGTCGTTGGCGGTTGAGTCGTATGTGGTCGTTCTCTGTTGAACTCATGGGAGTCGTTGGTTCGGCTTGCACTTCTGTATAGCCACGTTGGATGGAATGATGTTGGATGAGATGATGTTGGATGAAATGATGTGTTATTTGAGTGATGGAGAAATGTCACCTTTGCTGCATGGTTTTTTTAAATTCGCAACAGCTTGGAATCGTTTTGATGGGTGAGACAAAACAACCACAAGTGAGTGAATCTGTTGCTCAACGGTCCTCGTGGACTGTGCGTAAAGTTTTCGTTGCATGCATCGGGACATTCATGCTGATGTTGGTTGCGGTGGTCATGTTGGTGGTGTCGGTGGCGACGTTGTTTCGGACGCGGCGTTTTTGCAGCGAAAAGATTGCCAGCAGAATGGCGAGAGTGGCAGTCTGGCTTAGTGGCGTACGGATTGTTGAGCACCATTCTGAGCTGCTACCGAAAACCCAAGTGGTGTACATTTCCAATCACACGGCCACCTTGGACATTTTTGTGGTCACAGCGTTGGCGTTGCCACGTGCTCGTTATTTTCTGAGTGGATTCCTTCGCAAAATTCTTCCATTTGGATTGATTGGTTATCTGATCGGTGTCTTTTGGACCGTCCCTTACAGATTGGCAGACAAGCGTCGCCAGATTTTTCAAAGGGCCGAAGAAACGCTTCGAGAGACAGGGGATTCAGTCTATCTGTCTCCCGAAGGAGGTAGGATCTGTTCCGGAGAAATCGGTCACTTCAATCGTGGTGCCTTCCACTTGGCGACGAACTTGAACGTAGATATTTGCCCGATCTATGTACACATACCTACCGCCATGGATGCCGGTATGAATCTGGTATCAAAATCTGGCATCGTGGATGTCTATTTTTTACCCCACATCTCAACGGCTGGGTGGGAGATTGAGGATCTGGACGAAAATCGAGATGCGGTCAGGCAGGTGTATCTGGACTTTCATGCATCTGTAAAACAACAGAGTCAGGCCGGTGCATGAGGTTCGGGTGTCTGGAAGCATCGATGGTCAGGAAACGACGATCAGGTTTGTGCGTGGTCCACCAACGGATGGATGCGAGGCGAGCGACGGTAAGTTAGACTGTAAGCCGAGCACTTTGGGGCATGGTTTCCGGATCGCTTCCGGATCGATTCACCTTTCTGATTTAATGGGATAATGCAGTGATGAGAACATCGTTCAGCTTGCGTCTTGGACTTTTGCTTGTGGCCATAGCCGTCTTGCTAAGTGGTGATGCGATTCAGGGTCAGGAGGTGAAGTCGCCGCCTTTGCCAGCGGTCAAGCATTTGATTGACACCCACATTCACCTGTTCGATCCAAATCGACCCGACGGGATTCCGTGGCCACCCTCTGATGACAAGGTTTTGTACAAGCCCCACTTGCCGGCCGAGTTTTCTGGGCTGGCGAAGCCCGCGGGGGTGACCGGTGTGGTGATCGTCGAAGCAAGTGATCGCCTCGAGGACAATCGCTGGGTGCTGGATCAGGTCAAGGGCGATCCCTTTTATGTCGCCTTGGTTGGCAACATTGACCCGTACCGGGAAGACTTTTCCAAGCAACTCAAACGCTTGAAGAAAGACAAGCGATTCGTTGGGATTCGGGCCCGCAACAGCGACCCGATTGATTACAACGACCCCCAGGTGCTCAAGAATTTTTCGAAGTTGGCTAAAGCAGGTTTGTCCCTCGATATCCTTGCCAACGGCAAGGGCGTCGAAGGTGTCCGCGAAGTCGACGAGTTGGCTGGTAAGCTGCCACAGCTGCGAATCGTGGTCGACCATGTGCTTGGTTACGATATCGATGGTAATCCACCGAGTCAGGAGTGGCTTGATGCAGTTGCAAGCTTATCGCGTCACAAGAATGTGTATTGCAAAGTATCTGGTCTTTACCAGCGGTGCACGCAGCAACCAGCGCCGCATGATCCCGAACATTATCGAACCGTCCTTGATCCGCTGTTCGACGGTTTTGGTGCAGACCGCTTGATTTATGGCAGTAACTGGCCGTGCACGAAGAAAAGTGGCGATTACGACAGCTTTGTACGGCTGGTCAATGCTTACTTTGCCGAAAAGGGACAGGAAGCCTGCGAAAAGTACTTCTGGAAAAACGCCGCTGTCGCTTATGGTTTACCGCTGAAGTGATTTGAGTTGTGTTCAAAGGCGGACGCAGTGATGACTGTGAGGAGATCACTTGGCAGGATCAGATATCACGTCATTGTTGATGTTTGAGCGGAATCCCTGCGTGATACTGATCTGAATCAAGAGAGGTTGGCTTGAAAGGCCCGGAACGCACTCGTATTGCCCGACTCTGGAAACGCGAGGTGCTTAGCCTTCGCGCATGGCGGCGGCACGCTCTCTTTCTGCTCGCTGCGATCTCAATTGGAATGGTTGCGTGGTACTTTCAGATTGCTGAGCAACAAGGTGATCATTGGTTTTCATTTCTCAAGGGTGAAAATGCATTGTGGGATGGTGGCTGGAGTGTCCCCGAGCCGCTGGCCACTTTTTTACCCATGATTTGGGTGACGCTCAGCATGCTATTGATTGTCACGCTGCGCGACCGTTACTTTCGAGGCACGGAGGGAACCGGCATTCCTCAGACCATCGCGACATTGAAGACAACTGATGTCAGGCTCCGTGACCGTATGCTGTCCGGCCGGATTTTGATCGGTAAGATTTTGTTGTTGACGATCGGTCTGTTCTCGGGAATGACGCTTGGTCGTGAAGGGCCCTCGGTTCATGTGGGGGCGGCACTGATGCACATGATTACCAAGTGGGCGCGTTTTCCAAGGCATCTTGTCAGGCGTGGTTTGATTCTTGGGGGTGGTGGCGCCGGGATTGCGGCCGCGTTCAATGCGCCGCTGGCTGGACTCGTGTTCAGTTTTGAGGAAATCGCGCGTTCATTCGAAAAAAATAATGTCGGGACTGTGATCCGATCGGTGATCATTTCTTCCGTCTTCATTGTTCTGGTGCTGGGAAAGGACTATCTGTTTTATGGACGGATTGAGAGTACTGATGGCAATTGGACGCTCGGGCAATGGGCATCGATCTTTCTGATCGGAATCATCGGGGGTTTTTTGGGAGGTGGCTTTG
This sequence comes from Planctomycetaceae bacterium, assembly GCA_002862205.1. Lineage (GTDB taxonomy): Bacteria > Planctomycetota > Planctomycetia > Pirellulales > Pirellulaceae > Rubripirellula. The sequence goes on along the minus strand of PKCN01000178.1, from coordinate 1,751 downwards.
CCCAGTGCACCATCAAAGGCTCTGCTTTGGCGAGTCGTTGCATGAAGTGGAACCGGTGGTTGACGCCACTGATACTGGGTGCCGGACTGGGGGTGCTCGGGTACCTTTCCGATGGGGATAGCTATGGCAGTGGTTATCAGCAAACGCAACAGATCCTGAGGGGTGACGTGCAGTACCCGTGGTTCTTTGCACCTTTGACTGCGGCTGCCTCTTGCCTGACTTTGGCATCAGGAATACCGGGTGGGTTATTCGATCCCAGTCTGACGGTGGGCGCCGGACTTGGTCAATCCATGTTGCCGGTCGTGAACATGGTGTCGCCCGGGCTGGAGCCGGAAGCGGTCATCATGATGTTCATGGTTGCGTATTTTGCCGGCGTGGTTCAAAGCCCAATCACCTGCGCAATCATCATGGTTGAAATGACGGCAGCACGGCACATGACGTTGCCTTTACTCGGGGTGGCGGTGATTGCCTACGAGTGCTCGCGTCTGGTGTGTCGCACTTCCTTGTATGAATCGCTGGCCAATACATTTCTTGCCGGGCTCAACCAACCATCAGCGGACCAGTCGCCCATTGCCAAGGAACCGCCGAATCAGTCCCAGAAAAGTTGATTTGCTGCTCACTAGTGTTTTGCACTGAAGTCATTTTTTTCGCTGCGGTCAACACCGCTCATCAAATGAAGGGTGCGTTGCGAAAGGTCGAGTTTACCCGTGCCCAGGCTGTTCTTGGCATCGGCGTGTCGATACACGGAAGTGGTTGGCATGTATCGTAGAGTAAGGCCGCGTCTGGAGTGTTCTGACGAATTTGCCTCAGAGCCATGAAACAAATAGACGTCGTGCAAGGAAATTTGGCCGGGTTCCAAAGTGATCGGCACTGCTTCGCTTGCATCGAATGTTGATGCATCCAGTTCCAGGGGCAAAGCAAGACCCTCAGCGGTGTTTTTCTGGTGTTGCGCAAGTCGTTGGTCGCGATGCGAACCGGGGATCACCTGCAGGCATCCGTTGGCGGGCGTTGACGCGTCAATGGCAATCCACACCGTGCACGTTGCCAGTGGCTCAATTGGCCAGTACTCGCCATCCTGATGCCAGGGGGTTTTGGTCCCGGTCTTCGCCGGCTTGGCAAAGAAACTCGAATTCCACAGCGCAATGTCATCACCTATCAACTGCGAAACCATGCTGAGAATCTCGGCTGTCTTGGCGACCTCGAGAAAATCCAGGTCATAAGCCAGTAATGCCGGGCAGTAGTCACTGAATTCCGGATGCCTTTCAATCAGACGGTCGTGGGAGCCACGGATACTGGTGAGAACAGATTCTGGCAGGCAATAATCCGGGGTGACATACCCATCACGGTGGTATTGATCAATCTCAGTTCGGGAAAGCATGTGCGATGTGCGGTTCTTGAGTAAAAATGACGTGGTTCTTCGGTAGAAATGTAACGCAGTGCTGTCGTTGGGTCGCACTGCAGTGGGCCAGGCTTGTGGCAACCTGGTTGATCGTCACTGCCCGATGGTCTGTGTTCAAGTGCCGCGATGCGTGGCTGGCATGAAGGGGGGGGCATGATGGGAGTTGGTTCGATGTCGAGTCGCGTGAATGTGCCATGATTGTGGTTGGATTTCAATTCAGCTTCAGTCGCAAAATTCGATGATGGCCAGTGTCCACGATGTAGATGGATCCATCCTTGTGAACGCAGATTCCATGAGGTCTTAGTAAGCCGCGTTTTGGATGCTTGACTCCTTTGCCCAGGATACTTGTCAC
>PKCN01000152.1 GCA_002862205.1 Planctomycetaceae bacterium | reverse complement strand
ACTGGTGCTTTGAGTGACTGGTGCTTTGAGTGACTGGTGCTTTGAGTGACTGGTGCTTTGAGTGACTGGTGCTTTGAGTGACTGGTGCTTTGAGTGACTGAAAGGGCGATGTTGGCCTGCCTCTGTGATTGGAAATGCGGATTGACGGTGTCTTGTACAGCGGGGATGACTCTGGTGCAGAATTGTTTTTTTAAGTGTCTCAGACGTTATATTGCTGCAGGAGATTGACGGCGTGGACAGCTACATGGAGGCTGCGATCGAGCAGGCCCGCATCGGCTATTCTGAGGGGGGAATCCCCATTGGTTCCGTTCTGGTCATTGATGACGAGATCGTTGGCCGAGGTCACAATCGGCGTGTTCAGCGTGGCAGTGTCATCTTGCATGCTGAGATGGACTGTCTGGAAAACGCGGGACGACTGAACGCCTCGGATTACCGTCGGTCCGTGATCTATTCAACACTTTCCCCCTGTTCCATGTGCAGCGGTGCCATTCTGTTGTACCGGATTCCCAAAGTGGTGGTCGGTGAGAATCAGACGTTTCAAGGCCCCGAGGAGGACGTGCGGAAACAAGGTGTGGATCTTGAGGTGATCGGTAGTCGTGAATGTATCGAGTTGATGCAGAAATTCATTCAACAGAATCCGAATCTGTGGGACGAGGACATTGGTGAATGATGGAGCTTCAGAAGAGTACGAGGGTTGGCTTCTCGCGGTAGCCGAGCTGTTGTCAGGCCCCGAATCGCCTGTCATCAGAGACGCTGGTTGCAGCGTGTGTGGTTGCAGCGTGCGTGGTTGCAGAGTGCGTGGCTGCAGAGTGCGTGGCTGCAGAGTGCGTGGTTGCAGGGTGCGTGGCTGCAGAGTGCAGGTTTATGAATTTAAAGGAGAAATTGAGCATGGTAATGAGTCGAAGTGCTGAAGCGTTGAGCATCGTGGTCGTGGTTTTTCTGATTTTCAGTGTGTCTCTTGCGGAAGCAAAGGAGCCGGCCGATACGAATTACGATGAGTCGAAAGTTCCAGAATATGATTTGCCCGCCCTCTTAGTCGACGATGCCGACAAGACCGTTGGTCGTGAGGAATGGCTTGGGTATCGGAGGGACGAAGTGCTTCGCCTGTTTGAAGATTCCGTGTACGGAAAGACTCCCGAGCAGAGGTTGAAGGTCCGCTACGAATTGGTTGAGGAAGATCGTAATGCTTTGGAAGGGCGGGCAACACGCAAGCAGGTAGCCGCTTTTTTTGGTGAATCTGGCTATCGCATTGATGTGCTACTGTACGTTCCCAACGATGCCTCTGGACCATCCCCGGCGTTCCTTGGTTTGAATTTCAATGGCAATCATTCCGTGCACGGCGATGATGCCATTTTGAAACGCGGCACGTCCGGGAAACGGGGAGCTTATTCGGGAAGGTGGCAGTTGGAAACGCTGATCAAGCGTGGTTATGCGTTGGCAACGGTGCACCGGGATCAGATTGATCCAGACAATTATCGCAATGATTTCAGCGATGGAATTCATCCATTGTTTTACAAGAAAAATCAGGTGGTGCCAGAATCCGGTCAGTGGGGATCCATTGGCGCGTGGGCTTGGGGGTTGTCGCGTGTGCTGGATTGGTTGGAAACCGAAGCATTGGTTGATGCATCACGTGTTGCAGTGATTGGGCATTCGAGGCTTGGGAAAACGGCCCTTTGGGCTGGTGCACAGGACCGTCGTTTCGCCATGGTCGTCAGTAATGATTCGGGGTGTGGGGGGGCTGCGCTTTATCGACGTTGTTATGGAGAGCGAATTCATCACATGATCAAACCGGTTGGCTATTGGTTCTGTAAAAATCATCACCAATACCAACAGAGGGAGCACGAATTGCCGGTTGATCAGCACATGTTGTTGTCTCTTGTGGCGCCACGTCCGTTGTACGTTGCCAGTGCTACCAATGACCGCTGGGCAGATCCCAAGGGAGAGTTTTTGGCTGCCAAATATGCCAGCCCCGTCTATGAGCTGTTTGAGTTAGAAGGTCTTTCCGACTATCAACAGCCGTCACCCGATGAGCCGATTCACACCAGAATCGGGTATCACTTGCGGGCTGGTAAGCACGATGTGACTGAGTTTGATTGGAAGCAGTACCTTGCATTTGCAGATCAGCATTTGCAGTCAAATTGAACCGCCGTGTTCCGTTGCACTTCTCTGAGATCATTGCACTTCTGTGAGATCATTGCACTTCTGTGAGATCATTGCGTTGTGGTTCGAACCAGCATCGTTGGCCGGATGGCTCGCGATGGTTTGGGAATTCGGAACTCCGTGAGGTGAAACGGTTGCAATGGGGCGTTGGTTCACCCCTCATGGTGGAGGGCGTCGCAGGGTTGCGTGCTCCAGCGAAAATAAACTTCCTGTCAAATTTTTTACAAACAACGCAGAATGATTGTGGCTTTGAGGTGGCTCAGTAGTCTCCTACCAACAGGTTTTGGATGCTGCACTGGGGACTTTGTTGCAAACACAATCAATGGGGGCAATCACAATCAATGGGGATCGGGTGCGGCGTTTTAGCGTGATGCCGCCACCGCAGATTTGATGTTGGTGTCCGAGCAACATGGATGCAGACGCACGTGGGGTTGTGATTAGAGTGTTGAACTTTGGGCAAACGGCTGTTCCAATGAAGACATCGATGAATTTCAGGGAAGAGTTGGTATGTGCTTTCATGAGCAGCGGTATTGAAATGATTAGTCTTTGATCTGTTTTGGTGTTCCTGCCGCATTGACCGAGATGACGATTCGTATCGGGTTACCTCATCGAGATTGCTCTCGCCGTAACTGGAGTCAGGTTAAGCGGAAACGATTCGGGACAATTGGAATGACGATTGAGAGTAGAGTGTCAATGAACAAGCGTGATTTGCAGACGAGTTTTCGCCCGGAGTTGATTGCTGAGGATGTTTTTGTAGCCGCTAATGCGACCGTGCGTGGATCGGTTGCAATTGGCGAGCAAGCCAGTGTCTGGTTTGGTGCGGTGGTCCGTGGAGATACCGAAGCCGTGGAAATTGGGTGCAGGTCCAACGTGCAGGACCTGGCCGTGTTGCATGCAGATCCGGGGTTCCCTTGTCGATTGGGCGACGAGGTGACAGTGGGGCATGCTGCCGTGGTGCATGGAGCCACTGTAGAGTCCGGTGCTTTGATTGGGATTCGCGCGGTGGTGCTCAATGGTGCAAAAATAGGTGCCGGAGCAATCGTGGGCGCGGGAGCCGTGGTGACCGAGGGAATGGAAGTTCCTGCGGGGCACCTTGCGGTGGGCGTACCTGCCAAAGTGGTGCGGGAACTCACGGCAGCAGACTCAGAGCGACTCGCTCGAACAGCCCAGCACTATGTGTTGGCTGCTCAAGCCTACCGCGAATCCTGTGAGAAGAAATCGTAGCGGTGAGAGGTGTGCGGTGGAGAGGTGTGCGGTGGTGTTATGGGTGATGGATTCCGTGGGGCATGCTGGGCAAGCGTTGGTGGATGGCTTGTAGCGTTGCCTCACGCTGGCGGGGTAGTTTGGGCTGTTTAGTGAGGTTTTGCACAGCTATTGGCGACCGCACACCCGCTGCACGCGTTGCCGCACCCACCATCTTTTTCACCACAGTTGGGGCCACATCCCTCGCTCAGTAATTTTGAGAAGTGGCGTGTTCGGACGATGGATTCGTAACGTTCGGTGATTTCCCGGGTAATGGATTCGGCCGCGCTGTCTACTTCCCCGAGAAAATGCATGACGAGGGTTCCGCCATCAAAAAGTTGGTCCACGTCAAGCAAAACCGCTTGGGAGTCGGATTGAGCGAGGGCCATTTGGCAGGCTTCGACTGCTTCACGTTTGTGGCGATCGAGCCGCCGAAGCAGAAGTTCGTCCTCCTCGGTGGTGGGGCGCAAGACGGACACGGTTGGCCGACGATCTGCCGGCTGGTCTGCTGATTTGGGGGATGTAGAGGTGGATTCTGTCGCTGGAGGTTGCAGGCAGCGGATGATTTCTGCGAGTTCCGTGCCACGGTCGGATCGTACAATCACGCGTCGACCACGTGGTAAAATCAGTGGACAATTGGCTAAATGGACTTCACTGAGAGCCCCAATTCGGACGTAGGAATAGGACATGCGGTGGGTTATTTGAAAGTTAGACGACTTGCCGATCCGGGGCGACGCGTTCACCATGGTGGCTGATTGTGGGGGGATTTGCAATTCTTGTCAGCTGTCCCGTCGTTGAAACCAGCTTTTTTCGTTTGAGATTACACGAATATCATGTCGCTGAACCTTGAGTCTGAGCCGCTAACCCGAGTTGCTGCCGATCGTTATCAGGAAATGGCAGATCAGGTTCTCGGTGGAGAGTCACTGACACGTGAGCAAGCCATTTCAATCCTCGAAGCTCCTGATAATGATGTTCTGTCGATTCTGTCGGCGGGCTTTCGGATTCGACATCAGCATTTTGGCAAGTCGGTGCAGCTGTACTTTTTGATGAGTGCCAAGAGTGGGCTGTGTCCTGAGGATTGTCATTACTGCAGTCAGTCCAAAATTTCTGATGCTCCCGTTCCCAAGCACAACATACTGAAGCGGGATGATTTGATGGAGGCGGCGCGGATTGCATCCGAACGCGGCGCTAAGACGTACTGTCTTGTGATTTCCGCGCGCGGTCCAAACGAACGCGAGCTCAATGCGGTGGAGAAGATTGTTCCAGAGATTAAAGACAAGTACGGGCTCGATATTTGTGCCTGTTTGGGGTTGTTGTCCAAGGAGCAAGCCGATCGCCTGAAAGCTTGCGGGGTCGACCGGGTGAATCACAACTTGAACACAAGTGAGGAACACTACGCAGACATTTGTACGACTCATACGTATGCGGATCGTGTCCAGACATTACAGCATGTCAAAGATGCTGGAATGGAGATGTGCAGCGGTGGGATCATCGGCATGGGAGAGCAACACGAGGACATTGTATCGATGGCCTTTGATCTTCGAGATCTTGGTGTTCATTCGATTCCATTGAATTTTCTCAATGCCATTGAAGGAACACCTCTGCAAACCAAAGATGAACTGACTGCCAATGATTGCCTGCGTGCTTTGGCGATGTTCCGGTTCGTGAATCCTGATCGTGAATTGCGGATCTCGGGTGGACGTGAGATTCACTTGCGATCACTGCAGCCCTTGGGGCTCTATGTCGCCAACAGTTTATTCGTTGGGGACTATTTGACGACGAGAGGTCAGGCACCGCAGGAAGATTACGACATGATTCGTGATCTGGGTTTTGAGGTGACCGAGTCTGCTTACGATTCCTGAGTTCAGCGATTCCTGCAGTTCAGCGATTCCTGCAGTTCAGCGATTCCTGCAGCTCAGCGATTCCTGCAGTTCAGCGATTCCTGCAGCTCAGCGATTCCTGCAGCTCAGCGATTCCTGCAGCTCAGTCAAAAAAACAGGGCCGCTGGCAGTGCAGCGACCCTGATTTGAGATGGCAAGGGTCTGGTTACCCGCATGGCGTCATGTTGTGCAGCGTCTGATGCTCAGTGCGGTCTTGCATTGTTCGTCGCCTCGGTTGGCAACAGTGTTCACTTGACAGCGTCCACGGTGACACCGGGCCAGTTGTCTGTGCGGAATGGAGTCATTTGCAGGCCTTCACTGCTTTGCACATTGCAAATCGGATTGGTCGCCCAAGCGTAGCGAACAGCAACAGGTTTTTTCACTTCATCGCTCCAGATTTCAATGGTGTCTTTGCCTGTGATTTTGGCGTTTGCGTTGACAAACTTTTTATCTTCGCCTGCAATCGCGAACCCGATGGGTTCACGAACATCAAATGTGTCCAAACGCCCACCGACGTGGTCAAATTTGAGGTTTGCTTTTGAACCTTCGACCTTCATGGACTGGTACGTTGGACTTCGAAATGGAATGTCATACCCGTAGTCATTGGCAAGTGCCCAACGCGAGAGGCGTTTTGCAACGTCTTGTTTATTGCGGGGGTGAATATCAGATGTTTCACCTAATTCGATAATGACAGCTTCACCCGTGTTGGGCAATTTCGACATCGTCATGGTTTGCGCTTCACGGAGTTCTGCCCACGCGCTGTCAGCGGGGGTTTCGACTTCGGCTTGAAAGTCGGCCAGTTGTACCCAGTAGAATGGAAAGTCTCCTTGTCCCCACTCTTTACGCCAGTTGTCGATCATGAGTGGGAACAGGTGGCGATACTGGTAAGCGCGATTTGCGTTTGATTCTCCCTGGTACCAGATGACGCCGCGAATGGTGTAACCGATGGTGGGGTGCAAGACACCGTTGTAGATGTTCGAGGGGCGGTGATTTCCGGTGAGTTGGTTACGTGGTGGTCGGGGGCGATTGCCTTTCTTGTTCTTTTCCCAGTTTGCCAGACGTTTGCGATAGTTTTCCATTGCTGCTTCATGGTCGTAGGTTTTGGCCATGGTGTCCCACTTTTCAAGCAGCTCCTCGTATTGACCTGCTTTTTCGAGTACGTCGCGGTTGACCCACGCTTCGGCAGCGGAGCCTCCCCATGCGTTATCGATCAAGCCGATCGGAACATCGAGTGTTTGGTGGAGTTGCCGACCGAAGAAGTAACCAACGGCAGAAAAGTTCTTCGCCGTGGCTGGAGTGCAGGCTTCCCATTTTCCTTCGAAGCTGTTCTGAGGTTCCTGAACGCCCACTTGCGGTACCGAAATCAGACGGATGTTGGGGTAGTTGGCGGTCAGTGTTTCAAGGTCGGGATCATTGGCGTTTCCGACTGGCCATTGCATGTTGGATTGGCCGGAGCAGATCCAGACTTCACCGACGAGCACGTCTTTGAACGTTTTGGTTTCGTCAGCCTTGATGGTCAATTCATGGGGTCCGCCGGCTGGCAGCGGGGCCAGTTTGACATCGAATCGACCGGTCTTATCTGATTTTGTATCAGCCTCATGTCCAGCCATCTCAACGTGGACATCGGTGTTGGGCTTGGTCCAGCCCCAGACATGTACCGGCATGTCACGTTGAACCACCATTGAATCACCGAAAATGGGAGAGGTGGTCACGTCAGCAACGCAGAGTTGCGCGATCAGTGTCACGGCGGCAAGGAAAGTCAGAAGGCGGGTCATGCAGAGGTCCTGTAAGGGTAGGAATTGAAGGGGGAGAATCACTCTGGCTAGATGATACTAGGGATGTCGTGTTCATGTCGCCTTGTAAAGATTCCGGATCCGCAATTCCGGTAAATCACCACCATGAATGTTGTCTGTGCAAGCCGTTGTGGCCATCGTTGGGAACACTCCCAACGGATCGTTCGTGGTCCGCGGCAGCGAGGTAGATGTGGCAGCGAGGTAGATGTGGCAGCGAGGTAGATCAGGAGTTCTGGTAAAAACCGATGCGGTGCTGGAGCTTGAGTGACAAAGGTCCATTGGGTGCCCCACACACTCGCTTTGCCATGAATTGCAACAGCTTTTCAAGCCAA
>PKCN01000031.1 GCA_002862205.1 Planctomycetaceae bacterium | reverse complement strand
GCCCATGCCGCCGCCGCCCATGCCGCCACCGAGTTGCATGATGGGTACGACGAGGTCGCCTACCGGATAGACCTTGGTCACGAGATTCTCTTCTGCAGCTTCCACACTGGTGATTTGCATCACCTCGTCTTTGATCACATAAGTCAAGTCAAGGTCACGCAGCATGATTCGCAGGAATGAACGCAGGCTCACGTTTTCCAGCTCGAGGCTGACAGGTTCGTCTCCAGAAAGACCAATGTCCTCCAATGCCTGATTGTCGATCACAATCGGGATCTTGTGAGCCTCAGAGATCCGGTCGACAGCCTCCTGAAGCGGCGTGTCGAGGAACGTTTGCGATGTCTCGTCACCAAGTGCACTCTGAATTCTCTTCTCGGTTTGGTTGTCACCTACCAGTTCGATCGCACCATATTTCTCAAGGCGACGACGGCTCATCCGCTGCCACCACTCCGAGTCTGGGAACTGAACCGGTGGCTCATCCACGAACGGAACGTTTGCCTTCATGACGAGCGAAAACGCGTCGACAAAGTTACGCCAACGCATCTCACGGTAACGCTGGGCTCGTGCATAAGTTTGCAGGCTGAGTGGAAACTCGGTGAAGTGACGTCCTGATGCGGAGTCGCGAATGATTGAGTCACCCGCAATCTTTGCAAATTCAAGCGTGACCTCACCGTCAGCTTCCTCATAACGTCCTTCGGCAATCAAAGCATTCATCTGCTGAGAAAGGACCTTCAGCTCGTCTTCACGACGGAATGTGGCCGCCAGCAGTTGCTGTTGTGCAGTTGCTGCCTGTGCCTGTTGTTCCGCGTTTCGCTGACCTTCGCTGTATTTGGCTTCTTCTCGACTCGCCACTTCGATGGCAGCACGAAGCTGGGATACCAGTTCTTTACGAACCTGAGGCCGGATGTCTGGCGTGATTTCTACGTTGGCAAGCTCACTCTTAAGCCTCCCAGGAATGCCCACAGGATCAACTCTGGTTTGTCGACTCGCCCAACGTAGCAATGCACGAACCTGAGCCCTCAAACGACCCTCAACAACAGCTTTCTCAGCCACTGACCGATTCAGGAGGTCGCCCGGGTCTTCGAATAACTCGTCGTCACCTACCGGCATGTCGCCAAACAACGAGCCGCTGTCGTTTGCAGGAGCCGGTGCAGGAGCCGGTGCAGGAGCCGCTGGTTTGGGAGCCGCCGGTTGGGCTGCGTCAGCATTTCCAAAAGGATCCTTTCCTGGTCCAAAAATGTTATTGGTTCCATCGCCCGCAGGTGCTGGATCACCGCCATCTGCTGGGGCTGCTGGTGCTGCTGCTGGTGTTGCTGGTGCATCAGGTGTTGCTGGTGCATCCGGTGCTGCTGGTGCATCAGGTGCTGCTGGTGCATCAGGTGCTGCTGGTGCATCAGGTGCTGAATCCTGGGCAAAAGGATTTTCGCCTTTGTTGGAATCCGTCGGAGCAGCTGGTTTTTCAGCGAAAGGGTCGACATTCCCATTAGCAAACGGGTCATCCTTGGGGGTCTCAGCTGGATCATCACCCAAACCGTCACTACCGGGATCTTGCGGATTTTGAACGACAAGCCGGTTTGCGCTGATTCGCTCAAGGCTTTGCGCCTGTGGATTCGTTGGGTCTGCCTCGAGAGCGCGTTGGGCGACAACCTTGGCACCTTTTTTGTTGCCCTGTTGAAGTGCTAATTGTCCTGCTTGCACGAGAGAGTCTGAGTGTATGGCAAGAACACGCGCGGTTTCTTCCAGCATGGGAGTGCCAGCAGTTGCCAACATCAAACCGTCATTGTACTGAGCTCTCTTAACGAGTCCGGGAAGGAACCCGAAAAAGTCGCTACTGTCCGCTACTTTTGCATCAGCAACGATCTTTACTTTCGAAGCGGTGGTCTGGCCTGAAAGCTCAAGTGAACCTTCCGACAGATGGCTGCCAAAGCTGCCCATCAGGATCGAGTCGCGATCCAAACGCAGGGGTGGCAAACGATCTGACTGTACCAATTCCATGCCAGCCAACAGGCTTGCACTGTCGAGCCAAATTGGTGACATGAGTGACGACTTGCCGACGCGATTTGCGATGGCCACTGGCGTATTTTCAGAAGTCTTGCCGATGACTCCTACCGTACCACCGGTGTGGTTGGCCAGAATTGCCATCATTCCAAGTTCGGTCGCTGGACCAATCATGATGCTATGCACTGCAATGTGATCTGCACGCAAAGCATCAACCAAAGCGGCGAAGCGAACCGGTGTATTGAGTCCATCGATCGAGGAACCATCGCCGATGTAAATGATCGAGCGGGTACGATTCTGCGGCTCTGCTGCAAGCGCGGAGCGAACCGTTCCAAGGGCGGTCGCTAGATTTGTGTTGCCGAGCGGAAGGCGTTTTCTCAGCCGCTGCATCGCTACCTTCGTGTCGCTTGCAGAACCAAAGCTCTTGCTCATGTCGGTCGAGCGAACGTCTGCGGCGTAAACACGGACTCGGTCCCCTGGCCGAAGCGAATCAACAATCGCTTTGAGTGCATCCAGCGATCCGGTGCGGAACTGTCCGACCTGGCTGGCAGAGGTGTCAACGATGATGGCCACATCTGCCGGTTGTGATTCGCTGGCCTGTTGCAGGGTTGAATCAGCAGCTGGCTGGATGGATGCCGCGAAATAACCTTTACCCGCTTCGGTATCGAAGGTCGAGATCCGGACATTTGCCCCATCGGTGGCGAAAGCAGTGCTCGCTCCCATCGAGACCAAACAGGTCAAGATGGCAAAAGACTGAAGGCTCTTGAAGCGAGTTGTGCGTGCGACGTGTCGCAATCCCATTTGAAATATCTCCGCTTTTAGCATTGAACGCTCGGTGCGTGCCTCGGGTTATCCGAGGACTGAATGGAGGCCATGCGACAGTGATTTGTCGTCAGGTTCCCAGTCAAGTCGTAAATCGTTTGAAAAGCAGTCTGAAAAGACTCTGACATAGAGTCTATTCCCGCTCCGCGGCGTCCGCCACGAAAAAACAAGCCTTTCCTAAGCTCCCTAACCGGAGGATTCCGGTTATAGGTGTTGCAAATTGCAACAACTGCTGCAACCTGCAACATCCAAGTAGCCCTGAATTGGCTTTCGGACGCTTGCTGGCCAGAGTGTTGCGAGTTCCGTGCCAATGTGACGGATTCTGCAAAATGATCGGGTAACGTTCCGGTTACAGGTAAGTTGCTGTTTGCAGACGGCCGCCCTAGGGCCGTTCCGGCAATCGACAGACCTGCCGATAACCTCAATTGCTGGACCCAAGGCACGTCGAGTCTACCCGACTTGGTCTCATGTCGCGCGTGGTTGGCTTCGCTGCTTTTGGTCGGGTTGTCAGGACCAAGGCGGATTTGCCAAGCGTTGTGGAGTAGCTTGGGCGATAAACCACAGGGGCGGACCTGCCATCGCTGGGGCCGCAGCGTGTTGGCTGACGCGAGTTGATCAAGATGCGTTTCCATGACCCGATCCCAAAGCTGTGGTGAGCCCAGAGTTGTTTGGGTGCCAAATTGCGGCGATGCAGACTCGGCCGCTGGCAGTTCCAAATGCTCATCCATTCGCAGGTCTTGATGATCGTACCGCTAGTGATCGTCCTACCAATTCAGTCGGCAGCAGGCGGCTCGATATCTTTGGTGGCACCGGAACCAGTCTGGCTTGCGCGACGGTTCTCGCGTTGAATGGCGTCGTAGACCTCCTGCCGATGCACCGGAATGGATTGCGGCGCTTCGATGCCGAGGCGAACTTTATCGCCCCGAATATCAACGATGGTCACCACGACATCGTCGCCGATCATGATGCTTTCGTCGCGGTGTCGGGAAAGGACTAGCATTGGGTCCTCGTGTGGTGCACTTGAGGAGGATAATTGATGGTTTCGGTGCGACGCGTTTCCAAGGACCGCAGTTGGGCGGCAAGAAATGTCGTCACAGGAAGAAATCGACAGGCTAAGGGCAGGAGTTGAGATAGAGTCTCAGAAGGTCCGCACGTAGCGGTCGTGCGGATTCGCCGAGTTTGGGCTGGGAGTCCCGTGTCGACTAGGCAGCTTGGCGTGCTGCCTCGGCCACGGAAACCTGCTGTGATGCGGGTGCCAGCGGGAGTGCCATTTGGATGGGTTGCTCGTTCCCAGTGATGACTTGACAGCCCAATCGACGGTTCAGATTGAGCAGCAATGGGGAACGCAGATTCGTCGTGAGACGTCCGACATGGCCGGCGACCGTAGTCAGAATGTACAGCTCGGCATCCGGCTGCATGTGAAGGCAGGCGAGGTCGCGACGTGTCACATGAACGCGGTAATCGGTAAAGAACGCCCGTGGACTGATCAGCCCTAAAGCGCGATCGCCTCGCGATGCACTCTGCAACCAGGCCACCGCCGGATTGTCCAAGTCTGGCAACAGTGCCCACTGCCGCAGGCTTTCCATTCCAATCAAACCTTGCGGAAAGAGGAAAAGTTGTTCTGGGTTGAGGTCCAGAGTGCCAAATCGTTGCGTGTCGATTCGCATCGCAGGTTCCGCCGAAATTACAGGGTTTCTCTATCTTTACTCTATTATCTCTCGAATCGGCTCCAACGGCGACCGAGAAACCAATCGTCATGTTCCTTATCGGCGGATCAAGCAGCAGAATCGACAAAATCGTTACAGGAAATTCAGGACAGTCATCTGAGACGTCTTCCCTATCAGTCGCATCGACGCCTCAAGGGCCAGTTGCCTCTGACTCATATCACTGACCACGGTTGCGATGTCTGCGTCGATCTCATCACTGAGTTGACTCTTCATCGAGATCAGCCGGGTTTCGGACACTTCTGAGAGTTGTTGAGCATTGCGACTCCAGACACCAACACGCCCGCGAGCCCGACTTGCCCGGTCCAAATCGATATCGAGCGTTGCCTGAAGCCTTGTGATTTCCGGGATATCACCAACCGTGACCGCCTGACGAAGTCTGAGTAAGGTGTCCAGCGTGCCACCAGCATCACGTGAGTTGAAGTCGCCACCGATGATCGTATCAACCGGGCCGATCACCGAGCCAACGTTGTCCGCACCATCTTCTCCAATCCATCCCAGACGCAGGCCAGCATTGCTGCTGCCCACCCCGCGGACGGTCAACGGCTCAGTGTTGGGTGGAGCTGTCAGCTGCAGACCATTGCCGAATTCATTCAAACCAACTAGCACACGAGCGGTGTCCTGATTCAGCGGATGATCCCGGATCAGCATGATCACATCTCCCACCGTGGTCGCGCCTTCAAGGTTCAGGTCCAATTGAACACCATCAGGACGAATGATGGAAATTTCGGCAGAGTCAGGATTCAACGCAATGCCTTGCCCGCTCCCAAGATCGGACAACGCAGTTGATTCCGTGGCCGTTCGAATACCAAGTGCTGTTGCCGCACTCCCGCCGTTTTCGCCTACCGAGTAATTGGAGCCGCTCTTCATCGAACGCAGCTGGATTCGACCTTCGGTGCCCTTGAGCTCCGCTCGTATATCGGCGCCGCTGCGGTTGATCGCAATGAGCACGTCCGAGACGGTTTCGGCGGCAGCGAGGTCAACCGTGAAGACATCGTCGTCCTGAATGATTTGCAGCCCATCAGAGATATCGATCCCGCCGCCGCTATCAAGGTCAGCGATCCTGGTTTGCTCTGTGACAGCCGGCGAGAGACCTGAGCCGATCAGCGGTGGTGGATTCATCCCAGCAGGATTCAGGATCGTCAGCTGGTCTGCCATTTCCGAACCGGCTGCATCAGCCAATGCCAGCGTTCCACCGAGACCATCAGCGTATTCCACTCGGATACCGTCGGTCGTGAGCGAGGCGGCAAGGGTTCGACCGTCAACATCGGTCCCCGAAATCAAGGTGACCACATCCCCCATCGTGGTTGCAGCGGTCAGGTCAAGGTCGTACCAATCTCCGCCTCCTGAGACACGCATCAGCCCCGGAGTGATGCCATCCCCGTTTCGCATGTCGACCAGGCGGGTGTCCGCGTTGACGGCAGCGTTGAGCTGCTCTCCCTCGTAAAATACCGACATAGCCCCGAGGGCTTGATTGGCATTGAGGTTGATAGCATTGGTCTCGCCGCCTCCCAAGTCTGTTCTGGCAATCGCCTCGGCACCGTGATACAGGATTTTATTGTCAATTCGCGAAAAAGCGTCTTGAGAGTTGAGGAAGCCGCCGAGCAACTGGTGATCACGGTACATCGCATTTCCCGAGGAAAATACGGTGTTGATCGTTTCATCGATCGTGGTAGCAAAAGCGGCTCTTTCGTCGTCCGAGACGACGTTTTGAGCGGATTCGATGGTGACGGCTCTCGCTTCGATGAGAGCCTTGTCCACCTGTGCCAGCGAACTGTCGGTCGACTGATAAAAATTGAGCGACGAAGCGGCGTTGCGAGTCAGTTGCGTTGCACGGTCTATCCCCCGGTGCAATCCCATGGCACGACTGGCCGCAGCGGGATCATCCGAGAGACGTAAAACTCGTTTGCCCGTGCTCAACTGGTCGTACTGCCGTTGCAGAGCGATCTGATCTGCGTTCAGTTGAAACAGCAGTCGCTGATTGCTCAGCGGCCAGCTGGTTCGAACGGTTGTGACAGGAAGTACGGGCATCTTGCAGTGCTGATTAGCGCAACGAACATCCGTGCTCAAGGGTTGAGCGCCGTGAGTGACATCGGCATCTTGGGCCGGAGTGCTATAGGAATTACTGCTACGACCGCTAAATTTGGACGTTGGCTTGTCGGTTTGGAGCCGGTGGGCAAGATTTGCTCAAGGTTGGTTCGATTTTCTTTCTCACAAGCGAAAATCCATGATCTTCATCGGGACCGTCAACCTGGTTCGCACTCGCGATGAGGGGAGCTTTGTCTGTCCGGCCTGCGGAGTTTCGCAGGGCTACCGACTGAGGGCGCGGCGACCTTGGTTGACGCTGTACTTTATCCCCACCTTTCCGGTGGGCAGTTTCGACTACTTCGTGCAATGTGACCACTGCCATGCCAATTGGGATCCATCCGTGCTGGAAATGGATGCGTTGAATCATACCAACGCTGGTGAGGAGCAGTTTTGTGAGGAGGCTGTCAGAGCGGCTGTGCTGGTGGTCCTTGCGGATGAACAGATCACTGAGAATGAGATCATGGTGCTGCAGAGAATCTCTGAGCACATGATGAAACGACCGGTGGAGCGGGATGAGTTGGGGTGGATCTGTTCCAGCGCACAACAAAACCGAATTGAAGCTGTTAATTATGTGCTGACAGTTTCTCGACATTGGAATCAGCAGCAACGGGCGCGGGCATTGCAGGGAATGTTTCTGGCAGCCACCGCAGATGGGCCTTTGGGTGAGCTGCAGATGCGAATCCTGGCAAGGATGCAGGAGCTGTTTGAATTCACCGACGCGGAATATCATGCAGCGATCGAACAAGCAGTTCAATGGGACTCCGGTGCCTAGTGGCGTTTCACGCCGAGTCGGCCTCACGTTGGTGATCGCATTTTGAATGCACGCAAATGACTGCGAATGCCGCTGCAAAATTGGCCCGCAATCCATCAGGCGGGCAATTCAACAAAGCGGCAATT
>PKCN01000069.1 GCA_002862205.1 Planctomycetaceae bacterium | reverse complement strand
GTACGGTTCCGGCATTGATCAAGGCCGGCCGGTTGAATGAAAATCAACGAGTTGAGCATGTTGCGAAGGAAGTTGCCTGGCTCACAAAAAACTGGTTCAACAGAAAAGGCTACGTGCATTTGGGCGGTAAACCGGTTTTGCTGTCCTTCGGTCAAAGTGGTTTGAATGATTCTGAGTGGACTGCTTGTTTGGGAAAAATTCCAGCGTCGATTGCCTATTTCAGCGAGCATCAGAAACGCACCTCAGCGCTCGGAGCATTCGACTGGCCAATCCCTCAGGAGGGAGTCGCGAGCGTTGCACGTTTTGAGAAAAACGCAAAGACGTGGCCTGAGTCGATTGCCGTGGTATTCCCGAGGTTTGTTGACATTTACGCCGAGGCCGGTGTCCACGAAAGCTGGGGGCGGATTGAAGATCAGAAGGGAGAGGTTTTTCGTCAAACGTTGCAAAGAGCTTTTGATGGCGATGCAAAAATTATTCAGATTGCGACCTGGAACGATTGGGGGGAAGGAACCAACATTGAACCAAGTCGTGAGTTTGGCTATCGGGACTTGGAGGCTATTCAGCTCATTCGCAAATCAAAAACGGGTGGAGTTTTCAGAATTGAAGCAGACGACCTGAGATTGCCCAGCGAGTTACTGAAGCTGAGACGTCGCTACGCAGATGATGATTCCGCAAAGAAGTTGGATCAGATTGCCGAGTCGCTGTCGCGTGGCGAGGTCGCACTGGCAAGACGTGGGTTGGGAAGGTTTTCCTCCAAGTGAGCGAATGCGATCTGGAGAGCTTTTTACAGGTTGAAAATGGTGGAGTTTGTCAATGATTGAACTGCTTGAGCACTGGCGATTACGTTGTTGGGTCAGGATTTGTGTACTGTTGGTGATGACAGGTATTGGGGCACCGTCGGTGACTGGGCAGGAACCCGGCAGGCTGATTTTTACCGATTCACTTTCAGAGGTAGATGAGTCTCAATGGCGTCTGTGGGGTGGTGAACTTCGCTCGGTTTCCGATTCCATGCGGCTCAGCGGAAAAGGGGGGCCCCGAGCGATGTTGGCCGGAGTTCAGGTGAGCAATTTTGAATTGCAGGTAGAGATCAAACCAGAAGACAGGACGCAAGCAGGTATCGTGTTTCGGGTGGCGGATTCACAACTTGGGATCGATGCTTACCGTGGTTACTACGTGGGTTTGCATGCTGGCGTTCATCGTGTGATGTGGGGAGCCAGTCGCCCGGGATGGCAGGCCTTGGCTGGAGGGAATCGCACCATTGAAGGATCTCAGTGGTATCGTCTTCGAGTGTGTGTTGTTGGCGATACCGTGAAATGTTTTGTTGATGAAGTGCCAGTGCTACAGAGAACACTGCCGGTGTTTGATGGAGTGGATCGAAGCTTTCACAAAGGCGGTCTGGGGCTGCGCGTGTTGGGATCGGCTGCCGAGTTCAGAAATCTGACGATTCGAGAACTTGCGGGTACCAGTCGGCTCAAATCCTACACCAATCCTGTGCAGGCGGACTGTGCGGACCCTGTCATTCTGCGGCACGATGGTATGTACTATGCCTATTGCACACACACACCGGATTCTCCGGACATGGTGCATGGAATCCGCCTGCATGTGTCCGAGGATCTGGTTCACTGGAAGGATCAGGGGTATGTATTGAAAAGCAAGGATAGTTGGGGCGATTCCCGTTTTTGGGCACCCGATATTGTGGAGCGGGAAGGTAAGTTTTATCTCTACTACGCGGCGGATACACGGATCTGTGTTGCCACCGCTGAATCACCCGCTGGCCCGTTTCGTCAACAAATTCACAGGCCAATGGTACCTGAAAGTATCCGAATCGATGCTCATGTCTTTCAGGACACAGATGGTCAGTCTTACTTTTACTACGTCGACTTCAATCGTGGGAACGAGATCTGGGGCGGCCGTTTGAATGAAGACATGATGTCCGTGGATGCCAGTTCGTTAGGGCGGATGATTGTGCCTGATCAGACTTGGGAAACACACCAAGGTCGGATTGTCGAAGGTCCGGAAATGCTGAAGCACAAAGGGCTTTACTATCTGACCTATTCAGGTAGTCATTTTGAGAGTCCTGAGTATGCGGTCGGTTACGCAACTTCAAACAGTCCACTTGGACCATGGGAAAAGTGTCAGCACAATCCAATCATGCAGTCGACATCCTACGCGCATGGAACTGCCCATCACTGTTTCACTCAGTCGCCTGACGGAAGCGAATTGTTCATCGTCTATCACCGTCATCATTCGCTGACACAAACCGAGCCCCGGCAGTTGGCAATTGATCGGGCCATGTTTGTCAGTCAGAAAGATGGGCCAGATGTACTCCAGATTCATGGTCCTACCTCTTCGCCACAGCCGATGCCAGCGTACACTGATGACTGATGTTTTGAACTGTGGTGCTTTTTCCGCCTGCTGTTGCGATGTTTTGCGAGGAGGCAACCGGGGGTTGGCTTGGTATTTAATTCTGTTTCAAAGTTTGTATGGGAGTTCTTCATGCGACAGTACTGCATGATTGGTTTGGCCGCATGTCTTTTTGTAGTGGTTGTTTGCGCTCGTGAGGTAACCGCAAACGAAGATGCGCCCAACTTTGTGGTGATACTCTCGGATGACCAGAGTTGGGTAGGTTCTTCCGTGTTGATGGACCCAGAAAATTCTGAGACACGCAGCGACTATTTTCGCACCCCGCAGATGGAGCGGATGTCAGAGATGGGGATGCGATTTACTCAAGGTTACGCGCCAGCACCCTACTGCTGTCCCACCCGACGCAGTCTGGTAGTGGGTCAGACACCCGCCAGACATATCTACCAAAAAGACCAGCCGGGTTGGGCAACAGCATTCCGTGAGAGTCTGAGTTTGCCACGCATGCTGAAACTTGCTGATGCGGATTATCAGACAGCGCATTTTGGAAAGTGGGACTCGCGATTCGACAACGTGACTCCCGAGCAGATGGGGTATGACGTCAGCGATGGCTTGACTGGCAATGGCACTGGGGGTGGAAAAGGAGACAGGGACGCAGGCGTTAGTGATGATCCCAAGCTGGTTGATAGTTTGACAAAGCGGGCGGGGAATTTTATTGAAAAACACGCAAAATCTGGACATCCGTTCTTTGTCCAGGTTTCACATTACGCGGTGCATCTCGACATCTTCTATCGTAAAGATACGCTCAAGCGTGCTCGTCAATGGGATCCGGGGCGTCGGCATACGTTACCGAAATTTGCAGCGATGACCAGCGATGTCGATCAAGCCATTGGCGAACTTCTTGATCGCATCGAGTCATTAGGCCTACTCGAAAATACCTACGTTTTTTTTATGTCCGATAACGGTGGTCGTCTCACGATTCCGGGACAAAAACGAGGTTCGCTGTCGCGAAATTATCCACTCCGTGAGGGCAAGGGATCCATGTACGAAGGTGGTTTGCGGGTGCCCTTCATGGTACTTGGCCCTGGGATTGAAGCGGGAGCGATTTCCCGGGTCCCGGTGACGGGACTCGATCTATTTCCCACCATGGCCGAGTTGGCTGGCTTCGACGGTGTGCTACCGGAAATTCTTGACGGTGGCAGCATGGTTTCCGTGCTGCGGGAGTCAGGCAAGGGAACCGTTGAACGCCGTCAGCCATTCTTGATTTTTCATCAGGCTGGGGCACGCGTGGCGCAGTCTGCTTTGAGGCAGGGTGACTTCAAAATCGTCAAGCACTGGGCTGAGAACCGTGTGGAATTGTTCAACCTGAAAGAAGATCTTGCAGAGAAACAAAATCTTGCTGCTGAAAATCCGACGAGATGCAACGAGATGGAACGCAGTTTGGACCAGTTTTTAGAGAGTGTGGGTGCATTGACCGAACGCAATACGACCAAAGCGAAACAGCGAGAGATGTTTGCCGAGCCGGCACCATGATTTTGACCCGCACCGGGAATTAATCGGATGTCGGGGTTGTTACGGTGCGTCACGCTCCACCTTGGGCCAAGCAATGTTCGGATTGGGGATAGAGTTGCGGGTTCGGAAGTGTTGGAGGCAGCTGGCGGCTGGGTTGCGATAACATTCCGGGATGTCGATCTGGCCGTGTTGAGTGTCTCGTTAACACTCAAATGAAGAAACCCATCAGAAATGGATTGCCGCGGTGCGCCGTAGTTTTCTAAAGATTCTTGTTCCGATCATTTTTGTTCCGTTTCGCCTGAGTTTGTGTGTTCATTCAGAGCAAATATTTGTAATGTGCGTTGGGGTACCGTTAAGCTGGGCTCGTGGTGTGCAAGTCACGGTTGCAAGACTGACACCATTGATTCTGACACCATTGATGGGGAGTAAGACCATCAGTCCAGTCAGTGGTGAAAAAAAGGTGTGTCGGGGATGCCCTGGAAACCCGTGTGCACTTGCATCTCGGGGAGAGTCATGCAACATCAGGATTCATCGTTTCGAGTTGCTCCGGCATCTTCCCAGCACGCTGCTGAACAGAGTGCCGTTGAGTATGGTGAAGTAGTTGCATTCATGCGAGAGCAAGCACCTCGCGTGTTGCCAAGCGGGGTTTTGAAGGTGCTTTCTTCAAAGGCCCTGCTGATTCTTGGCTTGTTGATTTTTCCATTGATGTGTTCGGGGATCGGTTGGATCATCTTGGGATTGATCTCGAAGGAACATTTTGTAATGTTTTTTTGGGGACTCGCTCTGGCGACTCCTGGCCTCGCTTTGTTGATCTTCATTTACCGACGGCGCCATCGTTATCATGAAATACTTCGAGAGGGGGTGTTGGCAAATGCAACGATTCACAATCTCAGTGAAGGTAGGGGGACGCCGGAGTTAACCTGCTGTTATCGCTGTGAAGTGCATTTTCAGTCAGGTGGAGAGACAATTTGCCGAGCGGCAAAGGTGAAGGGTATGCAGGTGCTGCTGCTGAGGAAATCGTTTGATGAAGGAGAAGAGATGCCGTTGCTGTATCTTAGACATGATCCGCATCAATTCCTGCTGGCGGCGCAATTGACAGATTGGAGGGTTCCTCGCCGCTTGTTGGATTTGTTTCGTTTTTGAAGGAGTCTCCCATGTGGTCGGTGATGCTGGTCATTTGCAGCTTTTTCGAATCATTGATTGAGACGAAGCGTGTTTCCTGACCAGAAGATGCCTTCATCATTGGTAAGTTGCAAACGCAGCAAGAGCTTGTCTTGATGGTCCACACGGGGCAAGGCGATTTGATTGGGGCCATTGCTGATTCCGGGCAAACGGACTTTGTGCTGCCACTGGTCGGCGAACGTAAGGGCTTCCTTGGTTCCATAGTAAAGGGTGGCCATGGGGTTTGTGCCGGCGTTGCGAACCGTGAAGGAAATGGTGCGATGATTCTTGGGCTGAATAGGTTCATCGAATTCAATGGACGAGGGAGTGCTGTTGAGATCACTGATGTCCTGGTCGGTCAGATAGGCAGGTCTCGCTGTTTTGCTGGTAAGTGAGATGGTGGACGTGGTGGGTGGTTTTCGAAATGCCCAGCCACCTGTTTCTAAGAAGAACCACCCCTCATCAGTCACACCACGGTGCGTGTGGGTCAACCCGCTCGCTTTGTTGACATTGCCGGTGGCCATGCGGTCCAGCGAGTACCATTTGCCGCTTTGGTCCATGCACCAACCACGGTATCTCATGGTTCTTGAGTAGGCTCCTGTGCGTTGAACCGATGCACGGCCCGGCACTTCGACAAAGCTTCCTACCCAGAGTGACTTCAGAGGTTTACCGTTGTTGTACCTGTTGCCAATGCCGAATAGACGCCACCGTTTTTCATCGTTTGCATAGAAGTAGCTGTAGTAGGTGTCGTAAGGTGTCCCGGGTTCGACACGCAAAGCAAGTGCCTGTCGCTGGCCTTGTCGACCTGTGAGTGGTTCCCAGTTGCGGATTTTGACACCAGTGCCCTCATGAGAAAAACCACCTAGGCTTGCTTTGCGGTTGCCTGCGCCCAGCAGGTGGGACAGTTGCTCGATGGGGGGCGCCTTTTTGCCGCGACCAAAGGACCACATCGAGAAGTTGAAGCCCGAATTCACTTTGCCATTGGCTTGCCACGTGGGGCCGTAGTAGCCAAACGGTGTTGTGATCGGACTGTAGAAAGGGAGTTCCCCCGGTACAGCATCCATCTCCATCACCCAAAGTGTGATCGGGCCATGTGGTTTTGATGACGTGAACTTGGTGTGCGCTGCTGCGGGACGCCAGCGCTTTCGTAGGACCGCGGCGTTGTTGAGGCAGGGGCCAGATAATTCAATCGCCAAAACCCGACAGCCCGGAGAAGCCTGCTTGCTGATGAGTTGAAGTGCGTTAAAACCTCGCTTTCGGACGCTCAGGCTGCCAGTGATGGCTTGTGTCTTTGGTTTTTTGTTTGCGGTAATGACTGCGGATGCTTGACCCATTCGAATTTCAAATTTTGCGGAATGGTCCACCGCATCACATAGGACTCGGAATTGGAGATCGCCCGCCTGTTCGAGAAACAGTCCCCACTCGGCAACGTCTCCGGTGTCCCATTTTCCGATCGCCGAAAATGATTCGCCTTTGTTGAGGTCCGCGATATCACCTGCGTTCTGCGTTTCGTTTTTTTCTTGGGCCAGACAAGCCAGGCCAAGCTTGGGAAAGAAACATTCATTGGCCGTAAGCACCAACGTTCCGTCTTGGGTTTGCTGGGCCATGTAGAACTGGTTGTCTCTGCCCGGAATCTCGATCCAACTGAGAGCAGAAGCCTGTTGGCCAGTATTGGAGGCAGTTGCCGCGTCTGCTGTGCGTTGTGCCCATGAGTTGGCTCCAATCGGGAAGCCGAGAATCAAGGGCAGGGCCACGAGCATGTTTGGTAGGGACAAGCGGTTTAAGAAACCCATGTTGAGGCAATTCCTGGGTGCGGTATCGTGGAGTCAATGGCGATCGTGGGGCATGGGGAAGATTTCAATTGCCCAGCCAACGGCAGGCGTTTTGCAGCACCTGAATCATCTCGGGTTGCTTGTACACCGGGTAGGTTTCATGCCCGGGGCGGAAATAGAATACTTTACCTTTACCGATGTTCCAGATCATGCCACTACGGAAACGTTCGCCTTGGGTCCATGTCTCTTCAAAGATGACTTCATCCGGTTGTGGGACATGGAACGGTTCATTGTACATCTCTGTTTTGGGAACCTGGAAAGTTTGGGGCAAGCCTTTGCTGATCGGGTGGTCGGATGATTGCACGGTGAGCAGTCCGGGTGCTCCGTCAGGTCGGTAGTCGGGGAAGCAGCACCAAGGCAGGTGGACGATTGCCTGAAACTGCTTCTGGTTTTTCTTGTAACCGAAGTAGGATGGTGTTAGTTCGCTGCCGTGGATGGGGACGGTGCGTTCACGGGGTGGCTTGACGGATTCAATCAGGAACTCACCCTTCCAGCCATTCTGTTGGAAGTGCTGCTTGGCGTCCTCGATGCTGCGCCAGTTCATTGCCTCGATAAAGGGGCGGGCCCAGTGTGCCGAGTGCAGCGCAATGAGGTCCAGCTTTCCTTCTCGTATGTAATCCACGATCAGACGTGCTTTCGCTTCGGGAACTTCACTTTGCCGAACATGTCCCCACCAGAT
>PKCN01000157.1 GCA_002862205.1 Planctomycetaceae bacterium | reverse complement strand
ATTACTGAATGTAACGTTCTGACGACAGCCGCGCGTTCTTGTTAGGTCCAATTCCCAGTAAATTCCGCGATACCCCGCTTTCCGACCCGACCACGCAAAACAAACAGTCAGAACCACGCAAAAGAAACAGTCAGAACCACGCAAAAGAAACAGTCAGAACCACGCAAAAGAAACAGTCAGAACCACGCAAAACAAACGCCGAGAACCAAACTCCCTGCGTTTTCCAACGCCAAAAATCTTCATACCGCCCATCAACCAAGACGGCGTGGCGGGTAACGACCGTAGTGCCACTGGGAGACTGCCACTGGGAGACTGCCACTGGGAGACAATGCCGTATGCAGCGTTCCCATGCAATACACCTGCAGAGCAAACTCCTGCCCTGTTCCATGCTCCCCTTGCGGTGCTTTTGGACAAAGACTCAGGAGGCTTAGCGGTAGGTGATTCAAGGCCAGCAATCAAGACAACGAGGCCGATCCAATAGAAACAGTCTCAGGCATTGGGGGTTCAATGACTTGCGTAAAGGTTGCCTCGCAAGCTGCGGTTGAGCTGTCCTTGACTCTTCAAACATCGGCAAGGCGACCTACAGGCCCCCATCCCTCGCAACGAAAATCACGGCAATCACGAAAAACAGAACGGCGAACAGCAAAAACCCGAATCGCCGATTGTGGTGCTCATGGCTCTGATTTGCGGCGGCAATGCACAAGGCAAAGAGACACCAAAAGGGGACTGCTGCACACATTGGTTTTGTTCTTTTATGGAATCCTCTGAGTTCGCCGAACTTTGATGCTCTGCAAGGTTGGCGGCCTTTCATCTTCGAAAGAAAAGTAAGGGTAAAAAGTGCTGTTTTACTGCCATGCATGTTCTGGCTCACGTTGGCTTCCAACAGCAACCTGCCTGTGCGTTTTTCCCGGGGCGAGCACAGAGCCTCTCAGCCGGCAGGCAGTCCACCCCGGGTTTCACCACTTCTCAGCCCTTATTTCTTACCTTATTGGCTGTCTCAACCCGGCAAATAACGACACCTAAGAACCAGACGGGTCTTTCCCGTCGATCCAAGGGCCTGCCAGCTTCATGTATTCGGGTTCTTCAAGAATACTGCCTTGATCACCGGCTTTCCAATCTGCAATATGATTTGGTTTTCCACGTGAGTGCGAACGCTCTTCCCATCGATCAGCCCACGAAGCATCGGCGTCTTTGATAGCCAGCGACTCTTCATCAATGAAGAACGCTTTACCTTCACGATAACTGCGCGCGCCCAAAATCACGGTCGTGATCGCTGCCGCGCCAAGCCTGGGGTCGTTATTCACAAGCCCGGGATCATCCGCCACCATGGCGGTGACCCAGTTTTTGAAGTGGTGATAGGTGGTATCCTTGATCTGCCCAACCGTGATGTACTCTTCCTTGAGCTTACTGTTGCGTGTCACTTGCGGTCGTTCCGGGATGTAATCGAAACCTTCGAATTGCTCTCCATTGCCAAACACAAACGAGCCAAAGTGGCCGCGAATCAGTTGACGGATCGGTGTTTCCTGACAGGCCATGGTAGCCGTGACCAGTCCTTGAACTCCCTCGGGGAAATCAGCAACCACGGTTGCAACGTCCGGGACATCGCGTCCGTCATACTCAAGATAGATGCCGCCAGCACCGACGACTCTACCTGGAAAACGCAAACCGGTTGCCTTTAGCATGGTCGTCGTTCGATGGACAAACAAGTCGGTAAACATTCCTGACCCGTAAGGCCAGAACCGACGCCATTGACGATACTTGGCCCGGTCAAAATCTTCGTACTCTGCCAGTCCTTCATCGACTCCCAGCCATTTTTTCCAATTGATGTTCCGGGGATTCATTGACGGTTCCAACTTGTAATACCGCCATTGCCCCTGCGCTGAATTCCGAAAGAACTCTGTCTGGTACATCAACACTTTGCCAAGTTTTCCGCCGGTCAACATTTCGTTCACCTGATTCCAAACCGGCAAGCTTGTTGATTGCACGCCGACCTGCATCACCTTGCCGGATTTTTGCCATGTCCGCATCACTTCGACTGCCTCTTCCGCAGTTTTAGTCATCGGCTTTTCACAATAGACATGCAATCCTTCGTTCAAAGCATCAATGGTTTGTTTTGCATGCCAATGATCAGGTGTTCCAATCACCACCGCGTCGAGCTTGGCTTTGGCAAACATCTCCAGATAATCTTCATGCTTGGACGGTGCTTTGCCCGTCTGCTTTTCAATGTAGCTGGCTGCCCGGTCACGGTGCTCGTTGTAAACATCGCACACAGCAACCAGCTCAATTGGCTCTCCCTCAAGTTGCAACCTGGTAAGACGTTTCACATGAGCGCCAAAGCCTCTACCACCTGGACCGATAAAACCGATCCGAATCTTTTCCACAGGCGTTGCCGCAGGCGCCTGCTGTGTGTCGGAAACCGTCACTGCGGCAACCGCACCCGCGGAGGTGACAGAGCGTTTCATAAAATCACGCCGACTTGCCTTGGACGCAGAAATTGACTCAGAGATTGACGATTTGCCGTCCGATGGCAGTAGATTCGATTGGGACATTGAAAAACAAGCATCCTGGAGCGAGAACAGAAATACGTAAAAACAGCAATCGCTGCATTATTCCCTCAGTATAAACAAGCCTGACGAACTTTGCCCTGTTGGCAATGCAAAGTTTCTCTCCTTGCACAGCCAGCTCGAAACGACCCACGAACTCTTCAGATCAGATAGGTGTGAGTCACGTGATTGAGCCAGCGACAATCAACCAGCGACAATCAACCAGCGACAATCAACCGGCGACAATGGCCAAAATCACCGCGGCGGTCAGGACGGTCGCTCCCGCAACCCTGAACAGCATCGTCTCACGTGAGTGCTCAGCCTCGGCTCCGCCCCACTTCCGCGCGACAAGCCACGCCAAGACGACCCCCCAGAGCCCTCGTAAAGCGTAAACCACATTGACTCGTGCAGCGTCGCCAAAGACGCCCACAGCCACCACGATGCAAATGGCCTGCATGGCGATCAGCAAACTCCCTGCAAGCAGCAATCCCGCCACGTGACGCTTCTTCTTGCAGGGCTGAAAATCGACCCAAGGCAGCAAAAACAAAGCGGCAAAGCCAACAATCCAGTAAACCACAGGCAAGAACCGCCCCGCGCCCCAAGCCGGAGCCCAACCCTGCACCAGCACATCGAACGTTGCGTAACAGCCAGCCGCGGCAAGGGCCAAGCCAACGGTGAAGATCACGTGGTGCCGATGCCCCTTGCCTGTCCACTGGATCAGACCGATTCCCAACGTTGCCAGTGCCGCAGCCAACCACACCTGCCATGGCAATTGTTGTTCGCCAGTGGCGGTCAACAACATCGCAACAAACACCACTTTGACGCCAAAGATAGGTGTTGCCAGCGATACATCACCTCGCTCAATAGCAAGGAAGGTGAACCCGAGTCCAAAAACAAATAGTTTGGCAATGATGAACGGCTGCCACCAAAGATCCCATCGAATCGCTTCGCCGCCCAAGAACCACAAAAAAGAGAACGCAACCGCCGCTGCCACGTTTGTACAAAACATGGTAGTCACCGAACTCACGCCGGCAGCCCCTGCACGCTTGATCACAATCAAACCGCAAACAAAAAGCAGGCTAGCCAAGAGAGGGAGAATTAAGTGCATGAAGATAAGAATACACCCGGAACAGGGCATTGCTAACCACACTCAGGAATCCCATTTCTGTTGATGCAATGGGGTTCGGCGATACCCCCGGTGACCACTTGGAAGACACGCCCCTGCGTTGCAGTCTTTCTAGCTTGACTGGTCGTCCACGCCATTTACGACCAGAGCGATTATCGAAAACAGCGTGAATCGAGTATGCTTTGTGAATCCTGCCTTTGGCGGATCGCTCGACTAGCAACGAAAGGAACACAACGGATGAATGACGCCAGACCTGCAGCAAGACAACAATTCCCAGCTGTCTCCTATTCAACGATGCCAACTTCAACGATGCCGATTTTTACAACACCGACTTTTACAACACCACTGATTTCGGCGTTGCCAGGACACAGTCTGGCGCCTGTCTGTTCAGCAGCCGCGATTGTGATTTTGCTACTCGTGCATTCAGCGAATGTAGGAGCTGCAGATCATTGGCCTCAATTCCGCGGTCCCAACGCGACCGGTGTGGTGCAAAACACCAATCTTCCGGACAAATGGTCTGCAGAAGACAACGTCGCCTGGAAACAGGAGATTCCAGGCCGCGGCTGGTCCTCTCCCGTGATCTGGGGCAAGCAGGTTTTCTTGACCACGGTCGTCAACTCCGGTGAAACCGAAGCAGCCAAAAAGGGGCTCTACTTTGGCGGCAATCGTCCCAAGCCACCAGCAACAGACCACGACTGGCAGGTCCTTTGCCTGAACCTGGATGACGGAAAAGTAGCGTGGCAAAAAACTGTCCATCAAGGCAAGCCATTGACCGCTATCCACGTCAAGAACAGCTTTGCCTCCGAAACACCCACAACCGACGGCAAACATGTGTACGCGGTTTTCGGTGGTCTGGGCGTTTTCTGTCTCGATATGAATGGTGAGATCATTTGGCAGAAGACGATCGATCCAAGCAAGACACGCTACGGTTGGGGATTTGCTGCCTCACCCATCCTGCACCAAGATCGTTTGTACGTGCTCAACGACAATGATGAGTCATCGTCCTTGCTGGCACTGAACAAAATGACCGGCGAAGAAATTTGGAGAGTTGATCGGGACGAAAAAAGCAACTGGTCCACTCCCTATATCTGGGAACACGATGGCGGCACAGAGATCGTCGTTCCAGCCACAGGCCGAGTCGTTTCCTACGGACTCGATGGCAAAGAGAAGTGGTCCCTGTCGGGCATGTCCAGCATCACCATCGCCACACCCTACGAACACAAGGGGCTGTTGATCATCAGTTCGGGGTATGTCGGTGATCCCTCACGACCACTTTACGCGATTCGTCCCGGAGCAACAGGCGACATTTCATTGGTGGATGAGGAGACGTCAAACGAGTTCATCGCGTGGGCCCAACCCACCGCCGCCCCCTACAATCCAAGTACGATCGCCTATGACGGGGTCATTTATGTCTTGCATGACCGCGGTCTCATGGCTGCGTATGATGCGAAAACAGGGGAAGAGATTTATTCCAAACAGCGAATCCCAAAAGGACGCGGCTTCACGTCATCGCCTTGGGCCTATGACGGAAAATTATTCTGTCTCAATGAGAATGGCGAAACATTCGTGATTCGCGCAGGCCGTGAATTCGAACTACTGCATACCAACATGCTGATGGAGGACGACATGGGAATGGCAACCCCCGCAATGGTCGACAACCATCTTCTGATTCGAACAGCAGCACGACTGTACTGTATCAAGCAGGAACCTTGAGCATCTGACGCCGCGTGCTGGTTTCCAAAACAGCCACACAGCGTTTAAAACGCCCGCGACTTGCATGCGTCACCAGTGCATACTCGCGACACGACCGTCACTGCCAGCAAGGTACGCGACCCGTCGATCTTGATCGACGGCAACCGTGTAATAACCGCCGCCCTGAACTGGCTGCCAGGTCTTGCCCGCATCCCACGAGACGACCACGCCAGTGCGCCCACAAGCCACAACACCTGATTTACCGAGAGACCGCAGACACGCTTTATGCTCAAGTTTGACATCAGGCTGGGCGTTCCACGTTTTTCCACCGTCAGTGGACCTTGCAAAATTGCCTTCGTCCAATTCGGGCTGGGTGTAGTCACCGCCGACCACGAACCCACGATCGGCATCGAGAAATCCGATTGAGAAAATCCCGGATGATTCCTTGCCTGCCCGCAGGGGAGTGTTAGCAACCTGCCAGCTCTGCCCCCAATCACTCGATTGCCATACCCGAGCCACGACACCGCCAGTCGCCACCGAGACAACCCCATCTTGAATCGTGATCCCGGTTCCACTGGCTGCAAATCCGTATTCACCATCTTTTAAAATCGGGCGAGCGGACAAAGGGATTGGCCTCCACGTTTTGCCACCATCGTGGGTCGCATACAAATCCAATCGACCATTGATGGGATCTCCATACAGAAGGCCATGCATCCCCGTGGCATCGAAATCCATCCCATCAAAAAAGCCAACCGGATTCGTATTTTGCAACACCAGTTTCCAAGACTTCCCTGAGTCCACCGAGCGAAATAACTTCGAAGCCTTGCCGGGACCAGCCGCCATCAGCAACACCGTTCCCGGCCCGGGAATCTCAACATCCCGAAAGTCGAGTTCAGCGGAATCCGGCACTTCAATACGCTTCCAGGTCGCTCCCGCATCGACGGTCCGCATCACGGTCCCCCCCGAACCACTCACCCACGCCTCTTTTTTCCCCGCAACTGCCACACCTCGCAGCGACGCTTCCGTTCCCGTGGTCGTCTCATGCAGTTGCAATTTCTGGGCGTTGGCCACCCCATGAGACAGCAGCCAGACACTCCACAAAACCAGCAAAAATGATCGCATCGAAAACATGAACATTACCTATCAATCCCCGGATACTCAAACCTAACGTTGCGGTCACCTAACGTTGCGGTCACCCAACGATGCGGTCACCCAACGATGTCTGCACCAAAATGGCGACTCTGCACCAAGTCACTCAGTATTCCATTGCTGAGCAGAAATACGCAACCCAAGCCAAACTGTTGCAACCCACTGCCCACTGCCCACTGCCCACTGCCCACTGCCCACTGCCCACTGCCCACTGCCCACTCCGCTGCTCTGCCATTCGCTTCCTGCCAGGAATCGGCAACCTTCGACAGTTTAACCGATGCAGCTTCGTTTAACCGACGCAGCTTCCCCCGGGTTCCAGCTCATTGCATTAACGAGAGAACCTGGTTCTCGAGCGTCAGCGTTTGGGGCTTGTACGTCAAAGCCTCGATCACGGCGCGTGGACGGTCGCACAGGTATAATTCCCGTCCACACGGGGAATTGCTAAACTCGGCATTCACCGCCATTCCACCCGTTGTATTGTCACCCTTGGATCGTCAAATGCTTTCGCTTCGACTTCATGTTGTTTTCACAACCTCACTCTTTCTTTTGCTACCAGTCATGGCAACACAAGCCGCTGACCAACCACCCAAACTGACAAAATCCGAATTGGGCGCCACTCGAAACGTTCACTCCTTTGGCAAGACCATGTTATGCGGACAACCCACCGCTGCAGAGTTCGCCGAAGCCAAGAAACGTGGTATTAAAACCGTGATTACCTTACGTGAGAAGAACGAGATTGACTGGGACGAAGCAGCAGCCCTGAGCAAGCTGGATCTGAATTTCTACCAACTTGGATTCCGGGCCCCGGATTCCCTGACACCTGCGATTATCGAAAAGACCGTGACCATCATGGGTGATCCCAAACGCACTCCTGTGATGCTTCACTGTGCGTCGGCCAATCGCGTGGGCGCACTCTGGCTTGCCCACCGCGTCCTGAACGACAAGCTTGACATCGCCACGGCGCGACAGGAAGCCAAGGCAGTAGGACTTCGTACCCCAGCCTATGAGCAACGCGTATTGGACTACATCAAGATCAAGCAGAAACAAGCGGGTGAATGATTT
>PKCN01000080.1 GCA_002862205.1 Planctomycetaceae bacterium | reverse complement strand
ATTGAGGCCCGTGCGAATTAAAACTGATGCGACCAGTCGTGTTCCTCTGCTCGAAAGATTGATCGAGCCATCTGCGGACGTTGCGACGCTAGCGTAGCGAATGTGGATCATGATTGGAGAGTGTGCGGAGGGGGAAGTGGAGAACTGGCCGATTTGCGGTGATGAAGTAACGGTGATCAGGTACCATGGTGCGGGATCGACGGTAGTCGCTGGGTTTGACGCACGCGGTAGCTTGGTTTGTACCGTTGGCGTATTTTTTGAAATGCAGGTATTGTGGGCGTCTTGTCCAAGTGGTTGTCTTGTATCTTTTTCTCCTGAGCGGTTCTTGTGGTATTGGCATCCTTTGTTTGGAACCCGTTAGACACGTGGATCACGCTTACCGCGTGCTTGGCATCAGCGTCGTGCGCGATCCCCGGCTGTTTTCTTTTTCTCAGAAAACAGAGCATGTTGGCAGACGCGATCACTCACGCGGCGTTACCCGGAGTGGTCGGCGCCTTTGTTGCATCTGGTTACCTTGAGGCAGCGGGTTGGCTTGACCCTGAAGGTGGCTGGGAGGTCAGGCAGTTGCTGATGTTCGGTGGAGCTGTGATCGCCGGCGTGTTAACGGCATTTCTGACCGAATGGGTGACACGAAGTGGTTGGGTGCGAGAGGATGCTGCTTTGGGAGTGGTGTTTACAACTCTCTTCGCCATTGGCTTGATCATGCTCAGGCAATTCGCGGACAGAAGTGATCTGGATTTGGATTGTGTGCTTTACGGACAGTTAGAAACGGTGGGGTTGGGGAAGCGTGTTCCCGGAGAGGCAATTGCAAGCGGGATCATGCTCATCTGTAACATTTTCTTGGTGACCTTATGTTTCAAGGAATTGATGTTGACGACGTTTGATTCAGAATTGGCACGTTCACTCGGATTCCGACCAAGGCTCGTGCATTACGGGTTGATGGCTTTCACAAGCGCGACCGTTGTGACCTCTTTCGAGGTGGTTGGCAGTATCTTGGTGATTGGGATGTTGGTCATCCCGCCCTCCACAGCTTTCTTTTTGACTCGTCGTCTACGGCCCATGCTGGTGATTTCAGTTTTGGTTGCTATTTCTGCGTCGGCCTTGGGACACATTGCCGCCAATGTGTTGCCAGGCCCGATGACGGCGGCTTTGGGTTTACCCTCGACCGAGAGTGTGAGGACGTCAGGAGCCATTGTGGTCGTTGCCGCATGCCAATTGGTGCTGGCGATTGTGTTTGGCACTGAGCGTGGTCTACTGATCGCCCGTTTTCGCAGAAGGGAAATGCTGGCTGAGGTTCGTTCAGGTTAGAGGTTGTGGGTTCGTATCGTTAGGCGATATTAGTGTCTGTGGCGGTTGCTCCATCGTTGTTTGTGGGAATGTCCGGATGTATGGCAAAATGCTGATTGGTATGGGGTTGGTTCCCGCGCATCGAGTTTGGTGGTTTGGCTTCATCGCGACCGTTTTCGTAACGCACTGTCTGTCATCTCAATGTGACGCGGCAGATTGGCCACGTTATCGAGGTCCCAACAATGATGGCGTCTCAAGCGAGCATCGATGGAGGGTCGCCTGGCCTCAGACAGGTCCGCCCGTTGCATGGCGAACCGATGTAGGAATTGGTTATTCGTCGGTTGTGATTTCACAGAACCGTTTGTACACGATGGGCAACCACGAAAATACCGATACCGTCTTTTGCTTGGATGCCACAAGCGGGGAGCAATTGTGGACGTATGCTTATGAGTGTCCCACTGATGCAAATGAGTTTGAAGGGGGACCAACCGCGACACCCACCGTTGATCGGGATTCGGTTTACACGTTCAGTCGGGTCGGAGATCTGTTTTGTTTCGACGCGAAGACAGGGACGGTCAAATGGCGAGTGAATGTCCCCGATGTAACCGCGATCCGCACGCCTGGTTGGGGTTTTTCAAGTTCGCCGTGGGTGGCAGAGGACTTGGTCATCGTGAATGTCGGGGATGCGGGAGTAGCGCTGGCGACGACCGATGGCAGCGTGAAGTGGGCGTCAGCAGACAAGGATTCCGGCTATTCCTCGTTTGTTCCCTACGTTCAGGATGGAGAAACCTGTTTGATCTTTGGGTCGGCAAGATCGTATGTTTGCGTGAATGCTCGGACGGGCGCGGAGAAGTGGCGTCAGAGGTGGCTGACAACCTTTGGCTGCAATGCCGCCAATCCACTGATTGTGAAGAACCGGGTTTTTCTTTCTTCAGGGTACAATCGCGGGTCCGCGTTGCTTGAAGTTCAGGACGGCAAACCCGTGATTCTTTGGAAGCATAAAAACTTTCAGACGCAACTCGCAAGCAGTCTGATGTGTAACGGGCTTTTGTACGGTGCGAATGGCGCCGTCTCAGAAGGGGCAAGCCTGGCTTGCCTGCGTCTTGAGGATGGGGAAGTGCTGTGGGAAGCAAAAGACGAGAAGTTGGGTGGCCTGACTGTGGCGGGGAAATATTTGATCACGATCTCGGAAGATGGTTGGCTCAAGGTTGTTTTGGCCGACGAAAAGGGGCCAAAGACGGTGAGTCAGTTCAAAGTTCTGGATGAACAGTGCTGGACCGTGCCTGTTTTATGCAATGGGCGAATCTACTGCCGTGGTGCGAGCGGCGGACTGGTTTGTCTCGATGTTGGGCTGGAAAATTGAGCGATCTGGACGATGTGTTGCTGCCCAACACGCTCGATTCGATAACTTTGGTTTAAACTACAGCATCGACACGCAACTTAGGAAACAATCATGACAATCAAACGAAGGCAGTTCATTCAATCAGCAGCCGTTGCAGGTGCGCTCGCTGGCGCACCAGCGGTTCATGCCAGAAAGAATAAGGCAAAACGTTACCGAACGGCGCTGATTGGGTCTGGCTGGTGGGGCATGAATATCCTCAAAGAAGCAATGGCTGCCGAAAATATCTCAGTGGTTGCGCTTTGCGATGTTGATCGGGATAAGCTCGAATTAGCTGCCGAAGAAGTTGAAGATTTGACTGGCAATGCGCCAAATATGTACGGTGACTTTCGTGAGTTGCTGGATAAGGAAGATGTCGAAATTGCAATTGTTGCTACACCAGATCATTGGCACGCATTGAATACCATTGCAGCGATTGATGCAGGTGCACATATCTTTGTTGAGAAACCAACAGGTCATACCATTGCTGAGAGCCGCGCAATGCTCGATGCCGCGCGAGCAAATGATCGAGTGGTCCAGGTAGGGATGCATCGTCGGATTGGCCCACATTATGTTTCGGGAATGAAATTTTTGAAGGAAGGGGGGGCCGGTGACATCGGAATGGTCAAGGCTTTTGTGCATAACCGTGGAGGACCCGAACTGCCGACATCCAATAGCCTTCCACCCGAGCAACTTGATTGGAAAATGTATTGTGGTCCTGCGCCCATGCGGCCTTTCAATCGGAAAATTCATCCAGGTGGGTTCAGGCATTTCCTCGACTTCGCCAATGGAACGTTGGGCGATTGGGGAGTTCACTGGCTGGACCAGATCCTTTGGTGGACAGACGAAAAGTATCCCAAGCAAATTCACTCCGTGGGCGGACGGCCAGTCAAGGGGCCTGCGGTCCTGAATCAGAAACATCAGACAACCGACACGCCTGACCATCAGGTTGCGACTTATCAGTTCGAGTCCTTCACTGCGTATTGGGAGCATCGTAGATTTGCCGGAAACGGGCCTGAGAAGTCATCCGTGGGGTGTCATTTCTATGGAACCAAGGGCACGTTTCATATGGGCTGGAGAGATGGCTGGACGTTCTATCCAGCCGATTCCAAAAAGGCAGCGATTCATCAGGATGCCGTTCACAAACAGCCTGACGGACATAGCATCGATTTGCTTTGGGCCGATTTCATCGACGCTATCGAACGCGGTGGACGTCCCACGTGTGATGTGCAAATTGGGCATGATGCCACCAACATGAGTCTGTTGGGAATGTTGTCAATGAAACTCGGACGAAGCGTGCAGTGGGATGGAGAGAGCGAGAAGATTATCGGCGATGACGAGGCCAACGCCCTTTTGAGCAGAACCTACCACAATGGTTGGAAATACCCGGGCACCACGTGAGTGCATGCTCGTTGAGCAACGGTATTCATGTTTCCGATTTCAAAAAGATGGGTCCTTTGGGATGGCAAGTCTTGGCAATCAGCCCTGGCTACCAAAGTTAGTTTGGGCTACCAAAGTTAGTTTGGGCTACCAAAGTTCGTTTTGAACGGTGAGTCCTGTACCGCCGGTAGACAGGATCAGCGGGTCCCCGGCTGGCGGTGACGGGACATTTCGGGCGACCAGCGGCGAAGCAACCGCCATCAGGCAAGTGATTTTGTGGGCGTGGTGTTGAGCTTGCCTGCGTGAGTCGGCCTGCGTTCAGGCAGACGAAATCTCGGTGGGAGCCGCGTCAGGGACTTCGGGTTCTACGCCAGGATCGGAGTTGATCGTGCTGGCATCGCGTTCGGCCAGTTCGTGGTTCAATATTTCAAGCAGTGTTTGCATGAATACCACTACCATCGGGCCGACCAGAATTCCGATGGGGCCGAACACTTTCACACCACCCAGGACACTCAACAGAGCGAACAGCGGGTGCATGGTTGAGCGACCATGTAGCACGTACATCTTGATCACATTATCGATGGATGAGACGATGCCCGCGCCATAAAGCAGAAGGAACAGCGCTGCGTACCAGCGTTGCTCAACGGCTCCCAGATACAGAACGCAGGGAATCCAGACTGAGGCAGCTCCCAGGAATGGAACAAGGGCCATCAAGCTTGTGACAAGAAACAGGAAGATAACGGAATCAAAACCCAGCAGCCAAAACGCTAGGGCTGCCAGGACGCCCTGTGCCAATGCACTGCACACACTTGCCAACACAACTGCGCGGCTGGTTCGATCAAACTCCAGCAGAAGTCTGGCTTCATAATTGTCATCCAGTGGACTCAGACGCATCAGTGTCCGTATCATCCCAGCGCCGTCGAGCAGAAAGAAGTAGATCGCGATCACAAGAACCAGCAGGCCGATGGTAGATTGCAAAAGGAACCCACCAGTTGCACTTGTGAGAGAAACAAATCGGGGTTGCAGTACCTCTCGCCCGCGATTCAATAAATCCTTGAATGACTCCGTGCTTGGATTCGCGAGCAGGCGAACTTGACTTTTGAATGTTCCACCCAACAGGATTCGCATCCAAGAGCGGATAGCGGCGGAAGCAATGACGCTTTGGCGATGGAATTTCTCCTCGGCACTCAGTTTGCCAATGAGTCCGTCCGCATCACCGGGAGGCGACTCTTCGACATGCGTTTGCACGGCTGTGCGGAACTCAATCAGCTTTGCTTCGGCGACTTGGGCAGCTGCGTCAGCGGTTGCGGGTCCCTCGACTTTGGATTGCAGGTATTTGACGAGCGTCAGAGCTTCGGTAATGTTTTCGAGGACCAGTTTCTGAGCGAGTTTGGAGTCACTGCTAATGATAGGGGTTCCATCAACCCCACTGCGTTCTGGTTCATCGAGGCTGTCAGAAAGAGAGTCCAAGCGCCGGAACTGTTCAGCGTAGGGAAGCGAAATCCCAATTTGTTCGCGGCCACGATCCAAAGCAGCAGAGATGTCATTGAAATTGACGTGACTGACCATTGCCGTGAATTGGCTTGCGGCCACCGAAAGTAAAAGAAAAATGGGCAGCAAGACGACGGTCATGATCAATAGCGTGGTAGCCATTGCAGCCAGTTGACGCCGGTTTTTGGATCGCTCCAGAATTCGCAGGTACACGGGGCGAAACAGCACCACCAACAGGGCTGCCAGGAAGAGAGGGACAAAAAAGCCAGCCATCACTTTGTAAAAGAGAGCGCCGACCGCCAAAATCCCAAAGATCAGCATCACAACCGATAGAATGCGCGACAGAGATGGCAGGGGTGGCAGGCCCGGTACCGACGCGACTGTTTGACCAGATTGGTTGGGGGTGTGCTCACCCGACCGATCCGAGATGCCCGGAGCCGCTTCGGAGGCTCTCGAGGACGACTCGCCACGTGATGGCTTGGCGGGTGGCTGAGGGGGGGCACTGCCGCCCGCCGGATTGGAACTGTTTTTACGCTGTTTTTTTCGTTTAGGCATCTGATATGAACTCAGCAAATACTCATCAATTGATGACGGATCCAAGACATCAGCTTACAGTGTTGCAGACGTGGGGTTTGTTGCCAGACGGGTTTTAGCCTTTCTTGATCTGCCCTCAGGCGTCTGAATCTGGTTTGATCAATGCTGGATTGCAGCAACGCAGGATTGCAGGGGCTCGTACGAGAACAATGCTGAGGTAATTAGATTGAGTTCCAAAGAAGCACCAAATGACCGACGCACTGCGTTGAAGCGGTGGAAGCCTCAGCTCATTCGGGTCGCCAAATGGGTGATTGCTTTGTTGGTGGTGCTGGGTTTGTTGTTTGCATCTCGTTCGGCTGTGGAGCAATGGAAAGACGAAGAAGCCAGAGTTCAGAGCCAAATTGAGGAAATCGATGAGGACTTGCGAACGGCGAAGGAAGCGGACAGGCCCAAACTGCAATCTCGGCGCGACGCTCTTGTGGCGTCGTTGCCAAGTTGGGGGGCGATCCGGTGGGAGTACGGCTTGGGGGCGGCTGTCTTTTACGGCCTTGGGCTATTGCCTTCGGCATTCTTGCTTCGCAAAGCGTTGGTTTCTCTGGGGCAGCAGCCACGCATAGGAACCGTGATCGCGGCACAGTTGATGGGGCATGTTGGTAAGTACGTGCCAGGTAAGGCGATGGTGATCATTATTCGCGCCGGTGTTCTGTCCCGTGATGGAGTGAAGCCGGTTCAGGCGACCATGAGTGTGTTTCTGGAAACGTTTCTCATGATGGCGGTTGGTGCAACGGTTGCGGGGCTGGTTGTCTTGTGGCTGCCGGTTCCAACCTGGATTGCAGTCATGGCTGCTTGTATCGCGTTGGTGGCAAGTGTGCCAACGTTCCCCATCGTTCTGCGGATCGTCGCCAAACGACTGATCAAGGATTTTACCGACATTTCTGATCATCGCATGGGTTGGGGATTGTTCATCGCGGGGTGGTTTTGGTCATCTTTATCGTGGTTGCTCATTGGGGCCTCCTTCACCTTGCTGGTTGCCGCGATCCCCGGGATTTCGATCACTGGCGCCGAAGCCGCGCCGGGAGTTGTCGAGTTGTATCTTGTTTGTACTGCTGCGATCAGCTTGGCTGTGGTGATCGGTTTCGCTTCCCTGTTACCGGGTGGTGCCGGCATTCGTGAGTTGGTGGTGACCACTGTTTTGGCGGTGTCGATCGGTGCGACTCACGCGATTCTGGCAGCCATTGCCGCGCGAGTTGTATTTGCTGCAGTTGAGGGCCTTGTCGCTTTGTGTTGCTGGGTTTGGCTGAGAATGTCTGGCGGCGAGCCCCCGCAGACGCCTCCCATCGCGACGGTTACCCGTGGTGCTTGAGTTCCGCGAAACCCGCAGTGTGCATTTGGTGGGGTGTTGCCAGAGCAGAGCAGAGCAAGCCATGCCGTGAATACAAACCTGGGGGAGGTTGAGATGAACAGGTTGAGATGAACAGGTTGAGATGAACAGGTTGAGATGAACAGGTTGAGATGAACAGGTTGAGATG
>PKCN01000001.1 GCA_002862205.1 Planctomycetaceae bacterium | reverse complement strand
CCATGTTGAGCCAGCAGCACCTGGTAACTGCGTCTCGCGAGCCACAGGGATCGCGGCGATTGACGCTCTGTTATCGAACAGAGAGGACGCAGTTTTCAAGCACTGGAAACCGCGTGACTTAAGAATCCCGATGGTGGGCTGACCGCTTTGGCAATCCAATGTGCAGTGCCGCCCCTTAGGCGTTGTTCGCTCAGTCGTTGTTCCTTCAGGCGTAAGGCGTTAGGGAAGATGAGTCAGTCATGGGGCAAAGAAAACACCCGGCAATGACTGGTCATTGCCGGGTGTTTTGTGAGCAGTGAATCGAGCGCTGACTTGTGATGTGCAGCCTTTACTCTTTTTCAGCGCGTGCTTGGGAAACTGCTGCGAAGTCACCCGCAATTGCCATGATGAGTTTCTCAGGGTCAATGTACTTGTTGATCGCCTTGTTCACACTTTCAACCGTTGCCGCTTCGATTTGGGCATCGTGTTGGGCGTAGTGAGCCATGGTGCGATCATTGAACAGAGTGGAAAGCAGTTCGCTTGTTAGCGCAGAGTCTCCGCTTCGTCGCACACGTGCTGCCTGCAGGTAAGCGACTTTTGCTTGATCGAGTTCTTCTTGGGTGATCCCATCCTTGCGGATTTTTTCGAGCTCCTCGATCATCACAGCCATTAGCTTTTCACGATTCTGTGGGTTGGTGATCGCGTAGAGGGTGAAGTCGACGCGACTATCCTTCGCTCTTGCTGAGATGCCGCTGCGAACGCCATAAGAGAGTCCCTCTTGCTGGCGAACTCGATTTCCCAGTCGGCTGCTCAGTGAGCCACCGCCAAGAATGTAGTTTCCAAGCACCAGCGAAGCGTACTCAGGATCGGAATCCTTGAGATTGTATTGCTGGCTACTGAAAAAGAATGCATTCGCCTTGTCGGGTGTCTCGATGATATCAAGTGACTGCTCGACCTCAGGATGCGCCTTGCGGTCGACACGGACGAAAGGTTGGTCCGTATTCCATTCAGCCAATTGTGCATTGATGAGTGCTTTGAGTTCATCGGGATCAAAATCGCCGACAGCAGAAATTTCACCTGCCTGATTGCTCAGAAACCCGTCGTGCAGAGCTTGGATTTCATCGATCGTGACGTTCTTGTACATGTCGATCTCTTCCTCGACTGACATCACGTACCGGACATCGTCCTTGGCATACGGTGACAAACTGCGACGCACACTTCGTGGTGCCAACGCTTGAGGCTCAGTGGTTCCCTGTTGCAGGCTCGTAATGATCTGGCGTCGCAGTACCTCGAGCTCATTGCCGTCTAGTCGCGGGCGTCGAAGCACATCACCGAGCAGGGAAATGGCGTCTGGCAGGAATTCCCGTTTGGTCTTCAGGCTTGCCTGCAGCACGCCGATTGTGGTGCTCATCGACATCTCAATTCGCAGGCGATTGAGTTCATCCTGAAGTTGAGTGTAATCGTACTGTGCGGTGCCGCGTGCCATCATGATTCCGAGCAGTTCCACTGCGCCGATCTTGTCCTTGAGTGTGTCACCGGTTCCAAATCGTAGGGTGAGCTGCATTGATACTGTCTCACCGCGCGTCTTTTTGGGCAGGAATGCGTACTCAAGTCCGCCAGTCAACTTTCCACGCAAGGTACGTTTCTCGATGGCGGTCGGCTCAGGATCAATTTGCTCCCCAGCTGCGACCGCTTCCCGGCCTTTGTAGCCCTTGAGCATGGCGGCAATGTCCGGCGCTTCCGGAATGCTGACGCGATCTGATTCCTCGCTAGGAATGAAAAGTCCTGTCGTGCGGTTGTTGCGTACGAAATACTTTTCAGCAACGGCCTGAACCTGCTCCTGAGTCAGTGACTCGATCGCGTCGCGATAAAGAAAATAAAGTCTCCAATCGCCTTGGGCGGCCCAGTCACTCAGGGAAATCGCAATTCGGTCCGAGTCGGATGTTTCCAATTCTCGTGCCTTGAGGATCTGTTGGACTGCACGCTTGACTTCGGTCTCCGTCACCGGGTCATCGCGAAAAGATTGCTCCACAATCTCAGTCATGCCCAAACGAGCTTTTTCTAACGATCCATCGCCGGGTACTTCTGCCAGAGTCATGAACAGACCAGGCTCAGCAAATGCATTGGCTAATGCGTAGACGCTCGTCGCAAGTTCGGTTTCAACAAGCCCTTTGTAAAGGCGACCTGTGGGTTGGTCGCTCAGAATGTAGACCAAAGCTTTGGCAGCAGCGTAATCCGGGTGGCTCCCGGCCGGAATGTGATAGGCGTTGCCCACCAACTGTGTTTCGCCAACACGTCTGACCACAACGGTTCGCTCACCGTCCTGAGCAGGCTCGGTGGTGTAGGTTTCGTCCAGTGGCGTGTCCGGGTTGGAGAGCGCGCCGAAGTACTCGGTGAGGTAACCTAACGCCTCCTTCTCATCAAATTTACCCGCCACAATTACCATCACGTTATCGGGACGATAAAACTTGCGATAGAACTGCCGCAGTTTGACCACAGGTACACGTTCAATGTCACTTCGATTACCAATGGTGGTTTGGCCGTAGTTGTGCCACTCGTAAGCCGCTGCCTGCACACGCTGCATCAAGACGCGGAAAGGAGAGTTCTCGCCGCTCTCGAACTCGTTGCGAACCACGGTCATTTCCGAGGCAAGGTCCTCGCCCAGAATCTTGCTGTTCACAAGCCGGTCAGCCTCAAGCTGGATTGCGAATTCCAGGTTGTCACCGGTGGCAGGAAGCGTCTCGTAATAGTTGGTGCGATCCATCCAAGTGGTGCCATTCATCGACCGACCCGCGCCGCGATCTTTCAATGCCTTGGGGATATCGGGATTCGTAGGGGTGCCCTTGAACAGCATGTGCTCCAATAAATGCGCCATGCCAGCCTCACCATAGCCTTCGTGGCGGGAGCCCACGAATACTGTCATGTTGACGGTCACGACCTCTTTGCTTGCATCCGGAAAGAGCAGGACCCTTACGCCATTCTCGAGCTCATACTCCGAGATTCCTTCGACTTCGGTGACTTTCATTATGGTTCCATCAGCTGTTTGGGCAGCGGTTGCCCGGCCTTCTTGGGCCTTCGGGGGAGGATCGTCTGCTTTCAACGTCGAGACGGTAAACAGGCTGCAGCTCATGAGCAAAGCAAGCCATTGGGAATGCATCTTCGGTGCTGAGCGTGTCACGGTGGGGTGTATTTGCTGCAGGGCCACTGCCATACTCCTTGAAAAGGTTCGGATCGTGGATCTCACTTGGTGCTCCACGGATTGTAGCGAGGGAACAACAATCAGATAACAGGACGTGGAAACGAATCCATGCACAACGACAATCTTCACGCTACCCAAGATAAAGGCCCACACGATGAAGGCCCACGAGAATGGATCAGCGTTGATCTACCTGACCCACTCATTGATGGTCAGGCCAAAGAGGTGATGATTCGAGGTCGCGTGATCGCTCTGTTTCGCCAGGAGGGAAACTTGTTTGCCATGGACGGGATGTGTGCTCACCAAGGCGGCCCCATCGCAGAAGGCGTCGTGGAGCATGGTTGCGTCACCTGCCCATGGCATGGATGGCAATACGAACTCGCTACGGGTATTCAAACCATCAATCGACAACCCCTGCAGGAGACTTTTCAGGTGCGTGAAAATGATGGTTTGGTTGAAATTCTGATCTGAAAGTGGGCATCGAGGCTACAAGGTGCCAGGCCACAAATTGACTGCTCAACGCAACGGTCATGCAACGGTCATACAACGGGGCAGGGTTGACCCCACCTACCTGAATTTCCTGTCTTGTCAGATGGGTGATTACCGAGTCAGCAAGCGGTTGGCATGCTTGAATCCGGGCCGCGTTGTGCGTATTTTGGGGTAAAACCATCATCAGGGCTCTGGGATGATCCTCGCAGCAGTTCGCCAAATGCACACGTCCGTGGCCGCAACGATTTGCCATCGCTGCTTTGCACCCTAATCCCGCCAGAAGCCCTTTTTCTAGGCAACACTCGTTTCTAGCCAACACTCGTTTCTAGCCAACACTTGTTTCAGGGTAATACTCGGTCTCCGACCTTGAGTCACTGACCTTGAGAATGCCCCGCAGAGAAGCGGAACTACCGCTGGAATTCATCAACCAGTCAAACCACCACTTCGTGAATCTCGCCGAACGAATGGTTTCGTGAATCCTGGATATTATGCGACAACGACAAAAGAAATTAGAGGTTCAAAGTGTCTGAAACGAGCAACGACTGGGATGAGCGTCTAAGCAGGCTTCGGAAGGAGAAGCATGAGATCGGCTTGCCGTTGGCGGAAGTCCGGCAAGTTGAGGCGTATCTGAAGAGCAAATGGGACATTGCCTTTCAGTCTCACGAGGATTGGGAGGACCGTTTGTGTGAACTGCCTGACGAACTCGGCGAGGAATTTGTTGAGGTGATGAACTCGCGGGCCGATTTGATCGCGGATTGTCTACCCGTTCCACCGCAAATTGAAAAGA
The DNA here is from genome assembly GCA_002862205.1 of Planctomycetaceae bacterium. Classification (GTDB taxonomy): domain Bacteria; phylum Planctomycetota; class Planctomycetia; order Pirellulales; family Pirellulaceae; genus Rubripirellula. The sequence continues at coordinate 3,276 of PKCN01000001.1, read as the reverse complement.
AGTTTTACGATTTGCTGTCCCATCCAGACATTAACGGCATCATGCATTCACAGAAGACGGTATGCATACTTGGCGGGTTGGTCTGGGTGACGGCAGTGATTCAGAGACTTGGGCTATCCGGCTCCCTGCTCGATCTGGGTTGCCACACTGGGTACCAGAGTCAGTGGTACGCTGAACACATGGGGCTAGATGTTACTGGAGTAGACTTCAGTTTGCGGGCGATTGACGCCGCCAAGGACATCTGTGCGAGCAACGGCTCTCTGGAGTTTCTGGAATGGGATATTTCCTATCCATTTCCACGGCAGCAAACGTTTGACATTGTTGTGTGTAGCGACATCCTTGGTGAGTATTCAGAACAGTCCAACTCATTGATTGAGCTTGTGTCTGACCGTCTAAACGACGATGGGGTGTTCATCTCCATCGGTAACGAGCCAATGGTCACTAATGCGCAGGCTTTACAACGGGAAGCTTCTAAGCACGATCTGCAATTCGGAGTATGTGACGTCATTGGAGGGTTCGATGGTGATACCTTCGGTGGCAAACCCGTGCTACTCCTCACGAAGAGAAAGGGTTTAGAAGTTCCCGAAGATATCAGTCGTCAATTCTTCACAGGTTGGGAAACGACCGGGTTTCCAGATTTTGCAAATAGCACGATCCCACCAAGCGAAAAATCACTTGCTTATTTTCGAGCCTATAACATCGAAAAGTCTGGGACTGAACGCTCATGAACACACCAGCCAAGACGATTCAAATACTACTCTCCGGTGGTTATCTGCTTCGGGACCATTCTGCAACCCAGAGAGTTGCTTCTTCCTGCGGATGAGAAGAGTCGCACAATAACGAGATTAAATCCCAAGTGAGGTCAGGAAATGCCGCAATTAGTAGCGCCAGTTAAAACTCTCAGAAATGAGTGCGTCGTTTTTACGGGGAAAATTCATGACATGGTGAGACGTGATGCCTTCAGGGCAGTTAGGGCAAAGCGTGGAAAGCCGAACAAGCATGTCAACGACATGACAACGATATTGGTGCGGGGAACATCGCCCTTCTGGCAATATCGGGACTACGGCCTAAAAGAAGAGTTAGTCGCGGACAAAATCATGAGCGGCCTTGATATAGCCGTCATTGACGCGGATAGTTTTCTCAATCTGGTTCGGCACAACAAACCTGCGCAACAAGCCAAGACCATAGCAGGGATTCCGATGTCCGAATTGGTCAGTATTCATGATGAAGCTTTGTATGCTGAGGATGAGCCTGTCCCGCGCGGTTCCGTTGATGAGTGGACGGGAGTCAGGAATCGGCCTGAGCAGGCTCAACTGCGCACGATACATCTCAAGGGAAAAGCCAGTGCGAAGTGCTGCATTTGTGGAAACAAGTTTCCGGCATCCTTGCTACGCCCGTCACATCTCAAGCGAAGGTCCGAATGCTCAAATCGAGAAAAACGAGACCAATCCAATATCGCCATGCTGATGTGCGAAACTGGATGCAATGCAATGTACGAGCGTGGATTCATCTCCATCAATAATGAAGGCGAGGTTGTTATCACTAAGAATGGGCAAACAACCGTTGACCTCCGGCGTAAGCTCAAAGAGCTACGCGGCAGGAAATGCCGGAACTACTCCGTTGAGCAGGAACCTTATCTTGATTGGCATCGCAGAACCGTTTTCCTTGGCTAGCATCTGTCGCAGCTCCTGACACCCAACTGGTTGCACACGAAGCTTGTTTGTCCGGTCATGGCACGAACTTTGGCTGTATGACGATACCATCGCATACGCCCCGTTCCTGCGCGTCCTTCCTGCGCGTCCGTTTCTGGTGGGGTTGCAGGAAGTTGCCTGTATGGGGTCTATCTCCGTCCTCAGCAGTATTGCCGAAGAATCATGCCAACTCAGTCGACGGGGAAGCCACGCTTTCGCAGCAGAGCACTGGTGTCGACATCTCGTCCGCGGAACCTGCGGAATCCCTCTGCCGGATCGATCGTGTCACCAATGCTCATGACATTGTCGTGCAGGCTTTTGGCGACATCCTTGTCGTAGAAACTGCCTGCTTCGACGAATCGTTCGGCTGCATCTGCGGTTAATGCATCGGCCCACAAGTAGCTATAGTAGCCGGCCGAGTAGCTATCGCCGCTGAAGATGTGCATGAAGTGTGGCGTGCGGTGTCGCATCGGCAATTCACTGGGCATTCCCATCTCTGCCAATGTCTCGCGTTCGAAGGCGTCAGGATCGATGTCATCCGATCCTGCCAGATGCAATTTCATGTCGATCAAAGCGCTGGCCAGATACTCGACCGTGTCGAATCCCTGATTGAAAGTTGAGGCTTTCTTGATTTTGTCGAGCAACTCTTGAGGAATTGCTTTTCCGGTTTTGTGATGGATCGCGAATTGATTCAGGATCTCAGGCGTTTCCAACCAATGCTCGTTGATCTGCGATGGGAACTCAACGTAGTCGCGTGCGACTGATGTTCCCGACTGGGATCGGTAGTTGACTTTTGATAGAAGCCCATGCAGCGCGTGACCGAATTCATGGAATAGGGTCACCGCATCGTCCCATGAAATAAGAACAGCTTCCCCGTCACCACCTTTGATGAAGTTTGAGTTATTGGAAACGATGGTAGTGATGGGCTTGCCCATGTTTTCCTGCGCTCGGTAGTCAGTCATCCACGCCCCACTACGTTTGCCTTCGCGAGCGTAGGGGTCGAGGTACCAGAGTCCCACGTGCTTGCCATCGGCATCGGTTACCTCCCAAACGGTCACGTCGGGATGGAATACGGGTAGCATGACTCGAGGATCGCGCCATCACCTTCTTTGCTGCCCCCGAAGATGTTTTGCCACACCGCGATTGGGTACCCGCCCTGGCAGCTCATGTTCTCGTCCTCATGGCACGAGATGATGTCCTCGGCTGAAAGCGTGACGTTCTCTCCTCCGTGGATACAGATGCGGTCCTCGAACGCCTCGATGGCACCAAAGGCGAAGCACGAGCCACAACCACACTGGTCCCGGATGCGCTGGATCGAGGCGCATTGCGGGTATTCGAGACGTGCGTCGTAGTCTGTTGGAAGCTCCAGCAGAGAGACAGAATAACCATCAATCTTCAGGGGAGGCTTTGGAGCGCCCGCAGGCAGTGGCCGGTAGCCGCTGAAGTCAAGTGTCCGAGAGAGCTCCCTCTCGGATGGCATCACAGCACGCCATGTGCTGGTGGGATCGCTGTTGACCTGGCGCACTATGTCAGCCCAGTCGCGCTGCGAGGAGAAGCTCAGCATGGCGGCCAGGGCGGCGTGAAC
>PKCN01000130.1 GCA_002862205.1 Planctomycetaceae bacterium | reverse complement strand
GTAAATCACGTCATAACGCCTCACCTCAACATCACGTTCATCGGCAAGCGAGCGGGCCTGTTCATCGGGTATCACGTTGAAAGCGGCAATCACGGCATCGGATGCTGAAGCCAGCGTGACGTCAGCCAGCGTGACGCCACCCACGCTTCGCTGCAAAACACGCACCTCGACTTCCGGGTTATCAAGCTTACTGAGTTCTTTATCGATCGCCTCAAGCGAGCCTTTCACATCTGCTCGCACAATCAAGTTCAACTTGACCTTTTCTTCCTGCTGGCCCAAGCGGCCTTCCTGCAACATTTCCTGGAAGTTCTCAAAGGAAACCTTTGTCGTTACTCCAGAAAGATTTTCTTGACTACTTGCATGAGCACGACTACTGGCAATCTCGCGGGCTTTGCTAATGTCATCCAGAACGTGGAATCTTTCACCTGCTCCGGGCGCCTGATCAAAGCCCATAACGTTAACAGGCGTACTTGGGCCTGCGGTTTCAAGCGACTCACCCGTAAGCGTGTCGGACATTGCTCGAACCCGGCCATGGGATGCTCCACAAACCAACACATCACCAACGCATAATGTTCCATTCTGAACAATCAACTTGGCAACGACACCGCGATCTCCCTGCTGCTCTGACTCCAGGCAGACTCCAAGCGCCGTCCGGTCTGGATTTGCCTGATACTCGTTGAGTTCGGCGATCGTGAGCAGTGTTTCCAGCAACTCATCCATTCCGGTGCCTTTGATCGCACTGGTCGGAACAACCTCTACATCTCCGCCCCATTCGCTGGGCGTCAACTGGTGTTCGGTCAGTTGCGTCATGACACGGTTTGAATCAACTCCTTCGAGGTCAATTTTGTTCATCGCGACAACAATCGGCACCTCCGCCGCTTTCGCGTGGCTGATTGCTTCCTCAGTCTGCGGCATGATTCCATCGTCAGCAGCAACAACGAGCACTGCGATATCGGTGACATTCGCACCACGAGCACGCATCTCGGTGAAAGCTTCATGACCCGGCGTATCAACAAAGGTGACGGTCCGGCCATCCTTTTCCACTTCGTAGGCTCGGATATGCTGGGTAATACCACCCGCCTCTCCGCTAACGACATCGATCCCAATCAGATAGTCCAGCAAACTGGTTTTACCGTGGTCGACATGTCCCAGAAACGTCACAATCGGAGCTCGCGGCAAGAGGGTATCAGGATCGTCTTCCTGCTCTTCCAAGCCTGTAATCAGCGAATCTTCAAGTGTTTCCGAGGCTTTCAGCTCAACCTGAAGCTCCATCTCTGCCGCGATCAATTCTGCTGTTTCAAGATCAAGTTCGGAGTTGATGTTCAAACCAACCTGCAGCCCCATCCCCATCAGGGTTGCCAGCACCTTGCCAACAGGAGCACCAGCCGCCTCTGAGAATGAACGAATGGTACAGGGAAGCTCAAGAACAACCGCGTCTTTTCTTGGTGCTGCGGTGTTCACGCCTTTGCGACGTCTGTGCCCCTGACGGCCTCCACGTCCCGAACGCGAGCCAAATCCTCCACCCTGCTCAAGTGCAGCTCGCCCGCGTCCTTTACCACGCACACGTTCTGCCCGAGGACTCGCCATACCGGCCAGTTTGCGACGAGGCTTGTCCTCTTCTCCAACTTCGCGTTTCTTTTCGCCCGTGAAACCACTGAGACCAACCCCACGTTTGGCAGCACCCGCACGTTTCTTGTCACTATCCTCTTTCGCTAGTTCCTCAAGAGGAGCTCTCATGCCTTGGCGGTGCCCAGCGATAACATCTTTGCTGAGCTTGACATCCGGCTTTTGAGCCTTGGGCTCACCACTCGCCGACTTACTCGGCTTGGGCTCAGCAACCTCTGGCAGCGAAGCCATTTTGACATTAATCCGCGGCTCTCTCCGCTTCGGCTTTGCGGAATCAGCTTTCTTCTCACCTGAAGCTGCGGGTCGATCCAATGACCGCATCTTGCCACCCGCAACCGTCGCATCCCGTCGCACGGGTGCAACAGGATCGTTCCCGGCAGCACCACCTCTTCGCACTCCCATTCGACTCTTGATGCGACTTCCCAGCGAACTAGGCTTGGGTGTCTGCGGGGCAGGAGCCTCTTCCTGAACAGCTTCCTCTTTTTTCTCAGGCGTCACCGGGACCTCCACCACTGGCTCAACTGCAACCGGTGACTTGGGAGCGGGCGTCGCACGCTTTACTGGTTTTTCCGGCGTTTCGACCGCTGCACCCCGAGTGGAACTGCGTGCCACCTTGATGGCGACATGCTTCCGTTCCGGAACAACATCTCGAACAGCCGTCGGGGCGGTCGTAGCCACAGGCGCAGCGACCGGTTCGGGCTTTCCAGCCCCCGAGATATGGTCTCGAACTTTCTGGGCCTCTTCGTCGGTGAGGCTAGCCAGCGCCGAGCCTTTGCCGGTAATACCGACTTTCTTGACAAGATCTACTAGATCTTTGCTGTCAACTTTCAGTTCTTTTGCGAGCGCGTAGATGCGTGCGGGCACGTGCGGAAATCCTGTCGATTCGTTTTGGGAACCCGCCGAGCGAATGTTGTAATTCGTTGAGATTCGTACGGGGAAATGCCCGATTCGCGGGCGGGTTCAATGGTCTGTTTCTAATCACATACTGGTATTCCTCCATCGCCGCGACTGGTCAACAACCTGCCGCGTCGGGGATCATCCAACGATATCCCAGATCCTTGCCTGGGCCAACTGATCCATACAATAGCGAAAAACATGCTTGGCGCAGAGGTCTGCCTAGGCACTTTCCTGCGGAAACTCAGCAAGTTTTCTTGGAAATTAAAGATAAACGGGCTATTCCGCCGCCGAATCAGTCTTTCTCGGTCGAAGACTCCGCAGCCTCATCGCTTACTTCCGCTGACGACTCTTCAATGACCTGATCGGCTGGAGCCACTGATTCCTCAGCCACTGATTCCTCAGCCACTGATTCCTCAGCCACAGCCTCCTCAGCCACTGTTTCCTCAGCCACTGTTTCCTCAGCCACTGTTTCCTCAGCCACTGTTTCCTCAGCCGCTGTTTCCTCAGCCACTGTTTCCTCAGCCGCTGTTTCCTCGGACTCGGGTGCCGCCGGTTCCTCGGAAGCACCTGAATCCACTTCGCTCTCGCCAGCTACCGCAGCGGCCCCACCAGCGCCCTCGGCTTGTTTCTGTGTCTGCTCACGCTCTCGCCTGACGCGTCTTTCCTCCGCCGCTGCCTGTTCTGCTTCTTCTGCCATGGTTTCGGCAACCTCGACAATCCGGTCGACATCCTCGGCTGACAAACCACTCATTTCCATGAATTGATCCGGCTCAATTACGGATAAATCATCATAAGAGAGGTATCCCTGCTCGACCAAACTTTGTGCGATTTCCTCGGTAACGCCAGCAATTTGGCTAAAACCAGTGACCGCTCGCTCGATCTGGTCCTCCAGTTCCGAACCGGTCATGATCTCAATGTCCCATCCGCACAACTTACTGCCCAGACGAACGTTCTGGCCACGGCGACCAATCGCCAGCGACAACTGATCCTCCTGAACCAGAACAATGGCACGCCCGATCATGTCACACAGCAAAACCTGCTCTACCTCAGCCGGCTGGAGTGCATTTGGGATGAGCACTTCCGGGTCATCACTGAAACGCACGACATCGATATGCTCACCCGCAAGCTCTTCACGCACGGCCTTGATTCGGCTTCCGCGATAGCCAACACACACCGCGATCGGATCGATTTGGCTGTCGACACTGCTGACAGCAACTTTGCTGCGGTAACCTGGTTCGCGACTAATGGATTGTATGGAGATAATCTCCTCTCCAATTTCCGGTATTTCCTGTTCAAATAGCCTTTGCACCAATTGTGGGCGGGTGCGGCTCAAAACCACCCGAACCCGATTGCCCGTTGCTCGAACCTCGAACACAACCGCTCTCACGCGTTCTCCCGCATGCAGAGTCTCGCCGGGTATCTGCTCACTGCGCGGCAGAATTGCCTCCACATTGCCGAGATTGACCGTCGCAACACCGCCGTCTGCTCGTCCAATGATTCCGCTGACAATGTCCCCAATTTGCTCGCGATACTCGAGCATCAAGGAATCACGCTCGGCCTCTTTGACCTTCTGGATGATCACTTGCTTGGCCGTCTGTGCCCCAATTCTCCCGATCTGATCCTCACCCAATTGCTCTCCTGCGAGCACTGCATGGATTCGACCATTTTCACGATCCAACTGGACGGTGATATCAGCTTCCTCACCATACTGCCGTTTCGCAGCCGTTTGCAAAGCCGATTCGATTGCGATGAAAACCAACTCCTTTTCAATGTTCTTCTCACGATGCAGAGAGTCTACGTATCGAAGGATATCTTGTGGATTCATATCGCCATCAGTGAGTTGAAAGGAGCGACCGTTTAATACGAACAAAAAAACTGCCCGAACCTTGGGAGGGCCCGGGCAAGCGATTTGCACGACGTTGGGAAGACCATATCTACCTGTCGCCGGGATGTCAACCAATGCACGACCCCCAAGCGAGGGCGAGTCAGCGATTTCCGATCCAATCACACAAGACGCGCGGACGACCGCAGTCACAGAGCGGACGATCGCAGCCACAGAGTTGAAAATCGTTGCAGCAAGACGATGCCAGATCCGTCGCTCACAAACCGCCTCGCCCCCATCAAATACTCGCCCCAGACAAAACCGGGCTCACATGGGGTGGACCAGGAGCACGCCTGCAATGAAGAGGGCTGCAAGGAGCTGCAATGAACTCGCTTCCCCAAATCGCACAAATTAACCAAATCCTTTCCCAGACCACCAATCATGCCTACAATCCGGCAACCATGCACTACACCCTTGTTTCTCTGGAACGTTGTTACTCTGGAACGTTGTCCCTTTGGAACGTTGTCCCTTTGGAAGTTCCTGCCGAGAACAAGGCACCAAGCACCACCGGCAACTCCGACCCCATTCACTACTCCCCTCAGGTGCAAACGTTTGCTTCTCGGACTCGCATCTCAGGACAATCGAGATCTCTCCACGACAACAGACAGACCACCAAGCGAGCAGAAACACATTGGAGCCTGAATCCAGCGTCTCCTGATGCCCCCGCTGCTTGCGGGAGACCCTGCTGCTTGCGGGAGACCCTGCTGGAAAGAACACCAACTCCGCCCGTTTGACCACTCCAATCACTCCAACTTTCATGCCGCACTCGCCCGAAAATCCTGCCCCAAACACCACCGTCCTGATCGCCGAGGACGACCCAGTGTTTCGCCGCGTGCTAGTGGCTGCAGTCGCCCAACTGGGAGTGCAAATTGAAACGGTTGGTAATGGCAATGAAGCCTACGAACGGATCCATCGGGGTGGTGTCGATTTTCTTGTCCTCGACCACCAGATGCCCCTCTGCTCGGGAATTGAGCTGCTGGAGCGAATGGTCTCCGAAACGTCCAACGAAGTCAGGATGCCTCCCACGGTTCTATGTACAGCCAAGGGCTTCGAGATCGACGGTCCAGCTTTGTCAAAACGCTTCAATCTGGTGGGAATTTTGCACAAACCGTTCAGTGCTACACAACTTGGGCAGCTCATTTCCCAAAATCTCCGCTAGTGAGAGCGTGAGATTACCAATGGGGTCAACGTCGTGAACTGCAAATTTGCGGTATTCGGCACCTTCACGAACAAACTCGAAGTCCCTTCATCGGCACTGTTTTGGTCAATTAGGTAGACTTAGGAATTGTATGACCCAGAGCGTCCTACCAGCAGCACCTACCGACAGGAGTCCGACGTGCGGCCCCGAATCGACTTTCAGGCTATCGCAATGGCAGCGATCGCACTCGCATTTTGCACTCTGCCAGTTGCGCCCGCGACAGCAGCACCGCAAGACGCTGCTACACCAGAAGACCAAGCACAGACGTCGAGAGAAAAGAAGCGTGACGACGACAAGACGAGTGAAATCACAGAGAAGCAGTTGAACTTCTTCGAAACACGGATTCGCCCTGTTCTGGTTGAGCACTGTTACGCCTGCCACAACTCGACAGATCAACGAGACAGTGAACTGGCATTGGATCACCGCGAGGCCACGATGCAAGGTGGCAGTGATGGTGCGATCATCGTTGCCGGGGCACCGGCGGCCAGTCGCCTGATCGACATTCTGAAGCACAATGTCGAAGGACTGGAAATGCCCGAGGATGGTCCAAGGCTTGATGAGGCAGTGATTGCGGACTTTGAAGCATGGATCCGCATGGGTGCTCCGGATCCACGTGGCGAACCGCCCACAGCGGAACAACTCGCAGCCACCATTTCATGGGAAGCACAGCGAGAGCGCCGCAAGCAATGGTGGAGTTTCCAGCCGATTGCCGAGGTTCCCGATCCAGTCGGAGACGGCAACCCCGTAGACCAATTCATCCGGTCCAAACTCGCCGAAGCAGATCTGCAACCTTCGCAACCCGCCAAGCCAACCGTCTTGATTCGACGACTGTTTCTCACTTTAACCGGTCTGCCTCCCACACGCGTGGAACTTCTCAAGTGGCGTGAGCTTTTCGAACGTGGAAATTCATACTCAGAAACGACAGACCAATTGATCGAGGTTTTACTCAACAACGAACACTTTGGAGAACGCTGGGCAAGGCACTGGCTTGACTGGGTTCGCTACGCAGAATCTCACGGCAGCGAAGGAGACCCGGCCATTGAAAATGCATGGGTCTATCGTGACTATCTGATTCGTGCATTGAACAACGACATTCCGTATGACACGCTTGTGCGTGAACACCTCGCTGGCGACCTTTTGTCGAACCCTCGCATCAACACTGCGATGGGGATCAACGAGTCGATCATTGGACCCTCTCACTGGCGGATGGTGTTTCATGGGTTTGCACCCACCGACGCTCTCGATGAGAAGGTCCGATTCATTGATGACCAGATCAATGTATTCTCAAAGGCATTCCTCGGTCTCACTGTCTCCTGCGCCCGCTGCCACGACCACAAATTTGATGCAATCAGCCAGAAAGATTACTACGCATTGTTCGGCATTCTTGCATCCTGCCGTCCAGGGCGAAGAGTCATTGACACACCAGAAATCCAACAACGCAACGTTGCTGAACTCAAACAACTAAAGCAACAGATTCGTGTTGCCGCTGCCAAGGACTGGCTGACATCACTGCAAAGCCTCGAAACACGAATCAACGATCTTGAAGACGCTGAAAGGCAGCCACCAGAATCACTTGCCAGCGTACTGACTCGATTCAAAGTCGCAGCTCGGAAAAGCAACCTCAAGCAAGAGTGGAACCCACTCGCTGAATCACCATCACAAACGGATGCAAAACCTGCGGAGGCGGGATCAAGCCAAACGTGGAAGTTCAATTCCAGTGATGCAGCATCCGATTGGTACTCCAGCGGCATCGGGCTGCAGAATGCACCCAGCCCCGCTGGTGACTTCTCTGTCCTGACGGAGAGTGACAACGCATTCAAAGCAATCTATCCCGCTGGAATCTACACGCATTCACTCTCTGAGAAACATGGCGGACGCCTTACATCCGTGGACTTCAAAGTCGCAGAGAATCAAGAGGTTTGGATTCATGCCATTGGCAACGCAGGTGCAATGACGCGGTACGTGGTGGAGGATTACCCGAGAAACGGCACCGTGTATCCCGTCACCACATTGAAGCCAACTTGGACATGGCATCGCTTTAACATGTCCTACTGGAAAGACGATTCTGCTCACCTCGAACTCGTCACGGCAAAGGATGCACCCTTACTCACCAGAAATGAGGGGCGGT
>PKCN01000179.1 GCA_002862205.1 Planctomycetaceae bacterium | reverse complement strand
AGCAAACAGTCAAAACAGGAAACCCGAAGCGTGAGCGAGGGACATCCCTTTGCGACGATTGCCGAGCCAGTCCCTCGCTGACGCGTCGGGTTACCAAGAGTACTCACGAAATCGAAACATGAATTACCTCACGCCCCTTACTTGTATCGCAGCGTTCTCGCTTTGTTCGCTCTCGCGGGCTGCACCACCGGAAGCAAGTTTTCCTGTGAAGCACCAAGCGTTCATCCAAGCACACTGCCTCGACTGCCACGATTCTGAGACACAGGAAGGGAAAGTCGATCTTGAAAAACTGCCGTTCCGGATTACCACCATCGAAGAAGCAGAACGGTGGCAGAAGGTACTGAACGTGTTGAATTCTGGTGAAATGCCGCCAGAAGATTCCGAGCAACCCGACAACACAGAAAAGGCAGACTTTCTTGATGACCTTGCCAAGACCATGGTTGTCGCGCGACGAGCGTTGTCAGACTCAGGCGGTAAGATCACCATGCGACGTCTCAACCGCCGGGAATACCTGAACACTATCGAACGACTCACCGGCGTCAAAGTCGATGTCAGCAGTCTGCCAAACGATGGCGGGTCTGGCACCTTTGATACCGTGGGTGCTGCACAGTTCATCTCCAGCGATCAGATTCAGCAGTATCTCAAGCTTGGACGCAGCGCGATTGATGAATCCTTCGAGCGCCAAGCAGCAGCAGGCCAGGAAACCAAGGTATTCCGGGTCGAACCGGAGCACACCGTCAATGTGCAAAGCCGCAAGAACATGGCGAAGCAGGCGGAGACTCAGAAACGCTACCTGCAGTGGAAGGCGGAAGTCGATCAAGCCGCTCTCCTGCCTGAAAACAAAGAGGTCATGGAGCAGCTTCGCGAGAAATACAAACTCGACGATCTCACTGACAGCATCAGGCTGTATCAGAACGCCAACCTGCTCAAGGGAATTCCCGATGCTCAGAAATTTGGCTTCAGAGACGCCAACGCCGCCTCCTTTTCTTTTCAGGGTGGATACAGTCGCACTCATGCATACATGAGACACTACCTTGAGCTTCCCAACAGTGATCGCGGCACCTATTTGAAGCTCGCCTGGGCAATCCAGCGCATCGATGTTTTGCCCGATCCCGAAGATCTTCCACCGGGTACCTACAAACTCAGAATTCGTGCCGGCACAGTGGAAGGTTCCGATCCTTCCCGTCATTTCGTTGAGGTTGGTCACCCGCAGCGGGTCAACCAGGTGCCAGCTGGTTTCTCGGGCAAGCCGCTTGCCAGCCTTCAGGTTACAGGTACAGAACAAAACCCGGAGATCATCGAGACCACACTCGTGATTGGCTCGAAGACGCCGCGCGAATTCGGCATTCAGGAACGCCGACCCGAGGGCAAGCAGAAGGAACTTTCGAGGGAATTCTACCGTTACAAACGGGAAAACGGTTACGGCACGCCGCCCGCCATCTGGGTCGATTGGATCGAACTGGAAGGCCCCTTGTCCACTGCAGGGGTAGTGGCACCGAGGGCCCATCGGGTAGAGCCAGAAAATACGGTCAACGTAAAGAACGCGGAAATTACCAAGAGATTGGAAGACAACTACGAGAAGAAATGGCTCCCCTGGAAAGAAGGGGTCGACAAGGCAGTCGCAGCTGCGGAAAACCAGGAAATTGTGGCCGCGCTTCGCAAGAAACACCCGGATTATGATTCCAGTCCTGTTCTCAAGTATCAAAAGGCTGGTCTTCTGAAAGGAGCACCCGATCCTCGCGACTATGGCGGCAGCGATCCAATCAATGCCATTGCGGCCTTATACAGCCCCTATCAGCGCTATCACAGCTACATGAAGCACTACGCTGAGCTTCCGCACAACGATCGGGGTGCCTACCTGAAACTTTCACGGGGGGTTCAACGCTTTGACATTCGCCCCGATCCGAAAGACTTTCCTTCGGGCACCTACACGCTCAGGATCCGGGTCGGCGCGGTGAAAGGCTCCGATCCTTCCCGCCATTTCATCGCGATCGGTCATCCCCAAAAACTAAACGGAACGTCACTTGGCTTCGCCAAACTGCTCAGCACGCAACCGGTATCCGGCACCATTGAGAACCCGGAGATCATTGAGGTCAATGTCGAAATCGGCGCAAGCACGCCTCGAGAAGTCGGCATCCAGGAACGCCAGCCCAAGTCGCAGAAAATCCTCAGACAAGAGTTCGACAGCCACAAAAAGAAAAACGGTTACGGCACACCGCCGGCCATCTGGGTCGATTGGATCGAGCTGAAAGGTCCCATCACTGAGGCTGCGGCGACAGAATCCAGCGTCGTCCGCATCGAACCGGAGCAGACGATCAATCCCGCGAACGAAAAAGAAATCTCGCAGATCGAAGATGCCTACGCTCGCTTCACCCGCTGGCAGAAGGGTGTCGACAAGGCGGCAGCGACTCCCGAGAACCAGGCGAGGATGGCGAAATTTCGCAAAACGGAACCTAAGGCCGCGCACCCGGTCTGGTCTTATGGCTTTGCCGACCGACTGGAGGGAACTCCCAATCCAAAAAACTTCGGCTTCCGCGACTCGCAAAAAGCAGCCGCCAGCCATCCAGAGAATGATCGCGCCAACCTGGCCTATCACAAACACTACGCAGCCCTGCCGCATCGAGATCGCGGCACTTACCTGAAGGTCGCCCACGGTAGCGGTCGCATCATTGTTCCCCCGAAGAAAAAGGAATTGCCGCCCGGCAGCTATGTCATGCGCGTGCGTGTCGGAGCAGCAAAAGGGACGCCAGCCTCGCGACGTTTCATCCAGGTGGGGCATCCTCAGCGACTAATCGAGAGCAGAAACTGGGGACTCGAGGGGCCAGCCATCAGCACTCATCAAGTCACGGGAACCATCGAGAACCCCGAAACGATAGAAATCCCCCTTGAGGTCACCTCCAATACGATTCGCGAGTTTGCGGTGCAGGAGAAACAGCCGAACAACGGAAACCTCAAAGCACTTTGGGATGCGCACAACAGACGGAAGGCAGAAAACGGCTACGGTCACCCGCCCGCCATCTGGATCGACTGGGTGGAACTCGAAGGGCCTCACAGTGCTACCCGTAACAGTGCTACCCGCAAACGGTGGAAGCAACGCCGCGAAGTAGAACTGCACGCCAATGCAAAAGTCGGTGGCACGTACAACGGCTACTTCAAAGGTGGGCATGACAATGCGAAAGCATTTTTGGAAACCGGAAAGCGACAGAAAGGTATCACTGATGAGCAGGAAGCAAAATTCCGCATTCGTCAATTTGAAGAACAGGGCCCAACCTTCCGCCGATACCTTGATGATCCGCTGACAAAAACGGGATCTTTCCTGACGATATCAAACGTCAATCAAGAAGAATTCATTGCGTTGCCACCGGAACATCCCACCGGTTGGCAAAAAACCGAGCACGTGGTCGAAACTCTGCCTGCCGGTGACTACAAGCTGAGATTTCGCATCGGTGCCATCAAGGGCACGCCGAGCGAACGTCACTTTGTGGATCTGGGTACCGTGTTGGGCAAGGACCAGTTCCAGCAGTTGGCGACCTTTCAGATCACGGGCACAACGGACGAGCCACAGACCATCGAAGTACCGGTACAGCTTTCGGTCAACGGTCCACGCAAGTTCGGTTTGCGTGAAAAGCGAGACCCCAAAAATGACAACCAACGCGATAAGGCCGCCAAGCAGGCAACCGGACTTGGGCCAGTTCCGGCCCTCTGGATCGACTGGGTCGAATGGGAAGGTCCTTACAACAGTCCCGCAACAGGCTCACCTTTGCAGACGATTCTTGCGAAGCATGCAAACGCCTCAAACGTCGAGACGGCTCCGGGGACGGACAAGTCTCATGCTATCGCTAGAACACAAGTGGAAGCCGAACGTGCACGTGCCATCCTCACCGAGTTTGCGAAGTCGGCGTTTCGGGATGTGTCTCCAGAGCTCGAATACATCGATCGTCTGGTAAGTATCTTTCAGACCAGACGTGCTGCAGGAGATACTTTTGATCTGGCAATTCGCACGCCGCTCAGTGTCGTTCTCGCTTCACCCGGGTTCCTGTATCTCAACGAACCGTTAGATGAAAACGAGCGACGCGAACTGAGTGATCGCGAACTCGCAGTCCGGCTTTCTTACTTCCTGTGGAGTGGTCCACCGGATGCTGAGCTTCTGCAGCTTGCCGAACAGAACACGCTGCATCTTCCCGAAACACTTCGGGCACAGGTTGCTCGGCTGATTGCTGATCCACGTTCGGATGAATTCGTTGCCGGCTTTGTTCATCAATGGCTGGACATGGAGCGACTCGACTTCTTCCAGTTCGATGTCAAACTGCACCGTGATTTTGATGAAAGCACGAGATCAGCTACGCGTGAAGAGGTGTATCAGTCATTCGCCCACCTGCTTCGCGATTCGCGCGGCGGTCGCATCGGCAAGCTTCTGAAGAGCGACTACATTTTCGTCAATGGTCTGCTCGCCACTTACTATGGCATCGAAGGAGTGACAGGCGATAAGTTTCGTAAAATCAAATTGCCGGCTGATTCACCTCGAGGCGGCTTACTTGGAATGGCTGCCATTCATGCGATGGGCAGTGACGGAATCGATAGCAGTCCAGTTGAGCGTGGAGCTTGGGTTTTGCGCCATCTGCTGAACGATCCTCCGCCGCCTGCCCCGCCCAACGTTCCACAAATCTCACGACTGAAGGATCAGGTATTGACGACGCGCAAGCGATTGCTGGCGCACCAGGAAGAAGCCCAGTGTGCAAGCTGTCACCGCAAGATCGACCCGATCGGCTTCGGCATGGAGAATTTCAATGCCACCGGGAAATGGCGAACCGAAGACAGTGATGGAGCCGGCAGGAGCAAGAAGACGTGGGCGATCGATGCTTCTGGGGCATTCCATCAGGGACCGGCCTTCAGTGACTTCCTCGAACTGCGAGACCTGATCGCCGAACGAGAAGAAGACTTTGCCCGTGGCTTCACCGAGCACCTGATCGAATACGCCTTAGGCCGGCCTTTCGGGTTCACCGACGAAGAACTGGCCGCCGAGATCGTCAGGTCGGCCAGTAGCAAAGAGTTAGCCATCAGCGAACTCATTCACGCGCTCGTTCAAAGCAAGGTGTTCCGGACGAAGTAACGGAAATCGGCAGCCCAGTGCGTAAGGTACCAAGCCCAACTTTCACCAAACCCATCGCTCACGCGACGGGTAACCATGGGATTTCAACAATGAATCAAATGACCAACACATTCAGAACGACTCTCTGTGTCTGGCTTGGGTGCCTTATTTACTTAAACGCACAGACCTTATCCGCTCATGCGGACAAGCCGAACGTCATCGTCATCCTGACCGATGACCAGGGCTGGGGCGATCTGAGCGTCCATGGCAACACCAATATCAGCACGCCGAATATCGACCGACTTGCTTCGCAGGGCATGGCGTTGAATCGCTTTTATGTCTGCCCCATTTGCTCACCAACACGAGCCGAGTTCATGACGGGCCGCTACAATCCCCGCACAGGGGTCAAGTCAGCCAGTCGCGGCGAAGAACGCATGGATTTGGACGAGACGACCATCTTCGAAGATTTCAAAAGCGCAGGCTACCATACCGCGGCATTCGGAAAATGGCACAACGGCATGCAACCTCCGTATCACCCGAATGCCCGGGGTATCGATGAGTATTATGGTTTCTGTTCCGGACATTGGGGTGATTACTACTCACCAATGCTGGAGCACAATGGGCAGATCGTCACTGGTGACGGATTCGTGATCGACGATTTCACGAATCGTGCAATGCACTACATCGAAGACCACAAAGAGGAATCCTTCTTTGTCTATCTTCCTTACTGCACTCCTCACTCACCGATGCAGGTTCCGGATCAATGGTGGAAAAAGTTCGAGAACCACAACTTGCCGCTTCGCGCCCGTAAGGATCAGTCGGAAACGGTGTCTCATGCGAGGGCGGCATTAGCGATGTGTGAAAACATCGACTGGAACGTGGGACGCCTGATGAAGAAACTCGATGACATCAAGATTGCCGACAACACCATCGTCATCTATTTCTCGGACAATGGGCCCAACGGTTATCGCTGGAATGCCGACATGAAAGGCAAAAAAGGCGCAGTCGATGAAGGTGGCGTACGTTCCCCCTTCTTCATTCGCTGGCCCGAAAGAATCAAAGCCGGCAGCAAAACTGACACCATTTCTGGAAGCATTGATCTGAAACCGACTCTGCTCGACCTCGCTGGCATCACGGATACCGGTACGTTACCCATGGACGGAACCAGCCTGAAGCCGCTGCTTTTCGGCGACGCTGAAAACTGGCCTGACCGACTTTACATCAATCACTTCAAAGGAAAGACCAGCGTGCGAAGCCCGAGATTCAGACTCGGGTACAAAGGAGGACTTTATGACATCCAGAACGATCCTGGCCAGCGAACCGATGTCAGGGACAAATTCCCCCAGGTGTACGCGGAACTGACTGCGGCTGGAGAGAAATTCGATAAGGAAGTGGTTAGCGAACTGCCGAAAGGCCAAGACGAGCGTCCGTTCACGGTCGGGCATCCTAATCTTGCTTTCACTCAATTACCCGCTCGCGACGCCATTGCCACAGGAAAGATCCAACGATCTGGCAGAGCCCCCAACTGTTCGTTCTTCACAAACTGGGTCAGTGAAAAGGACACCATTTCCTGGAATACCGATGTGCAAATCGAAGGCGAGTATCAGGTCCAGGTTTACTACACCTGCTCGGAAGATGATCTGGGGACCGTGCTCAAACTTAGCTGCGGTGATTCTGCCATCACTAGGGAAGTGACCGTCGCCAACGACCCGCCTCTCGTCGGCGCGGAGTCGGACCGCTCACCCCGCAGAAGCGAGTCCTTCGTGAAAGATTTTGTTCCCATGGATCTCGGCGTCATTCATCTGAAAAAGGGAACGAAACCACTGGTCCTTTCAGCTCTCAAAATCCCGGGCAAACAATCGATCGAAATGCGGCTCATCATGCTCAATCGCATTTCAGAATAAGGGATGCTTCACTAGAAGCAGTTTCAAAACCATTGGAAACCCGACGCGTGAGCGAGGGATATTATGTGCCACCTTGTTTTTTCCATCCCTCGCTTACGCTTCGGGTTACCAAATCCACGCTGACACAAGTTCTGAAACTACATCCAAAACAGTCCCGTTACGTCAATAGCAACAATGATGAAACAACTCTTCTACCCGCTGGCCATCCTCATTGCGTTCAACACAACAGTACAGGCTGATTCACCAAATATCATTTTGATTCTTACTGATGATCAGGGATGGAGCCAACGGTCGGGTTTAATGGATCCCGAAAATCCAGAGACAGGTTCCAGCTACCTGCACACTCCTGCGATGGATCGGATAGCAGCAGAGGGGATGCGTTTTACGGGTGGCTATTCACCCGCCCCGCTGTGCACGCCGACCCGGCGCAGCATCCTCTGCGGGACGAGTGCGGCTCGGTCCGGAACGGAGTTCGCCAGCGAGTGGGTGCCGGCTGATCACATGACCCTTCCACGGGCACTGAAGCTGGCGAATCCTGAATACCAGTGTGCCCACTTCGGTAAATGGGGAGAGAAGATGATTTCTTCGCCCGAAGAGTGCGGCTACGACGTGAGCGACGGGCACACCGGCAACGTCACAGGAGGCATGGCACAAAAGATGCAGCCAGCCCACATCGTCGAAGATCCTAAACGCACTGGCTCCGTCACCGATCGCTCGATCAAATTCATTCGAGAGCAAACCAAAGCAGGCAAGCCTTTCTATACTCAGGTCAGTTATTACGCAGTGCACTTGCGAACCGAATTGTTGCAGACCTCGCTGGAAAAATATCAGAACAAAGGCGCCCCTGATCGGGCTTATTC
>PKCN01000278.1 GCA_002862205.1 Planctomycetaceae bacterium | reverse complement strand
CCGCCGATCCAGTTCCGAATCCCGAGCGTGGGCTGGCAGTTTAGCAGGAATCCACCTCCGTCACGAAGCGTGCGACTTTTTGATCCCTGTGGCAAATGTCCCCAGAATCCCACCACAGTCACGAACTGCAAGGGCGTGAATGAGAATGCACTCCGGGCCAAACGATGGAACGAGGGAAAACAGGGTGCAACGGCATCCTCGCGAGTGGCGTGGAAAATTGACGTGACCAATCGCTCTCTTTAGGATGTTGAAGAATAACCTTTCATTCAGTTCCTGCGTTAACTTCAAGCGACAGCAGCTGATTCCCTCACAGTTGATCCGTGCGAACTTGAGTATCAATCGACGCAACATGTTGCAACAAGCCGGCGGCGGCATTGGCTTGATGGCATTGCAATCACTTCTGATGGCGGACTCAGGTGAGTCAGCAGAGGGTGCGATCGAGCCACACTTTGCGCCACGGGCGAAGCGACTGATTTGGTTATTCATGCATGGTGGTCCAAGCCACGTCGACCTTTTTGATCCCAAGCCAGATCTTTCAAAATATGCAGGACAACCTCTGCCGAGCAGTTTTGGCAATGTGATGACCCGGCGGAAGGTAGCTGCCAACCCCTTGCTGGGTCCGATCAAACCGTTCCATCCTCGCGGCAAATCCGGTTTGCCGATTTCTGATTTCATGCCTCAGCTTGCGGAACACGCTGATGACCTGTGTGTGATTCGTTCTTTGCATGGTGACAGTGTGAATCATCCACAATCGGTGTATCAGATGAACACGGGCAGCATTTTGATGGGGCACCCCAGTTTTGGAAGTTGGCTAGCCTATGGGCTTGGCAGTGAAAATTCAGACATGCCAGCATTCGTCGTGCTTCCCGATCCCGGTGGAGGACTCAAGGGTGGTCCTTCGGCGTGGGGCAGTGGTTTTCTGCCTCCAACCTTCCAGGGCACAGCGATGCGTCCAGGCAAAACGCCGGTACTGAATCTGGAACCGCCCCCTGGCATCTCGGATTCCCAACAGCGTGCAACGCTCGACTTTCTTGGACGCATGAATGAGCGTCACCTTCTCAAACGCGATCATGATGAAGAACTTTCAGCAAGAATCGCTGCCTACGAACTGGCGTTCCGAATGCAGAGTGCTGCGCCCGAGGTATGCGACTTTTCAAAAGAAACAGCTGACACACTTTCAAGGTATGGAATCGACCGCCCCAAAACCCGGGACTTTGGGCAACGTTGCCTGCTTGCGCGCAGGATGCTTGAACGTGGAGTTCGATTCGTGCAGGTTTACTCAGGGGATACCAATGGCTGGGATGCTCACAAGGATGTGGCAAAGAACCATGGTGAATACTGTGAAAAAACAGATCAACCCGTTGCAGCGTTACTGACAGATCTGAAGCAAAGTGGCTTATTGGAAGACACCTTGGTGGTCTGGTGCGGAGAATTTGGTCGCATGCCGATGAGTGAGCAGGGGAAAGGTCGGGACCACAACCCGTGGGGTTACAGTGGATGGATCGCAGGTGCCTCAGTGAGCGGAGGCCGAGCTCATGGCGCCACGGATGCCATCGGTTTACGAGCTGAAACCGACCGTGTTCACGTGAATGAATTCCATGCAACTCTGCTGCACTTGATGGGAATGGACCATCGCAAACTGGTGTACACACACAATGGGCTTGATGAACGACTGACCGGTCCTGCTGAAGTTGAGATTGTGAAGGGATTGCTGACATGATGCATGACCAGAATGCTCCCAGCCGCCCGCCCAATCAACCCGAGGTCCCAATCGCCCCCAGCCACTGGGGCACAGTCTGCATCCTGCTGTGGATGGCCGCATTGATTGTGGCAGGCTCACCCCTGTTAACAGGAACCGAGACGGACACGTTGCCCCAAGCCGACTCTGGTGCGCAGACTCACAAAGAACAGGACGTTGCGGAACATTCCGAGTCAATTGAGGAGGAATTGCCGATTGACAGGATTGACCGTGGGCACTGGTCGTATCAGACAATCACAGATACCCCACCGCCGGACACGGGTTCATCGGACTGGCCACGCACCATAATCGATCAGTACATTCTTTCAAAATTGCAATCCGAGGCACTCTCTCCGGTAGCAGAAGCAGATCGATCTACCTTGATTCGAAGACTTTCTTTTGATCTGACCGGAATACCACCGACAACGAAGGAATTGTCTGAATACCTTCACGACGACCAACCCGGCAGCTACCGAAGACTTGTCGAACGGCTGCTTGCATCACCGAATTTTGGTCGACGGTGGGGACAGCACTGGCTGGACCTTGCCCGTTTTGCGGAAACCGATGGATACGAACACGACAAGATTCGCGTGAATGCATGGCGATATCGCGACTGGATCGTGGATGCTCTGAATCAAGACATGGGCTATGACCAATTCATCACCCTGCAATTGGCAGGCGACGTCCTGTTGCCAAAAGAAACAAACCCCTCATCACCAAAGATCGCGACGGCATTCCTGCTTTCTGGACCGGACATGCCAGATATCAATTCCCAACTGGAACGCAGACATGTTCTGTTGAACGAAGTCACTTCCACCATCGGGTCAACTCTGCTGAGTCTTCAGATTGGTTGTGCGGAGTGCCATGACCACAAATACGATCCCATCAGTCAGGGAGATTTCTATCGCCTGCGTGCTTTTTTTGATCGATCAGTCAAGCTCAAAGCCAATCAATCCGTCAGCACGTTGGCACCGAATGCGGACCCAGTTGCCATCAGCCAGATTCATCCACGCGGTGACTGGCAAAATTCTGGACCTGAAATTTCTGCTGCGTTTCCACGCATCGCAAATCCCTCCGCTACACAAATCACAGACAAGACTCACCCACGCGTGCAACTTGCACGCTGGCTTATGGATCCATCGCAACCGCTCACCGCGCGTTCCATTGTCAATCGTGTCTGGCAACATCATTTTGGAACTGGCCTGTCCAACACCCCCAGTGACTTTGGCGTCATGGGAGAGGAGCCGTCGCATCCAAAACTACTTGACCATTTGGCAAACCGCCTGATCGGCCATGACTGGAGCCTGAAAGACCTGCATCGTCAGATTGTTCTGTCAGCGACCTATCGAACTCAAAGCAAGCCACCCGCCACTAGCCTCACGAATTCAAACAGCACACGGGCGTGGCGTGATGCCAAACAAGGTGACCCCGACAATCGCCTGCTGGCGCATTTCCCCCGTCGTCGACTTGATGCCGAATCGATTCGTGATGCCATGCTGTTGGCGAGCGGGAGGCTGAATCAACAAGCCGGAGGTCCCGGTATCAGCCCACCGCTACCAGAAGCGTTAGTGAAAACGTTGAAATCCGGTCAATGGAAGACCAGCGGTGACAAGGCGGATCACCATCGACGCAGCATCTACATCTTTGCGCGTCGCAATCTTCGTTATCCGCTGTTTGCGACTTTTGATCGGCCGGCCGCCAACTGCAGTTGTGCGACCCGAATCCCATCGACCACAGCGATTCAATCGCTACTGCTGTTGAATTCTGCACTGACAATGGATGCTTCCAAACATCTGGCTTCCAACTGCATCACACAACATGCGGGAAATCCAAGAGCGCAGATTCACGAGATCTTTCAACGCGTGTTGTCGCGACCGCCGAGTCGCGAGGATGAAATTGATTGCATTGCATTTCTGGCCAGACAAACCGCCTTGGTGAAACAGCAGGGTTCCACACAACCCACCATGGTCGCCTTGACCGATTTATGTCGGGCAATGTTCAACAGCAACGAATTTCTGTACGTCGACTGAGACGCCATTGATCGCGTGAAACCCAATCCTCTCTAGCATTGGTCCCCCGCTTGTCTCCGCGCGGATTCCATTGACAAAAGCTGGAGAACTTTGGTAGGGGGAAGCATGAAGGGCAGGGTTGCAATCGCCAATACCGATGCTCTCGTGTGACTTTTCTCTCCCAACACACTCCGTAGCCGGTGCAACAATATGCAGTCATCAAGAATGCGAATGATCGCAATCGCTTGTCTGTGCAGTTTCGTTCCGGTCTTGCCTGCTGCGGGGCAATTGACAATCACCAACCCCGATGAGACTGGGGCTGCTGAAAAGGTGCGTCAGGTGTCACTATCGACTCCGGCATCAGCAGTCCCCCCAATCAATCTCGCCATTACTCCTCAGCTTTCGCAGTCTCGACAACTGAGGATGCGAGTCCAGTTTTTGGAAGTGGATCAAGCCACGCGTGAGGCGATTTATGCCGGTCTTGGGTCGGATGTGCTTTTCACGTCCACCAATCTCCCTCCAACAAATCCGCAGAAATCAGATCCTGACACAGTGGACGATTTCCCAACACAATCCGATTCGATTAGCAGATCCGCTGCCCCGGTCACTCAGGCAATTCTCAACACAGCCGAGGTCGCTGGAATTCTCAAGATGACCGACGCATCCAGCAACTCGATCATTGCCGATGCTCCGAACTTGCTGCTTCTGAATGACAACAAGCTTGATTTAACTGACATGATTCAGCGTCCCTACATTGTAAATCATGAAAAGCAGGGCGACACCATTCAACCGATTCTGCAACACATCGATGAGGGCACCCGTCTGGGAATCATTGCCAGAGTCAACACCTCGCCTGGCGATCCTCTGGACAATTTCGAACTGGGTTGTGAAGTGGTTTCTCGTCGCGTGACCGAAACACGAACAGACTTTGTGTTTGGCTTGGGAGCCAAACCTCTGAAGGTACAAATTCCTCACTTGAAAGTCACCACGGCCAGAGCCACCGCAACATTGTCGGCAGGTCAAACCCTGCTGGTCGACCCGCATGTGACTTCGACACGGATATTTCGAAGCGAGACAAGCGTACCTTTCCTTGGAAAACTTCCGTACGTCGGTCGGTCGTTCAAAAATGTTGCAGTCACAACTCACGACCAATACTTGATTGTGTTACTGCACCCGGAGTCGGTTCCAACGAACTGATTTTCCCGAGCGATCAGATTTGAAACGCATCAGGAAATCGAACTGACCGTCTGTAAGTATTTCATCAGTACCTGCAGAAAGGCAGCCCTGCCTAATCTGCAACAGCGAAACCCGGATCTTCCTCATCAGTTCGGATTTGGGCTCGAGGTTTTTGCTTGATGGTACCGGGTACCAACCACGGACCGTTACAATTTTCCTGAATCAGCTGTTCCAACACATCATTGTTGATTGACTCAACTTCGAGAAGCTTTTGCGTTACGGCTTCGAGCACTTCCCGTCGCTGCTCAAGGATTTCGCGTGTTTGAGTCAGTTCGTCCTCAATGATCCTTGCCACTTCCTTGTCAATCAGTTTGGCCATCTCCTCGCTATGAGACATTTGGAATCCATCCGCACCACCACCTGCCAGAAACGGCGATTTTGAGCTACCTCTTAAATTGATACGTCCGAGCCGGCTCATGCCATAATCCATGACAATACTGCGTGCAACTTCTGTGCAACGTTCCAGATCATTTTGGGCTCCGGTGCTGATGTCCTGGAAAATCATCTCCTCCGTCAATGTACCGGCAAGCAACACTTTCATATTGCTTTCCAATTCGGACTTGGTCATCAGGTATCTCTCGGACTCTGGCCGTTGCATGGTGTAGCCGAGTGCGGCAAGGCCACGCGGAATGATGCTCACTTTATGAACCGGATCCGCGTTGGGCAATGCAGCAGCAACAAGCGCGTGCCCTGCTTCGTGATAAGCGACACGAATCTTCTCATCTTCGTTCATCACGCGATTTTTCTTTTCCAGACCGGCAGTCACCCGTTCCACAGCCTCATTGAACTCATGGATACCCACAGCACGTTTCTCACCTCGAGCCGCCAGCAAAGCGGCTTCGTTGACCAGGTTCGCGAGATCTGCCCC
The DNA here is from genome assembly GCA_002862205.1 of Planctomycetaceae bacterium. Lineage (GTDB taxonomy): Bacteria > Planctomycetota > Planctomycetia > Pirellulales > Pirellulaceae > Rubripirellula. The sequence continues at coordinate 2,114 of PKCN01000278.1, read as the reverse complement.
CACAAAACCAGGTGTGATCGATGCGATATCTTTCAGGTCGACGTTCTCATCCAGTTTCACATTTTGGACATGCACCCGCAAAATGTCTTCACGGCCACTGATGTCGGGTCGATCCACCAGCACATGCCGATCAAATCGTCCCGGTCGCAACAGGGCGGGGTCCAGCGTTTCCGGTCGATTGGTAGCAGCAACAACAATGACACCCGAATTGGAATCAAAGCCATCCATCTCTACCAACAAGGCATTGAGCGTCTGTTCACGTTCATCATGCCCTCCCACGGTTGATCCGCTGCGACTCTTCCCCAAAGCATCGAGCTCGTCAATGAAAATGATGCAGGGTGCACGATTGGTTGCCTGCTGGAACATGTCTCTCACACGAGCCGCACCAACACCGACATACATTTCGACAAAGTCACTACCTGACAGACTGAAGAAGGGGACCCCTGCTTCACCAGCAATCGCTTTTGCCAACAAGGTTTTTCCCGTTCCCGGAGGCCCGACCAACAACACACCCTTGGGAATACGCCCTCCAAGCGACTTGTACTTGTCGCTGTTCTTGAGGAAATCAACAACCTCTCTCACTTCCTGAACTGCTTCGTTGATACCTGCCGCGTCGTCGAACGTGATTGCCAGGTCTTCCTGACCATAAAGTTTGCCGCGACTACGCGAAAAGGACATCGGCGACCCAACGCCACCCATTCTGCGCAACATGATGATTCCGAGAATGACAAGAACACCAATCATCAGCAGTTCGGGCCAGTGATCCCGGAACAATCGACTGGGTCTCGCATTATCCCATGTCACACCCGAAGCGTTGAGATACTCTACCAGCCGTTTGTGTTCAGACTCGTTATTCGTATCACGAATCGTTTTGAAATCGACCAATTTGAAATCACCACTGATCGGCCCCTTATTATCAATTCCACGCCCACGATAAGCTACCTTTCCAGTGATCTCACCATCGGCAACGCTGATATCCTGCAGACCACCGAATTCGACGTAATACTCTGAACTCTTCGTCGACCGAACAATCACAGTGACCTTGGGATCGATTTTTACCGCATCATCCGAACCACGCGTGGACGAAGTATCTTTTAAGGCTCCAACGTTTCCCGAATCCGTTGTTTGCGGATTGGCAACCAAGTCAGGTTTGCGGGTGCTATCAATCTTGGCATCGTCTGACTGGGTAGCAACGTTAGAACCATCCGTGCCAGCTTCACTCACTTTTGAACCAGCAAGCTCGTTGCCTGCTTCATCCTTGCCTGCCTCATCCTTGCCTGCCTCATCGTTGCCTGCCTCATCGTTGCCTGCTTCATCGTTGCCTGCCTCATCGTTGCCTGCTTCATCCTTGCCGGCTTCATACTGCGGCGTCAGCACGTTGTCCGATGGTCTGGCTTCCGCCATGGCCGCCAACAATTTCATCAAATCTGGATAACGCAGACGCATATCGCTGCCGCCGAACAGGAACGCACTCAGCAATACCGCCGAGACGATCGCAATCAGCACGAACCAGACATTGCCACCACTACGGGGCTCGGAACCATTTGAATTTCGTTGCTTGTCGTCACTCATCAGCTGAAGTCTTACGTGGGTACGGGCTGTGACAGGTTGTGTGCGGCCTGTCTATTTTCGATAAAAGTATAGAAGTGCTTTCGATTGCGGTCCGCAATCAGCCGCTCTCTATCGTTGCCCGCCAGATGGGCCTGTGGCACAACTTTCCGCGTCGAAACTTGAGATTCGCGGGCAAAAAGCCTCGCAAACCGAACGCTTCCAGCGTCAATCACAGTCCAGCAACGTCTTTCGCCCCTCCAGGGACTCAGAGACTCTGGCTGCATTCTTCGATCATTCGCCTTGTAAGGCAAGCAGGGAGAAGAGCCTGAGGACGTTATGGACGGGTCGTCAGAAAAGTTCGAATCGCTCATGATATCGCAGTGCTTTTGAACGAAGCCGGCATAAAAAGACCAGAAATGGGCGTAATGCCTGCCAAGTCGTTCAAAAACAACGATCAGACACTGATTTTCATGACAATGAACGGCTTTTCATGACCTTTTCATGACGATGAACGGCCGGCTCACCCGCCTGAGTGGCTTGCATTCCACCCGAGACTCCTGATC
>PKCN01000209.1 GCA_002862205.1 Planctomycetaceae bacterium | reverse complement strand
TTGGTGAGCCGTGGCCGGTGACTTCTAAAGCTTTGCTTTAAAAGTCTCGAGGACTCGCCAACGTTTCCTTTCTCAGCGGAGGAAGAACGTGGCCAAGAAGAAAGCAAAGAAGAAAGCAGCTACCAAAAAGAAAGTAGCTACCAAGAAGAAGGCGACTAAGAAGAAGGCTGCAAAGCGTTCGACTAAGAAGAAAGCCGCCAAGAAAAAAGTTGCAAAGAAGAAGGCAACTAAGAAAAAAGCTGCTAAGAAAGCTACTAAGAAAAAAGCTACTAAGAAAAAGGCGACTAAAAAGAAAGCCGCCAAGAAAGCAACCAAGAAGAAGGCTACTAAAAAGCGTTCGACTAAGAAAAAAGCCGCTAAGAAGCGTCGCTAGGTTGCGTTACCGTTCAGTCTTGACTGAACCGTTACAAATAAAAAAGCTGTGTCAGGGTTTTCCCCGATGCAGCTTTTTTCTTGCGCAAACTAGCAAAAATGCCCCATTTGCCAATGAATTGGACGTCGTAGGTCCCCTTCCTACGCTGCTCATGGACCCTTTCGATCCACTCCGCCTCAGGAACAGAACTGCTTGGCCTTGAGTTTCTCTGTGGTCAGTGACCCAATCCAAACGTCATCAACCTCAGTATTCCCAAAACCCGTTGGAAGCTCGGTTGCTTGCCTTGCCATCAGCACCGTGAATCAGCACTGTGACTCGGCAACGTCTATCAGCACCGTGAATCAGCACAGTGAATCAGCACAGTGAAGTCCCAGATCGTGACACCAGGCACAAGACGATCGGATCCCCGAAGCTCTCGTAGAACCCAACACGCCCTGTCTCACTGGTGAAGAAGTCAACCGATTGCTAGCAATCATGTGGCGGTTCTTTGTGGTTGTCTTCACACCACCGACTTGGCATCACACCGCTTGCCAAACGCCCTCACAACACAAATCACGACTCAAAGCGTTGGCAAGCTGACTTTGGTTGGCTGGTTAGCAGCTCGCATGGCCAGTTCACGGACCATTGATTTGCAGATTGCATCGAAGGGGGCCCGTGACGCATCACTGGACTCGATGACGTCGGCCAGTTTGCCTTCGTCTCCTGCCGTGCGAAGGGTGACATCGATCGGAAGACCACCGAGGAAAGGTATTTTGAGTTCCTCAGCTTTCTGTCGAGCGCCACCTTTGCCGAAAATATCAAAGGTTTTGCCACAATCGGGGCATTGGAATCCGCTCATATTTTCGACCATACCAAGGATCGGTATTTCGACTTTGCGAAACATGCTGACTGCCTTGATCGCATCAAGCAGAGCCACTTCCTGCGGGGTGCAGACGATGACGGCACCAGCCAGAGGCAGTGCCTGTGACAAGGTCAGGGCGACATCACCTGTTCCCGGTGGCATATCAATGATCAGGTAATCGAGGTCACCCCAGTCAGTATCCCCGAGGAACTGATTGATGGATCCGTGCAGCATTGGACCGCGCCAGATCACGGCTTGGTCTGGTTCGACGAGGAATCCCATCGACATTACTGGAAGATCATTACCGAGTTTGACAGGCTCAATTCGTTTTTGGGCTGTGACAGCGGGACGTCCAGAGAGTCCCAGCAGGTGGGGGATGCTGGGACCATAAACATCGGCATCCATCAAGCCAACTTTGGCACCAAATCGACGCAGCGTGAGCGCTAGAGATGCTGCAACGGTGCTTTTGCCAACGCCGCCTTTCCCGCTGCCAACAGCAATCACGCTTTTTGCTTTGAGCGCGATTTGGCCGACTCGCGCGGGAGGACGCGGATGATCCACGTAGGTGATCGTGACCTTGCAGCCTGGTGCTGCTGCGACAATTTTCGATTCCAAGGCATCGGAGAGTTCATCAGCCATCGGTGCGCTGTAGCTTGTCAGACCAATGGTGAGGGCTGCGTTGTCCTGTTCGACCACAATGTCCTTGATTTGACCCATGGAATCCAAACCACGCCCTGTTTCGGGGTCAGGGTGGTCGGAAATGGCTTTCCGGACGGTTTCGGCGGACAAATTACTCATGTTTGTTCTTATGACGCTGTTGGAGGACTTGGGTGATTGGGATTCAGTTCTGGCTGGGAGATCGCAGGCCTTCGCATTTACCGGAAGATTTGACCCTTTCAACGCGATCACTCCCTGCGATGCGCGAACGCATTCAAAGGGCATCTGACCTGACCACTGCTCACCTTAGTCTATGAACTGCGTCCATCTTGCGAAGTGGAGGTGAATCATCCGTGCCAAACGGGGCAATTCTTCGGGATGATGGACCATCGCTGCGACCCGAAGCGGCCTCAGGCACAATTGCTCCCGATCGGTCAACTGATCACACGCAATGATTTGCAGTGCTCGAGGATTGACGGCAGCGGTGCGGGCGAGTGAATCGCAATTCGCAGCAAGCGATTCACGGCGGGCTTCCCACAAGACGACTGAGGACTTTGAGCGGCTGAGGGTGACAAGGATCTCGTCTCGACTGGCAGATTCCACCTTGGGTACCAATTCGGCTGGTACCATTTCTGGCCCAAATCTCCGCACAGCAGTCAGCCATCGGTTGCCTGATTCGCAGATCAGCCATGGTCGAATCACACCTGGATCAATCAAAGACCAATTCATTCAACGAGATTCCTTGCCTGGAGATTCCTTGCCTGACGGCTGATTTGGGAGACCATCTTCGAGGCGTCGAATCAAGCGTGCGCGACTGATTCCCAGACGTCGTGCTGCTTCTGCACGATTGCCATCGGTCAATTCGAGAGTTTCCGTGATCAGTCGCAATTCATATCGCTGAATTGCGTCATCGAGTGAGATTTTTGTTTGCTTGGCACGGTTCAGGTTCGCGCCAGGTTGGTAGGAACGAATCGCCAACGGCAGGTGTTCGCAAGCAATCACATTTCCAGGAGCGGTTCGGATCGCGTGCCGAATGGCATGCTCCAGTTCTTCGTAATTGTGAGGCCATGGGTACACCACAAAAGCATCGAGCGCAGCTCGATTGATTCTTTCTGCGGGCCCTTCACCTGCAGCGTGGCGCGTATCCAGCATTGCGGTGGCAATCAGTGGAATGTCTTCTACTCGTTGAGCAAGCGGCCGGTTTACGATCGTCAGCGAGCTGATCACATCAATCAGTTGCGAGCACAGTCCTCGCGCTCTTTCCTCATCCAAAGACAAGCTTTCGCTGATCACGTCGTCTGTGGGCGCGTTCAATTCAAGCAACTGCGATCCACAGCTTGCTAACAGCCTCAGCCGGCCAGAGAAGGTATCCAACAATCCGGCTAATCGCTGTTGTGCTTCAAAAGGCATTTCATCCAGACCACGTACCAGGGCGGTAACACCAGCTTCTTTGCTTTCTGCCAGTTGATGGAGCGCGGGCATCAAGGTTGCATCAAGCAGATCCGAGTCCATCAATGGGCCGTCGATGTTGATCAGGTTCTCAGCTGGAGCAGAAAGCTCGTGGATACGAATCAAAATGGACTCACCACCGGAACCCGGTGGTCCGAACAAGCCAACATCCGTTCGTGTTGACGCCGCAACATTGATGCGACGTCGCAGGCGGACCGCTTCATTGGAGGTGCCCGCAGTGATATTGATCGCGGTGGATGCGTGGTTTCGTCGCCACGAATCGAGTTGTTGCCTGATCGCCACCGCGTCTTTGAGTTCAGGCTCAGGCAGGCGATCGTTGAAATCACCTGCGATGGCAAATGTCAAAGCCGTATCGTCTTCCCCAATCCGGATGAATCTCACCTCCCGGGTTTCAGGGCGGTGAAGCTCAAGACAGGGAGGTGTGATTCGCAGCGACGCTGTCCCACGTCTTTGCAAGTCAGCAGGTGCAGCAAGAGCCGCCGCAATCAGATCCAACTTGTCATCAGAAACTGGCGCACCGGCAACGCAGCGACGATCCAGCAGGACCGCGCTATCAAATCCCAGCCATTGGTCGCAACCGGATGACAAATAAATCAGCTTGCCGGCCGGGCTGATTGCCCAGACCGATGCATTCGATTTATCCACCAGCCGCGCAAAAGGCCGAATTCCGGTTCCAGATACCATCAGTCCCGCCAGCTAGCTCGATTGGTCAGATGAACAGCAAACACCCGACTGGTAAATGCACCAGTGGCAGCAGCCTGAACTCATCAGCCGAGTGCGATGACGCGTGATTGTGTCTAAAAGACATCCAGGATGAAGTGATGGCCTGAGTGGAACCGGCGGTGGCTCGGGTAGTAGTTGTGCCACTTCTTGTTGTAAACCGGAATTCGCATTTCAGGTGGATACCTGTGATACAGGCTATCGCTGCTGCGAAAGTACTCCTGTCCCCAGAAATTCTGGGGGTAGTAGACATACGGATAGTGGTAAAACCGGTTCCAGTCGCGGAAATCGGATTGTCCACCCCAAGCGCGGCCATAAGCCCGCTGGTCAGCCGACGCGTTGTCGGACAAAGCGACGTAACTGCAGGACAGTACGGCGGCGATCAAAAGATGACGAAGCATCACTGCGTCCCCCCTCGAGACGTACGAAATCGCCACACTAGGGCGAATATCGCGGGATTGTTTGGCTAATTCCGGGCTATTGGCTGCTTCACTGAGTCTTCAGCTCTCAGGCCCGGCTGTCTGGTTGTCATGAGCGATGTTCATAATGGTGCGAATCTTCGCCTTGTTTTGGGCGTAGTTCGCTCGCGAACTCGGTAACACAACCCGACGTACCGTCACTATCGGCATCTTGGGTAGCATCGGTTGAGCCGTTCAGGGATGGATTATGCGGGGAAAACTCTGAGGAAGCAGCCCGCCCGCCCGTAGAACGACTTCTCATGACCCATCTTCGCCACCTATGATTACCTGACAGGCCCTCTGCAACCTGAACAGGCGGAGTGGTTGATTGTTCTTGGATGATCGTTTCAGACTTGATGCTTCAAGGCAGCGAAGGCCTGCATCCGTTCCCTTGCTCCCCGGTATATCGAATGTTCGTATCGCACTTCCCGATTCGACCCCTTCTGGTCGCCCTGATGCTCTGTGTCAGCAGCTTTTGGGGCTCCGTCGCAGAAGCCTGCCCGTTCTGCAATGCCGTGTCGCAAACGCTGCGACAGGAGATGGGATCCATGGATGCTGTCGTCATTGCAAGCTCGCTGCAAAATGATCTGACTCGGAATAAGGAAACCGGCGAAGTCCTGATGAAGGTGGAAGCCGTTTTGAAGGGCTCTGAGCTGATCAAGGTCGGGCAGGAAGTCAAAGCAATCTATTACGGTGAAGTCAGCATCGGCCGGCGGTTCATGCTGTCGGGAGTCGACCCACCCGATCTGCAATGGTCCTGCTTACCCGTCAGTGAACGGGCGGAAAAGTACATCGGCAAGATCACAGAACTGCCCGATGATTCGCTCGAGCGATTACGCTTCTACCGCAAATATCTGCAGGATGAAGAATCGATGCTGGCCAGGGACGCCTATGACGAATTCGCAGTTGCACCCTATGACGCTGTCAAAAAGCTGGGTCCGGAAATGGATCGTGAACAACTCTTGGAATGGATTGGCGATCCGGAAATGGCAACCGATCGCAAACGCCTGTACCTAACCATGCTGGGTGTGTGTGGTGACGAAAAAAATCTACCCTTCCTTGAGAAAATGCTTCGTAGTACTCAAAAGAGTACTCGCGGTGGGCTCGATGCTTTGATTGCCTGTTATCTCACCTTGGCAGGCGAAAAGGGTTTGCCGCTGGTCGACGAACTTTTCCTCGCCAATCAAAAAGCTCCCTATGCCGATACCTACGCCGCGATCATGGCAGTTCGATTTCATGGAACCGAGGGTGATGTCCTGCCACGCAGTGCTTTGGTGGAATCACTCCATCACGTGCTGGACCGCAAAGATCTGGCGGATCTGGTGATTCCCGACTTGGCACGCTGGAGTGATTGGAGCCAGATTGATCGGTTGGTCGATCTGTTCGTCAAAGCGGATCCCGATAACAATTGGGTACGTGTGCCGGTTGTCAATTATCTTCGGGCATGTCCTCTGCCTGCCGCCAAGAAGGCATTGAAAAAACTCGAAGAGATCGATCCAGAGAGCGTGAGGCGTGCAAATACGTTCTTCTCCATCCCCGTTCCCAGTCGCGACACCGGGAAATCCGAAACCAGTTCATCACTTGATCACCCGACAGACGAGAAGTTCGCTGAAGCACCGGCCTCTAACGGGAATGATGAAAATGAGCTTGGGATGGGTGAGGGATCGGTCGTGGCCAAGCCAGGTCAAGCAACGGCAGCCTTGGGAACAGCAGCACTGACGCCGACCACAGATTCCCAGCAGGGAATGAACCCTTGGCGACTGAGCTACGTACTGGTTCTCGCGTTGGCGACCATCATGATCGTTCAGTACCTGCTGCTCTCCGGCGGAGCACAGCCTGTCAAAGGCTAGTCACCGGATCTTGGTGGGGTCGCCAATCTGTCGAACGACAATCTTGGTGAAACTTAAAAATGTCAGCTGATATCGAGATAACTTCCGGTTCAGAGCCGCAAGAATTCCCCTACCGCGCGATCAGCACGACCGCGATCGCTTCAGTCATCTGTGGTGTGGTCTCTTTGTTGGGGTTCTTTGTCTGGGCGATCTTGGCGTTGGCCCTGCTGGGAATGATTCTGGGCGTTGCCGGATACCTGAAAATCAAACGTTTTCCCCAAGAGTTTGCGGGCCGCTCGCTCGCCATGACCGGATTTGTCCTGAATGTACTCGTCATTCTGGGCGGCGTCAGTTTGCATACCTTCGTCTATTTGACCGAAGTACCCGAGGGCTACACGCGTGTCCATTTCTGGGAGCTGCAGCAGCCCTCCAACTCACCCGGTGATCAACCGAGTACCAAGGCGATTGAAATCAATGGCAATAATATTTTCCTGAAGGGTTACATCCACCCTTCCTCAGGAAGTGGTCTGCTCAAACGCTTCATCCTCGTGCCTGATTTGGGAACCTGCTGTTTTGGGGGACAACCCAAAAGTAGCGATATGATCGAAGTCAGGTTGCTCAATGGTCAAACCACCAAAGCGGGTTTGACCAGAAAAAAACTGGCTGGCCAGTTCACCCTCAACCGCGGGCCACAAAAACTCACTGACTTTGACAACACCGTCTTTTATCAAATGAAAGTTGATCAAATACGTTGAGTCTTTGACACGCATATTTTGATGTGTTCGCTGCATCCTGCCTGAGGCTATACTAGGGGGATACCACGCCAGCGTAGCCTTCGTTGCGGCTACCGTTCTCTTTTGAGCCAACACATGATGCTTTTGCGTTTCGCGATGATCGTGAGTTCCATTCTGCTGGTCGGAATTTCACTAGCGGCAAGCCCGCAATCGACGAATCCCCAGCAAAGCGAAAAAACGGTCAGCAATGACCAGAAAACAACGACTCAGAAAATAACCAGCCAGCCAGATGCGGGTGCTGCCAAGGCCCAGGCAAGTGATCGGGCTAAGACAGACGGTGAAACCGTTGATCCCAGACCCAGAGTCGAAGTCCGCAAGAGTAGCAATTCGTCACGGGCCAAAGGCGATATCAATTTTGATGATTTGAGCTTTAAAATTGAAAAGGACGCAAAGTTCAAGCCAGATCTGCTAACCGACGAAATCAAGAAACTCGATGGTGTGAAGGTGAAGCTTCGCGGCTACATACTGCCCAGCACTTTGTTCAAAGAAACCAATATCGATCAGTTTGTCCTCGTGCGGGATAATCAGGAATGTTGTTTTGGCCCCGGTGCGGCACTGTTCGATTGTGTGATCGTCGAGATGGTGCCAGGCAAAACAACTGATTTTGTGACACGACCGGTCACCGTAGAAGGCAAATTCAAGATTGACACTGAAAAGTACAAGTATCCCAACGGGGTCGGTCCGAGAGGCGCCAGCCACTTTGCAATCTTCAAGATCGATGGGGTCAACGTCAAGTAGTTAACGTCAAGTAGTTAACGTCAAGTAGTTAACGTCAAGTAGTTAACGTCAAGTAGTTAACGTCAAGTAGTTAACGTCAAGTAGTTAACGTCAAGTAGTTAACGTCAAGTA
>PKCN01000158.1 GCA_002862205.1 Planctomycetaceae bacterium | reverse complement strand
CAATCAAAAACAAGGACGAGTCCCTGAGAGGCGGCCGCCAATGGCGACTAAAAAACACGCGCCGGGTGGTTTGGGGGAAGAGGAGGGGGGTTCAATACTCTGCTCCAGTCATATTTCCCAAAAACGCGCGCCACTGTGATCTACGAACTGGCTGGAAACAAATTCTCCTGGGATGCGACGGTTGATCGATATGATGGGGCGGGCGTTGATAGTAAAACACGCATGATCTCATGTCGTGTGCATGTTCCCGAGCCTGCGGCGGTTAATTTTTTCACTGCGCCACCAACGCGACCGGGCTTTGAACGACGTGAAAAAGGCCAAAAGACTGGCAAGGACCAGACACAGGGTAGTGGGACTGCGGCAGCACCGTTGATGAGGGCAATGCCGACGCTGATGACGGGGATGTTTGTCACGGTGAATATCCATACCAATCCACCACTTGCTCTGTTGCGAATTCCGCAACAAGCGGTGCAGCCCGAAGAACGTGTGTGGATTGTCGTCAATGGTGTGTTGGTGCAAAAAGATGTAACTGTAGCTTTTTCGACAGACGATTATTCCGTTGTTTTGAAGGAACCACGCGGCCTTGCGGCAGGAGACGCGATCGTCGTTTCGCCGCTGGCGCAACCAGCAGTGGGGATGCGGGTGATGGCTGATGACAGTTCTGCCAGCTCGTTCGATCCCGGCAGCCCCAATGCCGCCGACGCTGTTGAATCAACTGGTGGTTCATGATCAAGCATATCGTTGGTATCTCCATTCGTAACCATTCAGCGCTGAACCTCTGCATGGTCGCCATCATGCTGGTCGGCGCAATGTGCCTCAACTCGATGCACCGTGAGTCGTTTCCAGAGTTTGAACTGGATCGGATCATGGTGATGGTTCCTTATCCAGGCGCCGCACCTCAGGAAACAGAAACGGGAATTGGTCAGAAGATTGAGGAAGCGGTTCGCTCCATCGAAGGAATCAAAAAGGTGACAACAGTTGCGCAGGAAGGATCTTGCACGGTGGTGTTGGCACTCATTCCCGGTGGCAGGTCCCCCGATCGAGTCTTGGATGAAGTGCGTTCAGGTGTGGAGCGTATTCCGAGTTTTCCCTTGGAGGCGGAAGATCCTCGGGTAACTTTGGTGACCAATCGGCGGCCCTCGATACGAGTCGGCTTGATCGCGCCAGATTCAGCCTTGCGATTGTCCAGCGGAGCGCTTTCCATCGAGGCTGAGTTGGAATTGAGGGAGATCGCCGAGAGAGTGCGGGATGACTTGCTATCCCTACCAGCAGTGGCGCAGGTCGATTACTTGGCAGCGCGGGATTATCAAATTGATATCGAGATCCCGGAGCAGGCGTTACGCTCGCATGGGCTGACCTTGAGGCAGGCTGCAGACATCATCCGCAGGGAAAATCGGGAATTACCCGCCGGGGCGATTCGCAGCCAATCCCAGGAGGTGTTGTTGCGGGGAAATAACCGAAGGACGAGAGGGAAAGAGCTGGCGGAGTTACCACTAGTCACCGATTCCGGTGGCGCGGTGTTGACCGTTGACGACTTGGGCAATGTTCGTGATGAGTTTGCAGATTCCACAGCGATCAACGTCATTAATGGGAAGCCGGCGTTAGCACTTTCGGTGATTCGCAGCACCACACAGGATCTTTTTGTGATGATTGATGGGGTTCAGTCCTATGTTCAGGAAGCTCCCATCCCGGCCGGTTACGAAATCATGACCTGGAGCGATGAGTCGGTTGAGGTACGCGGGCGACTGGATCTGTTGTTGGAGAACGGAGCACAGGGGTTGCTGATCGTTTTCACGCTGTTGTTGCTCTTTCTGGATCCCAAGCTCGCTTTCTGGGTGGCGGTGGGTATTCCCTTCGCCATCCTTGCCTCAGGTATTTTTCTGTACTTGACCGGTCAGACTTTAAATCTGATTTCCATGTTTGCCTTTGTGATGGCGCTGGGGATCGTGGTGGACGATGCAATTGTGATTGGTGAAAATGTTTACGCTCATCGTCAAATGGGAAAACCCATACGGCAGGCAGCAATCGACGGCACTGCGGAAGTCATTCCATCGGTAACCACAGCAGTTCTAACCACGGTGGTGATGTTCACACCCTTGCTGTTCGTCAGTGGCACGATGGGAAAATTCACAGCCGTGATGCCTGCGGCCATCATTGCCATCCTGCTGGTATCGCTGCTGGAATGTGTCACAATTCTCCCATGTCATCTTGCACATCGTAATACGCGGTTTTTTCAGTTGCTTTCCGTTGTGTTCTACGTTTTGCGACCGTTATTGTGGCTTGCAACCAAACTGAACGCATTTGCCACAGGCTTGTTGGCAAAATTCATTGTTCGGGTTTATACGCCTAGCTTGGCATGGTGTTTGAAAAATCGCTCAGTAGCCGTCGCAGTCAGCTTCGCGGCGTTGCTGGTGACTGCCGGCCTGTATCGGTCTGGAATCATTCAACTCAGTTTCTTTCCCCGCGTTGATGGAAACACGCTCAATGCTGCCGTGACCTTTCCAGATGGAACCCCAGAAAGTGTCACCATTGAAGCAACGCGAAAGATCGAAGAGGCGTTTTGGAGAGTGGCAGCGGACTTTGAATCGAAGGGGACGCCAATTGCAAAAACCACGTTTCGTGTCGTCGGGGCGAGCGTTGCCAGCGGGGGCCTGGGAGCGTCACCAATGCCCTCCTCCGGGGGCGGCCACAAAGGTAGCGTCGAGATTGAACTGATTAATTCCGAGAGTCGCGGAGTTCATAGTCGTGCCATTGTTGCAAAGTGGAGGGAACAGATCCCGCCGATCCCAGGGACTGAGGAATTAACGCTTGGCACCCGTTCCTTTGGTCCGGGCGGAACGCCAATCGAATTCAAGGTGCTGGGTGCATCGGATAATGTCGAGGATCTTGAGCGAGCAGTGGAAGAATGCAAAGTCCAGCTTGCAAGTTACAACGGTGTTTACGACATCAAGGACGACTCCCTGCCCGGGAAATTGGAGTATCGTTTCCGTATCAGGCCCGAAGCATTCGGGATGGGCGTACGCACGGCGGATTTGGCAGAGACAGTGCGTGCCGCCTATTATGGTGAAGAGGTGATGCGTGTTCAGCGGGGGCGTCATGAAGTCAAAATCATGGTCACTTATCCACGCGAAGATCGGAGATCGTTGGCGAATTTTGATGAGATTCGTGTGCGTTTGGCCGATGGCCTTGAGCGACCGATCACAGAGCTTGCTGAGATCGATGTGGTTAGAAGCTATTCAGAATTGAACCGGATCAATCAGGCTCGCTCGATCACGGTGTCCAGTAACCTGGATGAGGAGATTGGGAACGCTGAAGAGATCGTTGCCGACCTTCAAGACAATTTTCTACCTGCGTTTTTGCAACGCTACCCGGCATTGCGAATCCGTTGGGAGGGCCAGCAGGAACGTCGGGCGGAGTCATTCGGCAGCCTTTTCTCAGGCTTCTTTGCTGCTCTGCTGGCGATGTTCGTGTTGCTTGCAGTTGAATTCAAATCCGCGTTGCAGCCGCTTTTAGTAATGCTGATCATCCCTTTCGGTGCTTTGGGCGCTGTGATTGGTCACGTGATCATGGGGCTGCCGCTGACGTTGTTCAGCTTTTACGGGATCATTGCTCTGACTGGAATTGTGGTCAATGATTCCATCGTGCTGATCGACTTTATCAATTCCCGGGTACGCAGTGGGATGCCGATCACCCAAGCCCTTGCCGAGTCGGGCTTGCGCAGATTCCGCCCGGTCTTGCTGACCACCATTACCACCATTGGCGGCTTGTTTCCAATTCTGTTGGAAACTTCGATTCAAGCACAAATTTTGATACCGATGGCCACAAGCATTGCATTTGGTGAGCTATTTGCCACTGTCATTGTGCTCTATTTGGTGCCCGTCACCTACTCGCTTTACTGGAGCGCAGGTGGGCGTTTCACGGCAGCAGAATCGGGGGATCCTGATACAGAACTGCAATTGCCCGATGATGGACCGGGTCTATCAGAAGGGCTCAGCCCTGCTACGTCATAAAGTTGGGCGGTCGCAGGCGAGGATACAATACACGCGTAGCGAATGGGTCTCGATGGGAGCGGAGTCATTGACCCGCTGCTCTCCACGCCTTGTAAACTCCAGAATTACTTCTGTATTGCTCGCGGCTTGCAGCATTTTTGGTAGTCCGAAGCTGATCCGCGATTTCCATTTCATACACATCATCGGTTTCAGGGCCCATGTCACCCGTTTGCTCGATCCAGTTGTCTAACGCCTCTCTATGTTCCCGAAGTGTCTGCTGGTAGGAGGGATCACTGGCAAGATTGTTGACCTGAGATGGATCCTGCTGATACTGATACAGCTCCTCGGCAGGACGTTGCGGAGCGAACAACAAAGCTTCTGCAAGTGGATTCAGACCTTTCCCGGCATGCAGTTGTCGGATCCGTTGGATAATCACCTTTGTGTCCTTGTAGTTGCTTGGCATCAGGTGGGGTCTGGTTGGATAGAAGTTGCGGATGTATAGAAATTTGCGACTGCGAACCGAACGGATGCGGTCATCCGCTTCTCCACAGCGGTCGCGGGCGCTGTAAACCAACGTCTTTTCCTTGTACTCGCTGGCTAGAACATCGCGGCCCTGCATCGTCGCTGGAACTGCAATCCCCGCAACTGCAAGTGACAACGCTGCGATATCGATGTGTTCAACCAGATCTTCCCGAAACGCTCCCTCTGAGATTCCTGGACCCGACAAAATCAAAGGAATGTGTGTGCCTTCGTCGTACAGAAATTGCTTGCCACGGGCATGGCTGATTCCATGGTCGGTGAAAAAGACCACGAGAGTGTTCTCACGCAGACCTTCGGCCTGCAACCGGTCCATGATCAGACCCACATGCCAGTCGGTGATCCGTACACTATCAAGATAGTTGGCCCAATCTCTGCGTATGATTGGGTCGTCTGGATAATATTGCGGCAAAATGACTGACGCCGGGTTTGTGTTCATGCCAAGCGTCTCGGACACCTGTTGCTCGAACTTTTTGTAGGAGGCTTCAGAGGCTCCTCGGAGCTTTCCACCATGCAACTGAATCTGCATGAAAAATGGCTGGTTTGTCTCCCGGCCAGACCAATCATTTCCGTCAAAAATGGACCGGTCCCAGGTAAAGTTGTAGTCTGATTTTCCCAATGCATTGACTCTGTTTTTTGCTAGCGGCTGACTTCTGTAATCAAGCGTTTTCAAACCGCTTCCCATGCAGGTGTAGTACCCAGCCTGCTGAAACAAAACGGGGATGGGATCGATTCCCGCTGGCAAGTCGATCCGATGCTTTCCACGCCCACTACGGTGATGGTGGGCTCCGATGCTGGTTTGATACATCCCAGTAATCAATGCAGAACGAAACGTGGAACAAACCGGGGAAGTTGCGTAGGCGTGGTTGAACTGGACGCCTTTTCTGGCGAGTGAGTCAACGTTGGGGGTAGCGATAGTCTGTTCGCCATAACACGAAAAATTTGGCGACATGTCGTCGACGACGATCCAAACAATGTTCGGCCTGGTGTCCCCAGCGTCGCATGGCAACGCAACCAAAATTGCAAGCAGGGTCCCCGCAAGAGTAATCGACCGTTTTGACAGGAACGCGTGGTGAAGCAATCTGGTTGTTTTCTTCATGGTGTCGTATCGCTTATTCTGATTGATCAATGGTCAAGGAGGTTCGGATCAATGGCGACGGCAAGGTGACTCGAGGAATGTGAACTCTGGTTCATTGTGTGTCGACGAACGCTAAAGCAGTGCAACGCATCAGGGATTGCCGCGAATTTTCCGTTCTTTGCGGTAGTCCGTCGGTGTGATCCCAAGTTCACGGCGGAAGATTTCGCACATCCGATTGGCCGTTTTGAAACCAACGTCTCTGGCAATGTGTTCGATTCGACGGTCGCTCTGGACCAACTCGCGCTTTGCTCTTTCCAAACGTACACGCCTGATTTCGGTTGCGATGGGGCTATCCAAAAACTTGCGGAAACGCAATTGCAGTGTCCTGGTTTCGGCATTCACTGCACGCGAGACATCGTGTTGTCCAATGTGACGATGACTGTTTCGGGAAATGT
This sequence comes from Planctomycetaceae bacterium, assembly GCA_002862205.1. Taxonomy (GTDB): domain Bacteria; phylum Planctomycetota; class Planctomycetia; order Pirellulales; family Pirellulaceae; genus Rubripirellula. The sequence continues at coordinate 1,999 of PKCN01000158.1, read as the reverse complement.
AATCCAGTGCATCGGCCACCAGTTTGTCCTGCACCGCATGAAAATCAGTTGATTCGCGCACCACAAGGCCGGAGGGGGACAGGGAGATTGGGTGGTCGGGGGCAGTTCCGCCGTCCATCAAATGCTGTAGCAGTTTTGCGCAGCGGTAACCGATGCGTTCATAACCAAACTCCATGCTTGTCATGGAGGGACTCGGGTTCTCACAAAGATTCTCCTCGTTTTGGCCGGCGATGATCGCAACATCTTGAGGAACCCGCCAGTCACGTTCATGACACATTTGCACGACGAGTCTTCCTAGATCCTCTCCGCCTACCATGACTCCAATCGGTAGAACCCAACGATCCATCCACGCTTCGACCAATTCTCGCGTACGCCGCCAGTGGTCGAGACTCCGGGACAAGCTTTGCGGTGAATTGGCAATGACGCAGTCATAGCCACATTCTGCAATGACTTTGCGGAACTGGTCGACTTCCATACTCTGGCCGCGATTCTTGAACGCTGTCATGGCCGCAAAGTTCGAGAGGCCGCGAGAAAGAAAGTGCTCGGCCTTGATTTGACCGCTGGCGTCAAAATCAGGAAAAACCCCTGGAAGTTTGTTCCACACTGGGGAACTGGCCCACATATTTACAACCGGAATCCCAAGACGGGTCGCACGCTCTGCCAATTCGTGATTAGCCCTCGCAATGACACCGTCATAAGGAATCTGCTTGCCACGACGCGTGGGTAGCGTGTCGTGGGCAAATTCGTCAATGATGGAATGCCAACCGTGTTCCTTGGCAAACTGCTGGGTACCAGCAAACGTGCTCGCATGCCGCTTGTAGGGCCATTGCAGGTCCAACATGATTGCGACTCGCTTAGGGTTCCCAGTCATTGTTTGTGCATTCCTTGGAGTGATCGGGAAAGTTGACACGCTTGTCTCGTGTATTTCGCCGTTGCCCGGTATCCAACGCAAAGCACGCCTGCTCACGGGGGCCCCAAGAGTTGGCACAAAATCGGCCAACAGACCCCTGCTCAGGAACGTAATTGATTTGCGCAGATCCGTGGAGTTTCAGGCGTATAATAACACAACAACATGCCCGCGAGGGGACTCCTGAGCGTTTGAAATACGTCAAGGAGCGACGATTGCCTCGCTCGGGCACATGCCCCGGCTCCCATGGCAACCCAAGTGGAGGCGTTCAGGTCAATGAGCTTTTTTGAAGGTGTTACTTTGAAGCGATCCATGATGAAATATTTGCCTGCCACGACCGCGGGATTTTTGTCCCGTGTTGGGTCTGTCTGCCTGGTTCTATGCGTCTTGAACCTGACCAGGTCAGCAGCGGGGGCCGCAGAACGCGAACCGTTTAAAGTGGGCAGCAACGAGGCGTTCGTGATCATGCCACCCGATGCGTTAAGAGTGGGGGTGCCCACACCTTGGGTCTGGTACGCTCCGACCCTGAGCAAACGGCATCCAAATCGGGATGAGCAATGGATGATTGATCGGTTGCACGCCGCAGGGATCGCCTTGGCTGGTGTGGATGTGGGCGAAAGCTATGGAAGCCCGCAGGGGGTTCAGATTTATCAGGCGTTTTACCAAGAGCTGACGACGAAGCGCGGATTCAGTAGAAAGCCGGTTTTATTGGCACGCAGTCGTGGGGGTTTGATGCTGTACAGTTGGGCGGTTGCAAATCCCGAGTCTGTAGCGGGAATCGCGGGAATTTATCCCGTCTGCAACATCGCCAGTTACCCCGGCATAGCGACAGCCGCACCCGCCTTCGGCTTGACAGCCGACCAACTCAAGGAGTCGATAACGCAGCATAACCCGATTGATAAACTGAAACCGCTTGCGAAACAACGCGTTCCGATTTTTCATATTCAGGGTGATTCCGATAATGTGGTTCCGCATGAAGACAATACGGAACTGCTGGAAAAGCGATATCGCGCACTAGGTGGTCCCATTCAGGTTGAGTTGATTGAGGGGCAAGGGCACAACATGTGGCGTGGATGGTTTGAATCGAAATCA
>PKCN01000137.1 GCA_002862205.1 Planctomycetaceae bacterium | reverse complement strand
GCCGTGGGCCAGTCTTTTACACTCAATGACGATGCTTATTCGGTTCTTGAAGATTCAGGTGACACGGTGCTGGATGTGCTCAGCAACGATGTGGTCAACACGGGCGGTGAATCGCTGACTCTGATTTCGGCCAGTCAACCCACCGACGGCGGTACTGTTACCGTGTCGGATGGTGTTCTGACATTCAGCCCCGCTGCCAATTACGTCGGACCAGTCGTCTTCACTTATCGGGTGACTGACAACGCAGGGGTGCAGCAGAACGCGACGGTTACCGTGGATGTGACCAATGTCAATGACGCGCCCACAGGAGTGGATGATGCCGTCAGCGTTGATCAGAACTCTACCGAAAACGTCCTGAATGTGCTGCAAAATGATCAGATCTCACCCGACACAGGCGAAACGCTGACAATCACCTCGGTCAGTACTCCAAGCAACGGTGGTTCTGCGGTGATTGCCGAGGACGGAATGTCAGTCTCGTTCACACCTGCACCGGACTTCGTTGGGGTCGACACCTTCACTTACATCGTCAGTGACGGAGACTTGCAGGATGTGGCGACCGTCACGGTCACGGTCGCTCCTGCTGATAATCCGCCCACTGCCGTTGGCGATGCTTATGAAGTCGTTGAAGATGCAGCGACTGCCGACTTCATCGTGCTGAGCAATGATGTTCGAGACGTCGATAACGAGGGTTTTGTGCTGGACTCGATCGGCGTGCCGGATGGTGGGGGGCAGGCTGTCATCAGTGCTGACGGAACTCAATTGACCTACACACCGGCACCTGATTTCAATGGGGTTGAACGCGTTCCCTACACCATTCGTGATACTGGCGGTGGAATCTCTGTCGGTACGGTGACCTTCACTGTGACGCCTGTGAATGATCTGCCCCCGATCAGTGATCTCGGTATGAATCTGAACCGTGCTTCGGCACAAAGTTCCGTCTTTGATCTGGACGACTTGCCGGCCAACGTGGATGCCGGTGAAACGTTATCCATCACGGTCGTCAGCGATACTTCGGCCGGGGGGACCGCGATCGTTGATACTGAAACGCAAGCCATCCTTTACACACCGCCAAGTCCGGAGTTCGTAGGAACGGATACCATCACCTACACCATCAGTGATGGAATTGAGACCAGCACCGGCACGATTACCGTCGAAGTCACCGATTTTGAAACACGCAAGATCACCATCGACATGAACAATGCCGTTGGGGAACCGCAGTTCGCAGGAATTGTGTTGCGTGGCACCAACCTGTTGGGAGAAGCGGTCGAAATTCCCCTGGATACGCAAGACGGGAACGCCGATTTCGGTGATCTGATGCCAGGTGATTACAACATCGAAATTCCTGCAAACCCATTCATCCAAGGGGCAGATCAGCCTCAAATGATCCCTGTGACCAGTTTGCCGGAAGATGGTGATGTGATCATCAGTCCTGAGCTTGGTCAGCTAAAGTCAAAGTATGTCTCGATTCGTGACTTCTTTGGATCCGCGTCCAGCAAAACTATCCTTGTCGCTCTGGAACCCGGACTGCAAAGCGTGCTAACGATTGCATCACCCGAAGTTGACGTCGAGGTCACCAACGTTGAACTCGATCCCAATACCGGGGCTGTCACGATCCAGGCAGTGCGTACCGAAACAGATGACCAAGGGACTGTGACCCAAGAGAATGTTGAGGCTCTGGGGTCGACCGATGACACCAGTCGTGTTGAAACGCGTGGTGTTGAAGGGGCTTACAAACTGTTGAAAATTCGGCTTGGTGACAATGGGCTGAATTTCAGTCCGGTTTCACCGCCAGCAGGAGAACCAGAGGGAGAAGCATTGCCTGCTGGGAACGCCGAGGGTGAAGCCTTGGCGACGATAAACAGCCCGCTGACTGTGGGTGAAATGCAGGCAGAAGGCGAATCAACTGCAGCGCTCGCAGTCACTCAGGCCGACTTGTTTGTGCCCGTGGCAAGCAATCAGAGCACGCGGACCGATGCGGCAGTTCTCGCTACCGAGCGTGGCGATCTGTGGTTGGCAGAAACGCTGGCCACAAGCGATGCGGAAGTCCCGCAGGAAAGTTCACAGATCGTTGATCAAGTCATGCAGAATGTTGCCGATGAACTCACCATCATCCAATCTGCCGGCGATGATTTGGTCGATCATGACACAGACCTCAATTCGCTGCATGAGAGCAATGTCGATGCCGCGTTGGGCAGCGAAATTTAACCGCAGAGCGTCTCGGCAGTGTGCTCATGATTGCTCGTGTTGCCAATCAAATGCGCTCGTAACAAGACGCGGCATGGGCAACATGTCAGCGCGGCAAGCGGCATTCAGAAATCCCCATGAACAGTGATGAAATGCTTGATAAATCGCTGTTTCTGGAAGCCCGAGTGGATCAAATTCCGACCGGCTGCCACGGCGCCAGTCAAGACCCCGAGTAAAAAACCCCTGAAAACGTTGGTTTTTTTGGCCAAAGCCGGGTTGCACGGATCGTGGCAGGGACATAACACTTTGCCCATAGGAATCACGGGCATGCGTTAATCACGCCCTAATCGACCCAAAATACTCAATACTTGAAGGTTCTTCCCCATGGCAAAAGCTGCATTGAAGGCGCCAACCAAAACCCAGATTCTCGCCAACATCGCTGAAGAGACTGAGCTGTCCAAGAAAGACGTGGCAGCTGTTTTTGATGCTCTCGCAGGCGAGATTGAGAAAGCAATCTCCAAGGGTGGCCCTGGTCAGTTCGCAATCCCCGGCCTCTGCAAGATCGTTCTGAAGGACGTTCCTGCCAAGCCGAAACGCAAAGGCCGCAACCCAGCCGATGGTACTGAAATCTGGCTCAAGCCAAAGCCAGCGAGCAAGAAACTCACCATTCGCCCTCTCAAGGGCCTCAAGGAAATGATCTAAGCCACTTTGGCTCTAGATCCCTGCATCTCGGTGCATTCTTGATTGCGGGCGGGTCTCAGGCAATCTGAGGCCGCTCATGCTGTGAGGTTTAAAATGGGAGTCAGCGGTAACCCCGTGGCTCCCCGACCCTCAGGCACTCTGCCAATCGCATCATGGCTGGCGTTTCCCCCAGCCAACTCGCCTCTTTGAATGGCTTGCGACGCTCAGCAAGCCGTTGTCCAACCAGGCTTGGCTTGGGCCGATCACCTGTGATCTGCTGTGTCTACAACCGCCCCAGGCAATGGCTTTGGAGTGATCGGATCGGGCAAGCAGAAGAGGTCGTCTCACGAGGTGGGGCAAGTGCTCTACGAGGCGTTGGCTCCTCCCCATGGAGCTCTTCCGGCGTGCATGAACCCACTCTTGCGGGCCTGCGTTTCCAACCGAACGTGCTGCCTTTCGTATGTCCGATGCTAGCAAATTGCGGGATTTTTCTTAGTCTTTGGCGTTGAAGCGAATTTTTTTTCCCGTTTTTTTGCGTTTACTTTCCCTCATTTTTTTTTGCTATCGAGGGTCATCGAGCCGAATTTTGGCTCGGATCGGTTTTGGGCGTTGAGGTTGAATTGTTTTTTTCGATCGCAGATTCAATCTGAACAGCTTTCTTTCCCTTGAAGGCACCTGGGGTCGCGTTGTACTTGGGAACATTCTGAACGGCGAGTTCCAGCGGCGTGTTGACTTCTTTTTCAGTCGTGATGATGTCGCCGACCGAGAGGTCCAATAGATCACCGGTAAGGATTTTCGAACGTGCCAGAGTGACCACGACATCCACAGGGGCTCGGTCCACGCTGCTCGCGATTTTTCCTTTTGTTTCCTTGGTGGGCGCTCCTTTTCCGTAGCCAACCCAGCCGTTGCGGGACAATTTTGAGTTGTAGTTCTCGATGGTGTTGAAGGGAATGCACAGGTTGAGCATTCCACGATTTTGGGCCAGCATCAGTTCGAAGCCCACGAGGATGACCACTTCGTTGGGAGGGACGATCTGGACCAGTTGTGGGTTGCTCTCGACACTCTCGACTTTGAGATCCAATTCAACGATGTTTTCCCATGATTCTCTGAGTTGGCCCAGGAAGATATCGACGATACGTCCGATCAGGCGATTTTCGATTTCGGTCAAAGGCCGCCGCAGGGTATCGCTGGGTTTGGGGTCGCCTCCCAGCATTCGGTCGATGATCGCATAAGAGAGGGATGGCGCGATGTCGAGGATCCAGTTGCCATCCAGTGGCTCGGGTTTGAGCACGTTGAAGCAACTTGGGTTATCAAGGCTGAACACGAACTCACTGTAGGTGAGTTGATCAACACTCAGCAGTTTGACCTCAATCATGGTGCGGAGCATGCCGGAGATGGCTGCTCCAAAGTTGCGAGCCAATGCTTCATGCAGAGAGTGCATGGCCCGCATTTGATCTTTTCCCACACGTTCCGGACGTTTGAAGTCGTAAGCCGTGATTCTTGCTGTCGAGCCATTGGTGGCGTGGGGAATGCTTCCCACCACTGGCCCGTTTTGAGCAGGCGTTCCGCTGTCCTGAGCGGCATCCGGGGTGCCGCCGACGGTTTCCATCGCCTTCAACAGATTTTCGACCTGATTTTGACTGAGTGATTCTTCGGACATTTGATTCGTCCCGTGGGATTCCTGCTGATGCATGGGGTGCTAATTGGGCACCCTCTGGTGCGTTGCCCAAGTCGCTGATGGATTGTTTTTTCGAGTGTTTGTCAACGCACATCCTATTGGTGGTTGTACGTCACTGTCTGATTTGCCCGCTGCCTTGAACGATGTATTTGTAGGTGGTCAGTTCGCGCAGTCCACAGGGCCCACGCGCGTGAAATTTATCAGTGGATATTCCGATCTCGGCTCCCAGGCCAAAAACACTGCCGTCATTGAATCGTGTACTGGCGTTGACCATCACTGCGGAACTGTCGACCAAGGTAGTGAAAGCGTTCGCTGAACGTAGATCCTCTGTGATGATCGCATCGGTGTGGTGCGAGCCGTAGTGGTTGATGTGGGTTGCCGCCTGTTCCACCGAGTCGACGACCGCAACACTGATGGTGGGGCCGAGATATTCAGCGGACCAGTCTGCTTCTGTGGCCGGCACGGCATCCGGCAGGAACTCCAATGCTCTTTGGCCTGCTCGGATCTCGACACCGCTGGCGGACAAACGCTGGGCGATCATGGGGAGACATTGAGCTGCGATGCCAGCGTGCACCAGTATCGATTCGCACGCGTTGCAGACTCCCATCCGCTGGCATTTTGCATTTTCAACGATGTTCACGGCCATCTCCAGGTCGGCCGAGCGGTCGACATACACGTGACAATTTCCATCATAGTGTTTGATCACCGGCATCGTCGCCTCCTTGGCAACCCGCCGAATCAGACTTTCGCCACCCCGGGGAATCGTGACGTCAATCAGCTCATGAAGGCCAAGGAAATGTCCCACTGCAGCTCGGTCTGTGGTCCCCACCAATTGCACCGCTGCCTCGGGAACACCACAACGCTTGGCTGTTTCAGAGAGAACGCTGACGATTGCCTGACTGCTGTGAATCGCTTCCTTGCCACCACGCAGAATCACCGCATTCCCGCTCTTTACGCAGATACCAGCCGCATCAGCCGTCACGTTGGGACGGCTCTCGTAAATGAAAAAGACAACGCCCAGTGGTACTCGTTTCTTCTGAATCTGAAGCCCACCCGGTCTGGTGAAACCAGCCATGACCTCGCCGACGGGGTCAGGAAGCATCGCGATTTCACGCAATCCTGCTGCGATCGAAGCGATCCGCTCAGGGTCCAATCGCAATCGGTCCACCGATGCAGCTGACAATCCATATTCGCCTGCCGCTGCAATGTCCCGCTGATTGGCCTCCAGAATCAAATCAGTCGAGGCAAGCAGGGCCTCGGCAGATTCTGTCAGCCAAGTGTTTTTTACAGACGCATCGAGCGAAGCTAATTGGTAAGAAGCAGCTTTCGCGGCTTTCGCCGTGTCTGAACAGTATTTGGATAATTCGAGGGCAGGTGTAGCGGGCATGAATGCAGGGCGATCGATGCAGGGCGATGAAGGCAATTCCGGTAGTTTAAACCGACTTGTAATTGTCCGAAATGGTTCGTTCAGGGTCAACGTCGATCAGGCAGTTGCCCGTTGTGAAGGGCCAACGTCAACAAAAAAAGTCCGTTCCTGTTCGCTTCTGCGGCCCGCCTCCCATGCAGAGCTGCAAGCAAAAGCCGCTTCAATGCTTGCAAAACGGCGTTTGCGATTCATGGGTTAGCGGCTGACCCAGCGTGCAGCCAGGCGAGGTCGCCTGTTTTCTTCCAGTGTTACCGGCCGCAGTGAGTCTTCGTTTTTATGCCGGCTTGGCTTTCCTACCGCTGCACTCGATTTCGTGCCGCTGCACTCGATTTCGTGCCGCTGCACTCGATTTCGTGCCGCTGCACTCGATTTCGTGCCGCCTTGGCTGTTTGCTGTCTGGCGAAGGAGGTAACCGTTTGGGACTGGTTGCCGTTTGGCTGCGTTTCGATCCGCGAGCTAGATTCGGGCAGATCCACGATTTGGCTTTCGAGTGTTGATCACGAAGCGATTTCGTCCGCCCGTTTTTGCATCGTAGAGAGCTTCATCGCAAGCGATGTAGGCTGCACCCCACGATTCGTTATCTTGCACTGCAATCAAACCGGCGCTGGCAGTCACGGTGATTTTGATAGAGTCGAGTTTCATGGGGGTGTTGGCGAGTTTATCGAGAATGCCTTCGACAACCACCGCTGCACGTTCAATATCCGAGCCAGGCATCAGCAGGGCAAATTCTTCTCCCCCAAATCGAGAAGCAAGCATTCCTTCTTCGATGGACCCTGAGAGCAAGGTTGCGATCTCTTTGAGTACCGCATCACCGATAAAGTGCCCGTGTTCGTCATTGACCAGTTTGAAGTGGTCGACATCAAAGAGAGCGAGAGTCATGGATTCTTTGTTCTGCTGCGCAAGGGCATGCATTTCAACAAATTGTGACTCCAAGTGTCTGCGGTTTGGCATCCCGGTCAATGGATCGGTGTCCGCGTCCGCTTTGAATCCCATCACCTTGAGTTGTCGTGCAATGGCAAATCGCACCGCTCGGAAGAGCATTTGTCCCGTCACATGACCTTTGGCCATCACGTCCTGAGCACCGCTTTCGATCGCTCTTAATGCCAGGTTTTCATCGTCAGAACCGGTGAATACCACAATCGGAATCCGGGCATCCAAGGCTCGGATCTGCTCGAACGCTTCTAATTCATTCGCATCAGGCAGGTGCAGGTCAACCAAACTCGCATCGAATTCGATTTCCCGAAGTAATACCAGCGCGTCTGCCAGCGTCGTTGCGTGGTCGATCTCGAAAGCTACTTTCGGATTCGACTTCAGCAAACGGGTCACGAACAGCGCGTCAATGTCGCTGTCCTCGATTAGCAGTAGACGGATAGGGCTTGGGTCAGCCATTGACTTTGCGGGCAAGGGGACGCCGGTAAGGCATCCTGTATTGAGAGCAGGGTATGGGTACACAATCAACTAAGAATACGTCGAGCATTTGGCCTGTCATGCATCTGCTGCTCGCCTGATGCGGACTCCTACAAGACTACGGTCAAGTGTATCAGTCTTGCCGATTAAAACGTTTTCAAGGTCCGGCGGTACGGGAGGGTGGTGACAGTTGTATGCCAAAACCGGTCTGACGCGAATCTGCCCATCACAACAATTGTGGGCTTCGTAGAAATGATCCACACGCGAGTGACACATGGAACGGTTCACGCTGCACCTTCTGTTGTGCCCACTTGGGCTTCCATGAGCGGTCCATTGCGGTTTTTGAGCAGCACCCTGGTCTACCCCGACTGTTTCGCTGAATCTGCGTAACCGATGGGCGACTTGGCAAGCTGGTTGGGCTCACTCAGCGGTTTTCCAGATCGTGAGATCAGATATCTGCTCTCATTTGAGTGGGAATGGGTAGCGGTGCAGGCAGAGTTTCATCCTGCCCAGCAGTGCTGAGTAGAGGCGGGGCTTTGAAAAGGGGCGTTGAAAAGGGGCGTTGACTAAAACGTCGATTCTGTCGAAACTCTTGATCACAAGATCGAAGCGAGCGGACGTGGCGGAATTGGCAGACGCGCCAGACTAAGGATCTGGTGCCCGTTTTAGGGCGTGGAGGTTCAAATCCTCTCGTCCGCACTCGCAAATGACGGCGTTTTTGGCCACCGAAAGGTGCGACCGGAAACGCCGTTTTTTTATGGG
>PKCN01000378.1 GCA_002862205.1 Planctomycetaceae bacterium | reverse complement strand
CCTGCAAGGCCCACGTGTTGCCAGAGCCACTAGCTTGGCAACCTATCGGATGATCCCGGTCTCCGGTTGAATCATAATGTTGGCAGATAGCCATCAGCAAATGAAATGGTTAGGTTAGCGACGCGTGTTGGGTGCCACGAAAGGTTCGGCAGAGCGATAATTTTGAATACCTGTTGGCTTTCCGCTGTACAACGAACGCAAAACTGGAGTCTGCGGTATTGCATGATAGACCGCTACGTCCACTTGAGCGTGGTCGAGCTTAAGATTTATAGCGGATAAGACCCAAATGCGAATCGAGGTATCCAATTATCTCGATCAAAGAGACAGAAAAAGCTACGTGAACTAAATTGAACAGGAGAGAGATAAATCGATGACGTCCGAAGCTCCAAAAGGTCAACTTGATTCACTACTCGCCGAAGCAATTAATTTCCACCGCGAGGGGCAACTCACAAAAGCTGAATGGAAGTACGAAGAAATCCTCGAAGTTGAACCAGAGCACCCCGAAGCCCTTCATCTCTTGGGGGTTCTTGCGAATCAGTTAGGCAATCCCAAACTGGCAATCGAGCGGATTGAGCATTCACTTGCAATTTCTCCCAAACAGTCCCGAGCTTTGAACAACCTCGGCAACATCCATGCAGAAATCGACCAGCATGAGAAGGCGATCGAGTCCTACAAACAGGCCCTCGCACTGACTCCTGACTACGCTCAAGCTCACCACAATCTGGGGAATGTATATGGTGACTGCAACCGGATCGCAGAAGCAATCACAAGCTACAACCGGGCGATCGAACTCGCTCCTGAGGACAACGAATCACGGCTTGCGCTGGGCGCGACGCTTGAAGCGAGGGGAGGATTCCCTGAAGCAATTACGCAATACTCCACCGTTGCCGCAACTGATTTGAAATCAACCATCGCCCGCCACCGACTTGGTGCCGTTTTTAGAAAACAGCAAAAACTGAAAGAAGCCATCGAAGTTTATAGGGAGCTGTTACTTCTGTGCCCCGATGATCCAGTGGTCACCCACTTATTGGCTTCCTGTGGGGGTAGCGCAACTCCGATGCAAGCCTCAAACGGCTATGTAAAGTCAACTTTCGATGGCTTTGCTGCAGATTTCGATAAATGCCTGGCGAAATTGCAATACAAGGTACCCGAACTCCTGCACAAACTGCTCAAAGAGAACCCAGATTATCGCCAACGGGAAGATGGCTCCCCCATCCCAACTGATAAAAACATCGTCGACTTGGGGTGCGGCACCGGCTTGTGCGGTTCATTCTTGAAGGAATATGCAGAGGAGTTAGTCGGCGTCGATCTTTCTCCCGAGATGCTACACCAAGCAGGTGAAAAAAACATATATGATGCGTTGCTTGAAATGGAACTCACGGATTTCTTAAGACAAAGTGCTGGCGATCATAACCTTCTAATAGCAGCTGACACACTTATCTACATTGGAGACCTGCGTCCTGTGTTTGCCGTCGCGCATGAAAAGCTTGCGGCTGGAGGCCTCCTACTCTTCAGCATTGAACAGTTGGCTGCGGCAACAACTGATGCCGACTATGCTTTGAGCTGTTCGGGTCGCTACGCCCACAAAGCATCCGTTGTACGGGCCTGGCTGTCAGAAGCAGGCCTCGAGTGTCAGCAGGTTGTCGAAACCCAATTGCGTCAGGAAGGCAATGAAGATGTCGCTGGGTATTTAGTGATGGCGTTCAAGCCCTAGAGGATTACAACAGAGGCTCGCAGCCCCGAATCAGGGGTGTACAACAGACGTTCGCCGTGGAAAGGCATGTTCGATCAACTCTCCAATGACGGTGTTTCAATGGATCGAAACCGCTTCCCTGCACCCTGCACCAATATGCTTCAAGCACCCTCTGCCGCCGATGCATCCCAAATCACCGAAACCTGTCGTTCAGCAGGATACGTCGCCCCCAAACTGGAGGAATTATTTGGATTTTCGATTCCTCCTCCACATCATCACCCGCAAGCAGCTGATTTCTCCGCAGCAACAACGGTACGTTCAGCTTTCACGGCACTGACACGCCTGTTTTTTCTTGGTTTGCCAGTTGAAGAAAAAGATTTGCAGAGTTTCTTCCCACAGGAATTTGTGAATACGTGCTTTGCCTGTGGGCTGATTGACAATGCGAATGGGATTGTCACCGCGCAGGCTTTGCTGATTCCGGTTGATCAATGGTACCTCACCTCTGATGTTCACCCAACGAACATTCATTACGGCGAACATTACGTCCCGACGCTTAGCCAGCCGGCAATGCACCTGTTTTCCTTTGCGATAACGAAACCCGTCCGTTCCACCCTGGACTTGTGTGGAGGGTGTGGACCTCATGCGATGGCTGCGAGTCGGTTCAGCGAAACAGTCATGACAACCGACTCAAATTACCGTGCCGCCGAATTTGTGGATTTCAATGCTGCTTTGAATGGATTCAAAAACATCGAGGCAGTCACCGGAGACCTTTTTTTACCTGTCAAAGGACGAACATTTGATTTGATTTTATGCAACCCACCATTCGTCATCTCACCCTCAACTAGTTCTGGATTTCGGGATAATGAATTTGAACTTGATTTTCTTCTCGAAAAAATCATCAAAGAGGCCCCCGACCATCTAGCACCAGGTGGCTTCTTCCAAACAACTTGCGAGTGGGTTCAGGTCCAAGGCGAAGAGTGGCAAGAGCGTCTAGATGGATGGTTACAGAACAACGGTTGCGATGCATGGATTCTCGAGGCCAATTGTCAATTGCCGGAATCATATGCAAGAAACAGACTCCGAGAGACTTCATCTTCGGATGACACCGACATGATTTCACTGGATAACTATCTCCATTATTTTGACGAAAGAGATGTTGAGGCCATCCGCGGGGGATTAATCTTCCTTCACAAACGCGAAGGTTCAAATTGGCGAGATTTCTCCAGTCTTCGAGAAGCAGTCACGAAACCAATTGGAGATGCGGTTTTGCAGGGATTTGCGAATCGCGACCTGATTCACTCTACAAAATTCAGGGATGCGATCATGAACTCGCGACTTGTAATTTGCAGAGGCATCCAACAACAAGAGCAGTCACACTGGGAAGGTGATAACTGGACTACCGATGCAATAAGGTTGCAAAACGGTGCCGGAATTCCCTGCGAAGTTGTAATCGACAAACAAGTGAGATCGCTTCTTAATGAATTCACCGGCAATAGAACAGTGACCGAAATTCTTCGGCAGTTTTCTGACAAGCACGGTATGTCTCGCGAGAATGCTGAGTCACGAGGCATCGACTTCATCCGGCTCATGCTCGAGCAGGGAATCATCACTCTCATGCCTTGAGAGAACAAGAGCCGAGCTTCAATCAGTTCCCGCACTTTTTTGTGCGGAGGTGGATTGCAGTTACTGGCTTGCTCGAAACATCTCTATGAGTTCTCGGATTTTCAATTCGTTTGCGTACGATTCCTTCGCAACACCAACCTGAGCCTGCCAATGGACAAATCGCAGTAAATCAGACTCGGATAAGTCATTCAACAACACCCCATTAATGGGAAACTGATATCCGTGATCTGCAATTTTTTGACACGCATCAAGCAACTCACTCGCGTCCAGCAGGTTAGCAGCACCTGCATCAATAAGGGCATGCATTGTATAGGGTGTGGGGGCGGGGTTGTCTCTGAGGTACCTATCAGCAACATCCCAAGCTGACGCGAACTGCAAAGTTGTTGTCGATGCGAAATCATCATCGAAAAGCGAATCCGAATCGGAGAAGCCTGCCGCGTCTGATGACTCGGCAGACGCGTTTAGAGCCGTTTCCTGTGGCTGACTGGGGGAGCCAGTCAGAAATTTCTTCACCCAATCAAACATTCAACGACTCATTCGTTTGCAATCAAAACTCAAAACGTTTCCATTCCCGTGGATCGCCATCGGCGACCTAACGCCAGCGAACGGGACGATAAATGTCGAGCCCCAATTAGAATGAGGTGTATACTCGAATCAGTCAACAGTTCAACTGCGGCTAAAGATATCACTTACTGGCTGATCCTCCACTTTCGGAAGCCCCAACCCCCTTGTTTTTACTAGTCACTGGAACAAACTGGCCCAATTCCGGTAAGCCCACTACCATAGCGCTGTCATCTGTTCGCCAAGCCTCCGAAGAGGTGTGGCTGAGTTCAGAAAGCACCATTTCGGTTGGTAATTGTGCACCCTTGGGGAAATAGTAGGAGTGAACAGCGAGGCGATTGTTTGAATCGTATCGCCGGACAATCCTACTGGCGCTGGGCTTTCCATCACCCTGAGGCAGTGAAATCTGCAGTGAATCAACTCGTTGTGAATCTTCTGGAAAAGACAGTATGAATCGCAACCTTTGCTGGCCGAGCTGTTCGAGCTTGTCCTCTGCTAAAAAAACGTATCTCAAACCAACGCTGTTCCCTACGTTCAGTCCCCGCTGCAACTCATCATTCAATGAATACCGTTTCATTCCTCTAGCAGAAATATCAACATCACCGGTTTTGTGCCCCTGCGCGACGCCAGAATGCGGAGCGCTCAATGGTGGCGATAGTTCCATTACCTGCGGCGAGGGGACTAATTCGGGGCCATCTTTTTGAGGCGTGAGATGTAAATCCGGCAAGGCAGGCTGCTGCGAGAACTTACTTGGTATGGACATAACGCGAATACGTGCCTTGGTCGCATCTTTCGGCCAATCGCGGACCAATACGCGAACCATTGGAACCGGTTGCCCTGGCTCAAAATCAGTGTCATAGAAAACAAATTTTTCTCCTCTGGTTTTTTCACTACTCAACAGTGGTTGTATCTCAATCCATATCTCGTCGGGGTAGTAGGTGGGTAAAAAACACGGTTTGCGAGTTGTATCCCAACATCGCTTTTGCCATGACACAGGCAACAGTACTACACCGCTATTCAAACGCTGCGGTTGGTGCACACGCACCACCTGCTGCGTGTCTGTTCCGTCAGGATGCTTCAAAACCGATGCTGCAGCAACATTATCGTTAAAAGGGAACGCGTAAATGGCTTTCCCTAATTCGTCGAGGTATAGCTGGAAATTTTCACCACCCACAAACCATAGATCTTCTGTCACCGGGGGCATCGAAGCGTGGTTTTCCGCCTCTGAGTTTGCAGGCCCGAGGTAGGTCAATGGGACTCTCATGGGCAGACTTTCATTGAGCTGAAACTCAATTGGGTTTCCCAAGTCTACCGGACCGAGTTCCTGGGGCGTTGCAGGAAGGCTCATTTTGTACTGACCTGAATTGATAATGTTACTCAGCACAGACGACAGCTTTGTCTCGTCGAGAGTTTGGAAGGACCCACCCGAAGCAAGGCAAACATCCGTGAATTCCTCGATCGTCTGATGATCCTGCTGGCGGTTCATCCCAAGACCGAGAATATGTACAGGTACCTGATTCTCCTGTATCGACGCATAAACGTCATCCACCGTTGTCGCTTCGACGCCTTCTTCGTCAGTAGGGATGTACTGATAGTTGGCGCCATCAGTGATTACAATTACATGACTCACCGAGTCTCGTTCAGTCTGAGTAAAGTCACTCAAAGCGGTAACCGTTGCAAGGTACAGAGGTGATTGCCCCCATGGTTTGACGGACTGAATGCGGGAGATAACCCCGCCAGCTGCATTCAAGTTAAACGGAGCAAGCGGAAAGACCGATTCCACATCCTGACTTGGCGTCAAACCCTGAGCAATCGGCCCCTTGAATTGAGGGTTGGCCAAAGGGCGGAGAGGGCTATCGGTACTCCAACCAAGACGATGCCCAACGAAGTGAACCGAAACCTTTGTACTGTCGCGTTGACTCAACTGAAGTAATAAATCCTGAAGAGCATCCTTGGCTACATCAAGACGATCCATTCTCGCAGAATCCGCACCGCCAGATACATTAGCGATTTCGTTTCCCATGCTTTGAGAACAATCGAGTACAAATGCCACAGACAGATTTTCAGTTCTCTTACCAAGCGTAGCCTTTGCCTTTGCAACATGCTGTGGCTCAGCCACGACAGCAACACCACTTGCCCGAATCACACGGCACGGCTGGTCTAATTCGTGCCCTCGAAAGACAGTCTTCAGTAGCAGTGATTGACTGTTGTCAGCTAAATCGCCAAGGAGCGTGAAATCAAAGTCATGTGTATTCCCAGCCAAGTCAATCGGCTTCAATTTGGGATCAAATAAACGCAAGCCTGAAGTTTCAAGAAAGCTTGCTGCCGCCCCACCTTGAAGCAGCCTGTCCACGTCACTTCCTATCCGAATAAATTCACCTTTAACGCGTACCGGTTCATGGGGTTCAATTTGCAAAATTCGCTGTAATTCTGTCTTCCCCCAACCCACCGACAATGCATCAGCCCTGTTTAATCGCTCCTTCAGATTTCGCAATTGCGATCCACCGGTGAAGCTGAAGATCGCTCCTCGCTGTTGCAGCGAAAAAAGCTCAACATCTTTCAGGTAATCGCGTGTCGCATATTCATAAAACACATTGTCGGTTCCCGCCGCACCCCAGAAATCACCCAGCGTCTTCTCTGCATGCCAGAACAATAATGCCTGCATGTTCGAAATGAATTCACCACGTAAAACCTCACGGCTCGGACCAGCAGCGAAAGCTGCTGCAAAGCGAACATCGCGGGCGTTTCCAGCGGGAAGCTTCAGCTCTTGACGAGTAGCTTCTGCTGCATTCGCGCCAGCAGCATCAGGTAGTTGCTCGGATGTCAGAGCTTTGTCACGGCAAACGCCAAAATCATTAGCAAAACTGCCGACAATCGCGTCCAACAGGCCCTTGCGAGCATCTACTAACGTCTCGTTCTGTCCACTCTTCAGTGCGACGGCAACATTGACTGAACTATCCATGGAAGATGATTTCAGAAAATCATCTGCATTTATCCCTTGCTTGTGGGCTTTAGCAGAGATTTCACGCAAGCCATTTCGTAGGACTCCACGGTGGGTTGAAGTCAGCAACGGCACCGCCAGAACTGCTTCAATCTGTCCAAACAGATCAACCGAAACTGATTCTTGCAGGTTCCCTTGCAAGTTTTCACATACGGCATCGAATTTTTGGTCAACGGCTTCATACGCAGTGTGCGCAGTATTCACCGGAACACTCATTTCCAGCCTGTTCTGCAACTGCGTATCAATGCCAGTGTTTTTGTCATCTGCCTCTGGAACTGGCTGAATCACATCTGGAACACCAGCTAACTTTTTGGAGAGTTCTCGTGTTTGTCGAACTAGATCATGAGTATCCTTAACGATGTGCTTCTGCTGCAGAGGATCATTCAACAGATAAGCAGGATCCGTTGCCCAGCGAGCATAATACGAAGCATTCGCCATCGATCGATCGCACGTATGCAACAGTTTCCTCATCTCCAAGTTGAATTGCCCAACTAGATCGGTTCCATTTTGCAGGCGTTCGAGCATTTTTGGAAAATCCGGCTGCCCATCGAGAAACAAACAATCCTCTGCCTGCCTTCGATAGGGCACGATTTCATTGACCCAACGACGCGTCCAATGGTGGACTCTTCCAGCCACATCGTAAGGCACCTCAGGGGCAACATTCTTTGCGTCCCCGATTGGTGTTTCTGGAACCGCGAGGGCATGCAGTCGCATCTGCAACTGCGCGAGTGATTTGCCGCCACCAACCGAAGGCAGCGTTGTAAATCCGCTACGAACCTGATATCTCCTGACCATCCTTTGAAAATGAGTACTTGCAAATCCAAAGTCTGCTATTTCCGTATCCGTCAAGTCCGCCTCGAGAAGCGGGACGGAATCGCTGCTTAGCTCCCCCTGCGACGATAGTTTCCAATCACGTCCTCGAGAGCTGGAAAGTAAACCAAAGTAATTCGCGAGTGGTAGGGTATGCACTGCCAATTCTGGATTCAACTCGAGGGGCTCGCCAGAAATGACCCCAAGACTGCTGCCCACGAAAGAGCTTTGCCTGCTAGCCTCCAGTCTCGCAGCAATTTTGTCCAACCTGTTTTTGGTTTGAAACGCCAATTTATCTGCTGATTGCTGGTATCCCTTCCCGCTCACGGACATCAGCTCAAGCGACAAAAGATCGCGTTCCAATTCTGCCCATGCATGCGGTTCATTCTGGTAGAGAGCATGGGGACGGAACTCATCAAGTTTCCGCCACATCGAATCCAGCTTTTGATCCGAGATTGCTGGCAGTGCCTGGGCAGTAGGTGAATCCTCAGACAACAATTGCTC
>PKCN01000377.1 GCA_002862205.1 Planctomycetaceae bacterium | reverse complement strand
GGTTAGCAGCGAGCTGTGTAATTCGGAAATCGTTGATCCGGAAATCGATAATAGAGGAAGGTGTTTCAATGACGGAACGGTCGAATATTGTCTGGCATGACCAGACGGTGACACGGGAAGAGCGTGAGCAGCGGTTGGGGCAGAGGGGCGCCGTGGTCTGGTTCACCGGTTTAAGTGGCTGTGGCAAAAGTACTGTAGCTAACGAGCTGGATCGGCAGTTGGGAGGTTTGGGTTGTGCCACGATGTTGTTGGATGGAGACAACATTCGCCACGGTCTATGTGCTCCACCGAGCGTGTTGGCTCAGGAACATGGCGATGCATTTGCGGAGAGATTCGGATTGGGTTTCGCGGAGGTCGATCGGGAAGAAAACATCCGCAGAGTAGGTTCGGTCGCTGCGTTGATGGCCTCGGCAGGGTTGATCACGTTGACTGCTTTGGTCAGTCCTTATCGGCGTGATCGTGACCGCGTCCGAGGGATCATCGAGAGCTCGGGAAGTGTCGGCGATTTCCTGGAAGTGTTTGTGGATACGCCATTGGACATTTGTGAGCAACGTGATCCCAAAGGGCTCTATAAAAAAGCTCGGGCCGGTGAAATCAAGCACTTTACCGGTATCAGCGATCCGTACGAGTCTCCGGAAAATCCGGAACTTCATCTTCGAGGTGGGGATGATCGAACACCTACCGAGCAGGCTGCCGAGGTGTTGGCTGCATTGAAAATACGCAAAATAGTGGGTTTGCCGGAGGGGAATAATCGAGGTGAGCAGTGAAGTCAATAATTTTGGGGTGAATTTTCTCAACATGGGGCGGCTTTTGGCGTTGCGTGAGAATGACACGCCGGTACACTACGGCCCAACTTGTGAGTAAAAGAACGACGTAAACGACTAGAAACGAATGACGATCTCGAAAGAGCGAAAAACCGAGGTAATCGGCGAAAACTGTAAATCGAACGCCGATACCGGCTCCCCAGAGGTGCAAATTGCCATCTTGACGGAGCGGATTAATGGGCTGACTGAGCATATGCGGACGCATCGCAAAGATTATGCGTCGCGAAGAGGCCTGTTGGGCCTTGTCAGCCGTCGCCGACGTTTGCTTGACTATGTGCGGGGTGAAGAGCCTCAGAGATATCTCGATATCATCGGAAAACTGGGCATTCGAAAGTAGCCCGTCCGAACCGCGGACATGCGAAGATGGCAGAGCCAGCTCGCCTGCTGCAGGCGAAACGGCTGTTTGCGTCTATTTCGCAATGAAACGGCCAGGCCGGATGCCTCGCGTGCTGAAGGATGGTTCGCGCCTATCTCAAATTGGTGCTTCACTTTGGTGTTTCACTGCTGTGCCGCCTCTCGAATGCAATCGTTGGATTGCTCACATGCCTTAAATGCCCGGATGGGCAGGTTTTGCCACAACTTGCGCTGATGTTTCATCACCGCTTTGGTTGTCGGAAACCTGAACACCGAGGTTTCTTGTTGTCTTGTAGGTTGAAGGAAGTTTGAAAGTGACCGAAAAAAGAATCCGAGTTGAAAAGCAGATCGGCAATCACACGTTGTCGTTCGAGACCGGGCAGCTTGCCAAGCAGGCAGCCGGAAGTGTACTAGTCCAATATGGTGAGACCGTTGTTTTGGTCGCTACCGCTTCGAGTGACCCCCGACCGGGCCTCGATTTTTTCCCGCTAACATGTGATTACCGCGAGCGTTTGGCTGCTGCCGGTAAGTTTCCAGGTGGGTTCCTCAAGCGTGAGGGACGCCCGAGCACGAAAGAGATTCTGAGTTCGCGGCTGATGGATCGTCCGATTCGTCCGCTGTGGCCAAATGGGTTCCGTGATGAAGTTCAGGTGCAGGCATTCGTGATCGCAAGCGATCTGCAGAACGACGGTGACGTGCTGGCCATGAACGGTGCCGCTGCTGCACTGCTTGTTAGCGAATTGCCATTTCAGGGGCCGATCGCCAGCGTTCGCGTTGGAAAGGTTGATGGCGAAATGGTCGCTTTCCCAACCAATGCGGATCTCGAGGAGAGCGAACTTGACATGATCGTCAGTGGCTCTACCGAGCAAGTCGCGATGATCGAGGGCTTTGCCCAGGAAATGCCTGAAGATGAGATGATGGCCGCGATTCAGTTCGCCCATTCTGTCATTCGTGACGTCATTGAACTGCAGGAAGAGCTTTATGCGAAAGTCAATCCGACCAAGAAGGAGTTCATTGCTCCGGAAGATGATGGTCTGTTGCAGCGTCTGACTGACAACTATTACGAAGACTTCAAAGCCGCCCAGCAGACTGCGGGCAAACAGGATCGTGCTGATGCAGTCAGTGCGTTGCGCGATCGAGCAAAATCGGATGTCATCCCCGATCCTAAGGCTGATGACGCCGTCTGTGAAAAGCGTTTCAAGTCGGTCTGGCATGATCTTGAAGAGAATGTCGTTCGCGATCTGATTTATGCTGGCACACGACCCGATGGACGTGACGCTGAAAGTCTGCGTTCCATTTACTGCGAAACGGATCTCCTGCCACGTGTTCACGGATCAGCCTTGTTCCAGCGTGGGGAAACCCAATCGCTCGTGACCGTTGCTCTGGGAACTTCCAGAGATGAGCAGCGAGTTGATGGTTTGATGGACGAGTACAGCAAGAAATTCATGCTGGATTACAATTTCCCACCCTTCTCGGTTGGCGAATGTCGACCAATTCGAGGACCTGGGCGTCGAGAAATTGGACACGGTTGTCTGGCCGAACGCAGCGTTGCGCCGGTTCTGCCAGCCGCTGATGATTTCCCTTACACCATTCGTGTGATCAGTGACATTCTGGAGTCCAATGGAAGCAGTTCCATGGCCAGCGTTTGTGGTGCGACACTTGCATTGATGGCTTCTGGAGTTCCCATTACGAATCCTGTGGCCGGTATTTCGGTGGGTCTGGTCCGCAAAAGCCCCGATGATTGGGTTTTGCTGACTGATATTCTCGGTACCGAAGACCACTTCGGTGACATGGACTTCAAGATTGCCGGAACGCAAAACGGGATCACTGGTATCCAGTTGGACCTGAAAGTGACTGGCATCAATGAGGACATCATTCGTGCTACTTTGAAGCAATCTCGCGATGCTCGCATCGAGATTCTGCGGAAAATGCTGACCACCATCTCGCGGCCTCGCCGCGAAATCTCAGCGACAGCACCTCGGTTGCTGAGAACGAAGATTGCCGCAGACAAGATTGGTGCTCTGATTGGTCCCGGAGGCAAGAATATCCGGGGCATTCAGGAAACAACTGGTGCTGTTATCGAGGTCGATGATGATGGAACCGTGCTGATTGCCAGTACCAGTAAAGATGCGGCTGAAGAAGCTCTGAGGTCTGTCGAAGCTTGCACGGCAACTGTCCAAATCGGCAAGATCTACGATGGTACCGTCAGCAGTATCAAAGAGTTCGGTGCATTCGTTGAGATCCTTCCAGGGCGTGACGGATTGTGTCATATCAGTGAGCTCAGCAGTGGCTACATCAGCAGTATCGATAACGTCGTGAATGTTGGTGATGCCATGAAAGTTCTCGTGATCGATGTCGATGAGCATGATCGCGTCAAGTTGAGTCGCCGCCGTGCTCTCGAAGAGCTGGGTGAGGAAGACCCAATGGCTGCTGCTGCCGAAGCTGACGGTGGTGGAGAAGATCGTGAGCGAGGTGGTGGAGATCGCGATGATGATCGTCCACGTCGCCGCCGAGGTGGCGGTGGCGGTGGCGGAGGTGGAGGCGGTGGACGTGGTGGTCGCGGCGGCGGCGGCGGCGGTGGTCGCCGAGATGGCGGTGGCGGTGGCGGACGTAATCGCGACTGAATTCCCCGCGAATAACGCAATTTCAGAAACCTTCAGCTCAGCAGGGGCTCATGTCCCGCTGGGCCTGGAAATCACAGACCGACGCGAATCTTCGCGTCGGTTTTTTTTTAGCCTGAGGTCGATGCATCCTGCCGTTAGGCCGTTAACCATGAAAGAGTGGTTGGCTGCCCCCGCGGAAACGCCCTGGGGCGACCATGGACATGCTGGGGCATCGGCTTTGGAAACTCAAGGCGACAGCATTCGGTGGGTTGCAACACAACTGCTATGACTGGCTTCATTCTGCAAATGAGGCTTTGATGAAATCCGCAATCCGACGGATCTGAGCATCTGTGTAGAATTTGTTGCCTCCATGCTCGCCTCCATGAACGACTTCAAAACGAACTTGGCTGCCCGCTCGCTGGTAAGCGGCCTCAAGTTCGTGAGACTGGTTGATTGGCATTTGTGGGTCCTGATCACCATGCAGCAACAGCAGGGGCGGATCGCTACCATCGACGTGAGTCACTGGGCTGGCCAGTTGGGCGAGTTCGGGCTTTTGATCAGGTTGGCCACGTAGCAAGAGTTGTAGCGCTGGCACCCGAACGCTCAAACCATGAGGTGTCGATTGTTGCAGAATGGTTTCGAGATTTGAGGCTCCGAAAAGAGAAACGATCGCACTTACTCTCAGCGTCTTGGGCGATATCGGTGTGTCATCCGCGGACGGAGGTAATAGTTCCACCACATCTGATGAGACTCCAGCCAAGGCCGCCAAGTGCCCTCCGGCTGATGAGCCTGCGATCGCAAAACGTTTAGGGTCAAGTCCCAAGTCTGCAGCATGATGACGCAAATAGGCAATCGACTGATTGATATCATGGAGCTGTGCAGGAAAAGCCGCGTCTCCACTCAGGCGGTAGTCGATGCTGGCAATCGCCAGTCCGTGCTTGAGTAAATCTTTGATGGGAACTTGTGTCCGTGTCCCTGCTCGCCAAGCACCCCCGTGAACCCAAACAACCAATGGCGCCGCTCCCGCTTGACCCTCGGGGATATAAAGATCCAGCAACAGAGGTGTCTGGTTGGTTGTGGAGTAGGTGATCCCAGCCTTGGTTGGGGCGATTTCCTTTGAAATGCACTGCGTTCCCATGGTGACTGACAGAAATGATGAAATGGCGAGCGTGAGAAGTTTACCGGATGGCAACGCAGTAATTCGCAGCGCAGTAGTTCGCAACGCAGTAGTTCGCAACGCAGTAAAACTTTTCTTTCCCCACCGGAACCATGAGTACACTGCCGTTGGTCGAGACCGACTTGAACTTTGGTTGGTTTCTTGAGAATCCATGCAATATGCCTCTGGTATCCAACCTTGTAGGGCTGATTTGAGGGTCTGATCTCAGAAATGGTGGGGGTGGAGGCAGATGAGGGTCGAGTAAAACTGACCGGTCGGAGCCAGCCTGAGCCTATCGCCCACTCACGGGACGAATCATCGATGCAAGATCCACAAGATTTCGCAACCCGTCGCAATGCGCAGTGTAACGCAGTTTGGGCCGCAGTTCATGAGTCAGTGCCCGCCCTCCCACCAGTAGAGAAATCTCATCATTGATGTGCTCGGCGAGCCGGTTCTGCTCGACGACGAACGCCGCCGGATCTGGAATGGTCGAAACACTCAGCCAAACCAATTGAGGCTGATAATCAAGAATTGCCTGCAGAAAGCTGTCGGTGGGGAGGTTGCTACCCAAACTTACAGCATTCCAACCGGATTCGCGCAGTGAGAGTTCTACCAGTGCTGTTGGTAATTGGTAAGGATCGCCCTGCGGCGTACCCCCGATTGCGACGGCCGCGTTGTCCGCGATGGGTGGCAAGTCTCCGCGGAGTTCATTGATCAATCGAATACAGATGTCACAACCACGCCGCTCCTGATAAGCATCGAGTTGATCGCAGTCCCACGCTTGACCGAAACCGTGCATTGCATCGGTGACGAGATACCCCGCGACCTCACTACGAACCTCGCCGCCCCTGACTCGTTTCCAGATGACGCGGCGGCAAGTGTCTTCATCTCCCTGAGCCAATGCATTGCGAAAAAGTTGCTGATCGGGGTCGTCGCCCCCAGGAACCATCCCGCTTTTGCGAGGTTGGGAAAGAGGTAGTCCCAGTGCCTGAGGCGATTCGAGCCCTCGGTTCGTCTTCCGTAGAAACTCTTGGAGACCGTCCAAAGTGATTCTACGGTGGCCTCCCACTGTCCGGATCGTAGGGATTGCCCCTCGATCACACCATCGTTTCACGGAAGATTCGCTAGCGCTTAAAGCGACAGCGACTTGCTTCGGTGAGAATTGAGGCTGTTGTGCAGGCATGGCAGTCAGACAATTGAGCGTTTTGAACGTTTCGGCTTTGAGGAAGTATACCGCGTGAGTCAATCTTTTCGGAAATAAAACGACGCGAAATAGCGTGTTTATCGGTAAAAGTCATTATTTTTTCCCGATTTGGATAAAAACCCGTTGCCGACTGAATCATCCAACGATATACCTAAATGAACGTTTTGGATGTTTAAATCGTTCAAAACGTTCAGCGGCGAGCTTGAAACGTTCAAATAGCTCGCCTAGCCACGACCTAAAACGGAGACGTCAGTCCGATGCCGACTCAAACCAAGCAAGCTTCTTCCAAAGACAGTGACAGCACTCAGGGTACTCGACTCACCGCGAGCGCTGTTCCGCCGCGTGTCGGAGCGTGGATCTCGTCCAAAGAGCTAACTGAGGCAAATGCCGAGATTCAACCGCTGCTCGTTCCTGCGAGCTCAGATCCGGTTGCTCTCAAAGCCCACACAAAGAAATGGCTCCGACGCGAACTTGGGTTCATCGGCAATGCCCAGTTTTCAGAGCCGCGAGCGGGACGAGCCATTTTCGCCGCCGAATTGGGGCTAGCTCCGAGGCGGAGTGAGTTGGGGATCGCCGCACTTCGTAAAAGCGGGGTCGACCTTCCTATCCACCTGAGCCGATTGTGCGAGGCTCCCTTGCTCAGTCAAGAACAAGAGCAACTGCTGTTCAAACGGATGAATTTTCTGATGCACCAGGCTTCAGTCCATCGCAGTCTTTTGAGTGTGGATCGTCCGTCGCGAGTCAGGATCGACTTGATCGAAAAACTGGTCGCTTTGGCGGAATGGCACCGAGACCGTATCGTCGAGGCTAACTTACGATTGGTGTTTTCGATTGTCAAAAAGTTCGTCAATCCGAACAATACGTTTGATGATCTGCTCAGCGATGGTATCGTCGGGCTGATTCGCGCTGTTGAGAAGTTCGATTACGATCGTGGCTTCCGATTCAGTACTTACGCGACTCAGGTTGTTCGTCGGAACTCATATCGAACCGTTGTGGTCAATCAGCAGGATCGCCAGAAAATCAGCAGTGGTCTGCAGGACATGGACATCGAAATCAGTGACGAGGGTCGCAGCTCAGCGATCAGTGAGAAACGCTGGCATGAGCTTCGTAGCAGGCTCGCTGTGATGCTGGATGATCTCGACCGACGCGAGAAGTTCATTGTACGAGCTCGTTTTTCTTTGGGGTCGCATCGCAAAGTTCACACGCTTCAGTCACTAGCTGACCGTCTGGGAATTTCCAAAGAACGTGTCCGACAGTTGGAGCGTCGGGCAATGGACAAACTGCGTGCAATGGCCGGTGAAGTTCAACTTGTCGAACTCGACGCATCCTAGAAACGTAGCCCTGTCATTGGCATCCATGCCGATGACGCCCGACGGCTAGCGGTTGTTGGTTGCAATACCACTACGGCAAGATGACCGTTGGATGGCTACGATTCATGGCCGATTGTTCTCGCTCTGGTGGAGTGAACTCCGGTACCAGACCGAGATTTCAGTGCAACGTATTCCGGTGTTACCTATTCCGGTGTTAGGCTGACTCACCAAACGGATAAGAAGACTCGGAACTGAAACAGGTTCCCGGCCCACATAACAACCTGCACAGCGAACTGGGCCGCATCCAGCGAGCAGGCTCTCTTCGAGTCTCTTGCATCGCCGTGATCAGGGCCTCTCTGATTAACGAGGTCCGCAGCGGAAGCGGATGGGAATCGAACCCACCAAGCGCCTTTTCGGACGCTTCACCAGTTTTGAAGACTAGGGCGGTCACCAGACCAGCAAACGCTTCCGAATAGCCTGCCCGCGAACGTGCCGGCGGCTAATCTGTGGTACAGCTTAGCGATCAAGATGCCGGTTTGGCAATAAGATGCTTGGCAACGTTGGGCCAGTGGATGGTGCACCCTGATTTGCGTGGGTTGCAATGGGAACGCAATGCCGGCCAAGAGTGGTGATGGGATTCTTCAGCAATTCGTGCTGTCTGATGGTCTGCTATGGCGGCTTGTGAGGTGCAGGTGAGGGCAACGGACAGATGCCTGTCACACCGCCGTTGGAACGCGTAAAG
>PKCN01000380.1 GCA_002862205.1 Planctomycetaceae bacterium | reverse complement strand
ATTTTGGATCACCTCGCTATCCCGTTTCACTCCTGCCTTTGTCAGCATGAAGACGACAAATCCTGTTCCATAGCCATCGCTGGTCGCAAGATCAGGAACGCCACCGTCCTCTCTATCCCACTTGCCGAGAGAAGGTGTGTTCCAACCACCATCGGGTCTCTGCAGTGCGATCAATTCCGCAACGGTTGAATCGATTTCTTTTTGAGTCATCCAACCTGGCTTGAGTGACTGGGCCCACAGCAGGATCGCACGATGATGTAAACGCAACTCCTGTTTCCTGTTTGGACTGAGATAGGTCTCCAACCTCTTGATGCCATCCCGAGTTTGTTTCTGTCTCAGGTAGGTTCGAGGGGCGGCACTGACAGCAACCGCAGCGACAACCGCGCCATACTGATCATCAGATTCCATGGGTGGCCAGTCACATTTCAACCAATCAAATCCTCCGTTGGATTGCTGCACCTGCCACATTTTATCCAAAGCAATCTTGGCACTTTGACTCAAAGGTTTGCCAAGATTTCGGTCAACCACAGTCAGGGTCATTGCCGCCATCACCACCTCGGAATCCCATCTCGGACCTTTTTCTGGCCAGCGTATCTGAACAAGATTATCGAGTTCATTCCGAACTTCCTGAAAATACTTTGGTGGCTGATCCAACCCTGAAACGGCTATGAGATGAGCGAAGTTGGTATGGCAGGTAAAACACTTGTATTTGTTTGTCCACGCCATCGAAGTGCGATCCAAAAAATCGACAGCCCTCTGATGTGAATAATCAGGTGCGATAGCCTCCTCGCCGCTCACCTGAAGAATCTGAGGTTCTTCTGCGATCAAGTAACCCGCCGCGCCAGCACCCATGAGACCCATCAAAAAAACCAGAGACTTGATCCGGAGCTTCATTTGGTGCATGACACACTTCAGTTAATTAAGAGAATAAGGGGAGATATCTGGGAATCAACGCATCTGCAAAACATTTCGGCAGCGAATCTAATCTAACCTGTCGCCGGTCACTTTACGAACATGGCACCATCAGCTCAAAGGCGTCACGACAAACTGAGATCACCATGAGGCTGCACCCCACACCTGAGTACGATTATCCCGAACCCAAGACCTTCCTCGGGTGTCCCAACTGCCTGATGGTCGAAATATAAGCATGGTGAGTTGGGCGGATTGCCAAACAGGCATCACAGGGAGCATTATTTCACGCGAGATCCCCACAGGGGTGTTTCCCCTGGCGGACCGCGGCGTTCAATCAAGTCCATCCACGACCACGGCTTGCCCCATCTCAGCCAGCCTCGGCAGAGCATCTACATCAAAAAAACGTTCCACGTTATGCTGGTCCCAGAGTTTACTTGAATCCACATTGGGATAACTGATTAATGGAAATTCTGGGCGGACCCATCTACAGCGTTGCTGGTGCTGGCGAATCACATGGTCCAGCAGTATCGACCATCGTTTTCGGTTGCCCAGCTGGTCAACGGATTCGCCGAACCGATGTCCAGCGTTATCTGGACCGTCGCCGACCGGGTGGAAACCGGCACGGCACGCCCAGAAACGAAAAAGACAAAGTCATTTTTCTTTCCGGTCTTTACCGTGAAGATCACGAACAGCTTCTCACGGGATCCAAACTATCTGTCGAGGTCGAAGATCAGAGCTACGAGACCGAAGGCTACGAAGACGGCTTCACGACGGGAGAGCCAATTTCGGCAATCGTCCTATCCACATCGAAAAAGTCAGGTGACTACACCCAATTCAGCGGTCAGACAGGTGAGGTCAGACCGGGGCACACGGATCTGGTGAAGTTCCACAAGTCATCCGGGTTTGTCGATGTCAGAGGTGGAGGTCGATCCAGTTACCGGTCGACCATCAGCGATGTCATCGGCGGCTCAATCGCACGCTTATTCCTTGAAGAGCAATTTGGAACCGTCATCCTCTCGTCTATCTCACAGGTGGGCTCACTGCATTCATCGATCTCTCTGGCACAACACTTTGAAAAGGTGATTGAGCAAACAGGGTCAGCCACCATTGCCCACGAAACAATCGACGAAGCAATCCAGCAGATGGAGGCTTCTGAAATCCACTCACTCGATTCAGATTTCGCAGTCGCAGCCGGCGAACTGATCAAGACCACCCGAAAAGCCGGTGACTCTCTTGGAGCCGCGGTTGAAGTTGTTGCACTCAACGTGCCTCCTCTGCTGGGTGATCCGTTGTACCAAAGTTTGAAAGCCAGACTGATGGGCACTCTGGGAGGCTTGAACGCCGTCCAAGCGTGCGAGATTGGTGCAGGATCCAAAGTAATTGAGCGATTAGGAAGCGAAAACAATGACCCGATACGCAGTCATGGGTACACCAGTAACTCACATGGAGGACTACTGGGAGGCATCACCACTGGGATGCCAATCGTTTGTCGCGTCGCTTTCAAACCAACTTCGACCATCAATTCGCCTCAACAATCCGTTCAAAAAAACCTTAGCGAGATTGATTTCGAACTTGCCAAAGGCCGCCACGATCCATGCGTTGGTGTCCGAGCCGGAGTGACACTCGAATCTCGAGCGGCGATTGAAATCATGAACGCCGCTCTGGCTCAACAGACGCAGCAAATCAACATCGATGCACCCAAACTTTTTTGAAACTTGCTTGATGATGTCGCAAGTCATGATGGTGCATAGCAACGCCAGCACCACTGACTGAAGATGAATCTGATCCAGACCACTTCTCAATCGAGAGCATCAAGCCCATGCTGCTCGATCTGCAAGACCTTCTCGAGCCGCCTTGCATGGCGATCTTGTGGCACGTAGCGAGCTCGTAGAAACGAGTCGATAATTTCAAAGGCCAATTCCGAGCCAATGATCCTGCCCCCAATGCATAAGACGTTCATGTCATCGTGCTCGACGCCCTGATGGGCCGAATAGGTATCGTGACAAACCGCAGCACGAATGCCGGGAATCTTGTTGGCCGCCACGCTGACCCCCACGCCACTTCCACAAACCACAATGCCTCGATCTGCCCGTCCCTGAATGATCTCCCTAGCGACGGCAATGGCAAAGTCAGGATAGTCACAACTCTCCTTGCTATTCGTGCCACAATCAGTCAGCAAGACTGCTGCCGTGTTAAGCCGCTCGGAGACAACTTGCTTGAGGGGGAACCCTGCATGATCACCACCAAGGGCAATTCGCAGAGGAGTGGATCCGGACATGGACATGCTGAAAAGAGAGCGGGACGGTCGGGGAAGTGCGTAAGCATTGTTACGTTTCCTCGCTCCATCTGCACCCCGGGGACAAGCTGCGAGCACGCAGACAGCCGCCTGATCCCGCAGCAGAGCCTGAAAACACTTGATTTATCGAGGTCTTTCACGCTGATTTCGCAAGAAACGTGGTCTTTGGCATTGGGATCCCTGGGGGCAAACCTTGCCATGAGTCGAGGATGCAAGGCAGGCAATTCGGCGAGTCAATGATCTTGAAATTACATTTCCGGGACAGTTTTCCGCAATGGGCCACTGCTTGGGAACGATAAGGACTAAGTAGCTAGAACAAACCTGATTCAAAGATCCGGCGACTCCCGCAAAAGGCCCCAACAACGTCCCCCCGCCCAGACACGGATACTCCCAAGTCTGCCAAGAAGAAGGCTAAATCGCTGCCCCATCTCAGGCTACTCCGTCCACAGAGAAGGCGATCTTGGCTGACAGAGATGGTCAGATCACCTCTGTGTGCCAGTAGTGAGTGGACGTAGCTGAGGGTAATAAATGCCAGCAAACTGGTGTGTTAGCTGTTGTGACGATTTTTGGGCTTTGATAGGTTACCGGACTGCTTATGTGACATTGGGTTACATAAATACGACCAATTCTTACGCTAACCCCCGAGACGTCGAGCGACTGGGTCGTCAGTCAGCTCCGCTCACCTCTGGAAAAAACACATGGTTAATCGCAACCTCATCCGTAGTCTGGACGATGACGAGATCATCAACGAACTGGCAGTTCTGGCCCCCGAAGAAGAAGCTGATGAGTGGTTGCTGGACTGGCTAGAACAGGACCAGCAAGACTATGCCCAGGGCGAAATCGTTGATGGCCGGATTGTCGAAGTCAACGACGAATGGGCCTTGATTGACGTTGGTTTCAAAAGTGAAGGTACCGTCAGCCTGAACGAGTGGGGGCCGGAAGAAGAAAAGCCAGTTGTCGGCACGACGGTAAAAGTCCTAATCGAGGAGATGGAGGACGAGCTTGGGGCCGCTGATGACCCCTATGGAATGATCTCGCTGAGCAAGAGCAAAGCCGAGAAGATCATCGAATGGGAAAAAATCATTGGAGAGATCAGCGAGGGCCAAGTGGTCACCGGTACGGTCATCCGAAAGATCAAAGGTGGTTTGCTGGTCGATATCGGCGTCAATGTATTTTTGCCTGGCAGCCAAGTCGACATTCGTCGTCCGGGCGACATCGGCGATTTCATTGGCCGTGTGATCCAAGCCGAAGTGCTGAAAATCGACGACACACGCCGAAACATCGTCATCAGTCGTCGTTCGCTCATCGAACGCCAGCGTGAGGAAGATCGTGCGTACCTGATGAAGGAACTGGAAGTCGGTCAAATCCGCAAGGGTATCGTCAAAAATATCGCCGACTTCGGTGCATTCGTTGACCTTGGCGGCATCGATGGCTTGTTGCACATCACCGACATGGCTTGGGAGCGTATCGGACACCCAACCGAAATGGTCTCGATCGATCAGGAAATCGAAGTCAAAGTGCTTCACATTGACCGTGAGAAACAGAAAATCGCGCTCGGCCTGAAGCAGAAAGACCGCAATCCTTGGGAAAACATCGAATCCAAGTACCCGGTCAGCTCCGATCACAAGGGCGAAGTTGTCAACGTGATGAGCTACGGTGCCTTTGTTAAGCTCGAACCAGGCATCGAAGGACTGGTCCACATCAGTGAGATGAGCTGGACCAAGCGAGTCAATCACCCGAGTGAATTGGTGAACATTGGTGACGAGATCGACGTCAAAATCCTCGGGGTTGATCCTGAGGGTCAACAACTGTCTCTGGGTATGAAGCAGACCCAAAAGAATCCTTGGGACGAAGTTATTGATCGTTACCCAGAGGGTCAGGATGTCACCGGAAAGGTGCGAAATCTTACCAATTACGGTGCTTTCATCGAATTGGAAGAAGGAATCGATGGTTTGCTGCACGTCAGCGACATGTCTTGGACTCGAAAAATTGGCCACCCCAGCGAATTGCTGGAAAAGGGTCAGGAAATCAAGTGTCGTGTCCTGAGCGTCGACGAGTCACGACGCCGTATCGCATTGGGTCTCAAACAACTCGATAACGATCCGTGGGATGGTGACATTCCTGATAAGTACCAACCCGGACAACTTGTCAAAGGTTCTGTCACAAAGATCACCAACTTCGGTGTCTTCATCGGACTGGAAGATGGACTTGAAGGCTTGCTGCACATCAGTGAACTGGCCGAGCATAAGGTCGAGGATCCCGAAGAAGTCGTCAAAGTTGGCCAAGAACTGGAAGTCAAAGTTCTTCGAGTTGACACCGACGAACGAAAAATCGGACTGTCACTCAAGCGAGTCGATTGGGGTGAGGAACAAGAACGCGCTGCCGCCGAAGCAGAAGCCGCAGAGGCTGGTGGTAGCATGCCAAGCGGCGATGGTGACCTGAAGGGTGGTTTGGGCTCCGGCGAAGGCCCACTGATCCCAACCAGCGAATGATACAAATCATTTGAAATGCGTTCAAAACTCAACGCCAGTCCCGCATTAGCGGGGCTGGCGTTTTTTATTTCAGCAAATCGCAGGAACAGAAGCCGAACAATATCTGGCTCAATGGCACACCCGCCGCCCCACACAATTGGCGGTCATACTCAAGATACATGGACAAGAAGCAAATCGCCTGACTACCACACCACATTGCTACACTCCGATCTGGCAGAACGTGGCCTCGCAAATTCAGCTCAGGCGAGCATTCTGAGACGACGCAACAAAAAACCGCCACGTTGATTCACGTGGCGGCATGCATTGATCGGTTGTGTCCGGCAACTCAGCTTCACACCAGATTCTTGCGGACTGCCCAAACCGCTGCCTGCGTTCGATCACTTACCCCGATTTTACGGAGGATATGCTGGACATGCTCTTTCACCGTCTCATAACTGATCCCCAACATTTTGGCGATCTCCTTGTTGGTCAACCCCAATGCCATTTGCCTCAGCACCTCACTCTCGCGCTGCGTCAGTGGCACTTCGATGTCCTGACTAAGCCGTGGCGTCGCCAGAGCCCCTGTGACGCGGCGCAATTCTTCGCGTGTCCAAGCGGACTCACCGGCCACTGCAGTCTGCAAAGCCTCGACAAGCCGCTCGCGCGAGGCTGACTTCAGCACGTAGCCTGACGCTCCCAATGCGACTGCCCGCGCGATATACGTTGGATTGTCATAGGCTGAAAAAAGCACAATGGGCAGGTCCGGATGGTCCAATTTCATTCGCCCCAAAGCATTTAGTCCATCACCACCTTCCATCCGAATGTCCATCAAGACAACATCGGGTGTCGATACCTCGATCGATGCGAGGGCCTCAGCCGCTGACGCTGCCTGCCCAACAATATCGAGGTCTGTCATTTCTAGCATGGAGTGCAGTCCGAGCCGGATAATTTCATGATCATCCACAATCAGTAATTTCTTGCTCATCAAAATTCCATAGAGTAGGGCGACAGAAAAGATAAGGAATCGAATAGACTTGTGAACTTCGTTTCACCGCCTAGCTGATTCTGATGGCAGCGGTGAAGGACAGACTCTCCCGCAAATCGGGCTATAGGCTTATCCCCTAACGAAGAGGCATAATAGCGTAACTAATGCAGTAATACCCAGCTAAATTGGGGGAAAAGCTAAATACTAATGTACCCATCGGCCTTTCGCTGCGTCCTCACCGACCAAGGCATACTTACGCTGACGCAACGTTACAAAGTCTTACGATCTTGCAATTCCAAGCTGCGGCGGGCCAACAACACCGATGCACCTCGCACATCCGACGGAGGCCTTCCAGTAACACTTCGCAGATTGGGCAATGTTGCCGAGTGCCGAATAGCTGAGCAAAACCAACATTGAGGTTGGCCCGTTCATACGCAGATTGAATCCGATCGGGACTCAACTGGGAACTTCAGTTTGCCGAAGCATTCGAACTTGCCATTCGTTTTGCTGCCACCATCTCCTGGTACTGCAAGCGGAGGTTTTTAAGCCAAAAGATGAGATAGACATTGGCTACCAATGAGATCAGCAGAAGTCCATTGAACAATGGTTGCGTGGTGACTGATTCCGTTTCGATCACTTTGATTTCTGGTGCCCTGTTCATGTTGTTATCGCTGGAAGCCAACGAAGAGCGGGCAGTCTCATTTGATTTGCTGGTTCCTGGCAAGCTGTCCATTTTGGGGATCCCGATACCACTGGTTGCCACGTTTCCATGCATCGCTGAACCGTGATTGACAGCTTGTGAATGAACAGCGGCCATATGGCTCGCTGATTGGTTTGCGAATGAGTTTCCGAAGCCTGTTGCTCCAGTCCCCCGTGTCTGCTGATTAGAAAACCGCTGGTTACTCGTGGCTGTGGAAGCAGACGCAATTCGCTGTCCTGTACGATCCACAGCCTGTCCGAAAGCATCGACTGACCAAGCACCGGCAGCGACCTGTGCAGCTGACAGGCGGGCATCAGGACGTGGAGTGGAAAACCCGGCTGCCGGACTTCTTGCTGCGTTTGCGTCTGCTGGATAACCCGTCGACGATGGTGGGGTAAATGATGCCGAAGGATTAGCGCCAAAGCGACCTATTGGCGGTTGCCCAACTGGCACACCTCGTAACGTTGGGACATTTGTTGACTGGCCAGTTGAGTTCGATATGTTTGTGTTGGTTAACGGGCTACTTGGCCGTGATGCGGTGGAGCCAGCAACAAAGTTGCTCGCTGTGGTGTTATTCGCATTGTGATTTCTACTGAAAATGCTGTCCGTGCTCGGCACATGCACAAAACCCGGCGTCCCAGGGTTTATGGTTGTTTGCGATCCTGTGACAGCAGATGATCGAGTCGAAAGCCCAGCAGTGGCAGCCGGCAAACCAGCGGGCGTTCGCCCAAACGTGTCCGTGGGTAACAATGGGCTGGCATTGGTACTACGAGGTCCCGCTGCTGCATTAGCCATGGGAACTGAACTGGTATTGAAGCCAGAAGGTCTGGA
>PKCN01000057.1 GCA_002862205.1 Planctomycetaceae bacterium | reverse complement strand
TGAAATCTGAAGGGTGGACTCTGATTGAAGAAGGTAACTCCAAAGGTCAAACCTTCTCGGTGAAGGGTTCGGTGACTTTGACGGCGGTGACCTTGCAGACAAAGGAAGTGTCTGTGCCGCGCGAATTGACCCTTAGGTTCGTTGCAGTTCGAGAAGGTGTTCCAAATGGCGAGTCATTGCATGAACAGTCAGGCAAACTGCCTGAGGGTTTGGGCGCGGGGCAAGTCATAAGAATCGACCTT
Source organism: Planctomycetaceae bacterium (assembly GCA_002862205.1). Taxonomy (GTDB): domain Bacteria; phylum Planctomycetota; class Planctomycetia; order Pirellulales; family Pirellulaceae; genus Rubripirellula. Next base: position 7,959 of record PKCN01000057.1, on the reverse strand, counting down.
GAGAAGCCTTTGACGTTAGCTACGGGGACCTACGCCTTTATTTTAAGTACTGTGGATTCAAAACTCAAATTCGCCGTTGGCGATGTACATCGCGCAGGGCGTCTGATCCGAAAGAACAAGGCCACGAAGGGTGAGTGGGCCGTTGGTGCACGTGGAAAGAGCAATGACTTAGTGTTTGTGTTGACTGGTTTGCCGACAGAAGTGATGGACGCGGAACCCGACTTGAAGTCTGTGGCCAACCCCAGTGCAAAGGAAACGGCGAAAGAATGGGCTCTGAAACGATATACGAACCCGAAGTTTCGCGCTGGGAGTCTTGTTGGGCTCGAGCGGCAGCCCAACATCATCACTGTGATGGTGGATGACTTGGGCTGGAACCAAATTGGGGTTCCTCGAGCAACTTTCAGCAGCAATTCTAGCAATTATCACACACCGAACCTGATGCGGCTTGCCGAGGAGGGGCTGTGCTTTACGAATGCGTATGCACAGCCCAACTGTGCCCCAACGCGAGCTGCAATGTTGTCCGGTCAATATCCTGCCCGAATCAACAACGGCGTTTATGTCGTTGGAAACTTGAACCGCCACGGGCGTGGTGGTGTGTCTGCTGAAGATGCAAAATTTGTCGGCCCAACCCAGTCAGAAGATGTTGCGGTGGCGGCAGTGACGGTAGCGGAGGCGTTGAAGGCAAATGGCTATCAAACCGCGCACATCGGCAAATATCATGTTGGTGGGCATCGAGGTGAGGAAACCCTGCCTGAGAATGTCGGATTCGACATCAACATTGGCGGCTTCTCCCAAGGGCACCAGCCAGTTTGTTTTGCAACAGAGAAACCTGTTGGCGGTTGGGGCTTTCGAGGCCTCGGGCGTGGCGACTTTGACCGGTTCGCTGAACCCTACACCAGCGAATATCTCAAACGGAATCGTTTCCCAAACAATCTTGAGGGGAGTCCCAAGCACGTCAGTGACGCCGTAGCCGATGCAATGGAGGAGACCCTGACCGCATTGTCAGCTAGCGATCAGCCTTTCTATTTGCAAGTTCACCCCTATGCGGTACACGGCCCTGTGCGTTCCCGTTCTGACCTGCAAGCACAGGCGGGAGGCGATGCGTTTTATGGTTTCGTACGCAGTGTCGATAACATCGTGGGACGACTTCTCAAGATGGTCGAGGATCCGAATGGCGACGGCGATCAGGCCGATAGCATGGCCGATCATACGCTGGTGCTGTTCACCTCCGACAATGGAGGTACTCACAAGAACAACGTTCCATTGAAAGGAACCAAAGGGATGTTCACCGAGGGCGGAATTCGGGTCCCTCTGATTGCCTGGTGGCCCGGCAAAGTGCCAGCCAAGACGGTCTCGAGCCGGCTGGTTCATACCGTGGATTACTACCCCACCTATTTGGCTTTGGCAGGGAATGAATGGAGGCCCTCATCGGTAGAGCATCCATTGGATGGACACTCATTTGCAGATACGCTCGTTGATCCAAGCGTTCTCAAACGCGGTGCCCCTGTGTTTTACCTGTTTCCTGGCTACCTGGACCAACGTGCAGAACCGTGCCTGGTAGCAATCGACCAGATCGACGGTAATCAGTACAAGCTGCTGCATTACTATGAAGCAGACGCTTGGGAGTTGTACAACATCAGTGAAGACATCGCTGAATCAATGAATCTTGTGTCCACGGCACCTGAAATTACATCTCGTCTGGCAAACGCGTTACGTGATTGGCTTTTACAAGAGCATCCTACTTGGAAACCAAAATTGCCAGTTGTAAAGCGTACGGGGGAACCTGCCGCGATTCCCAGTCTGTAACGAGGTTGAGATGAACACACCAGGTCGGATCACTTGCCGCTATGACTGTGTTTTAGTATTTGACCACGATGATGGCATGTGAATGACATCGCAAAAAAGGGTGGCCTGTTTCTTGTGAGTGTGCTGGTGTTTTCGTAGTATTAGCGGAGGTGCCTGAGTGTCATCATGGCATCATACCAGTGACTTGGCATTTGAATCGACTTTGAGAGTTCACTGATTTTTCCGTGCTTTCCGGATGTTTTCAAAACCAGTTTTTTCCCGCGGTCCAAAGCAACCATGTAATAGGTAAACACAACGCCTCGGTACGTTTCCTTTTCATAGAATCTGAAGAACACGCCAGGCATACCATCCAGGGAAAAGTGCACAGGCTGTATTTCACCATCAATTTGGTGGTCCAGTTCGGGCACACTTTTGACGATCGCTTCGGCGTAAGTTTTCGGCGGACTCGGAAGGTACAGCGAGTCGGTTGACTTATCATCGAAGATGGCAAACGTCAGTGTGCAGCCATCTTCTCCACTGAATCCATAAACGACATCTCCATCAGCGGTTTCTCGTCTTGTTCTTTTTCCGAAACCAGCTGGGAGCATGAAGGAGTATCCTTCCTCAAATTCGGACACGCTGGGTTGAGCCGCTGAGTCGACTTGGTTTTGTTCTGAACTCAGAGCGTTGTCCTCCGACTCGTAGAACACCTTACCGATGATGAGGGTAACAGAAATCACCAGCAGCAATCCACCAAAGCAAAGGATCGCCGCAATCCCAATGGCAGCATTGCTGATCGAGTCGTTTCTGGCTGCAGAATCATTGCGTTTGTAGGGCGGCACCGGCTGATTACCTGAATTGAATGTGCCTGGCGTAGTCATAGCAGCCTGCTGAGCAGAAAAGGATCACGACGGTTGAATTCTTCTTTAAGGCAGTTTACTGGATTACGGACTCTCAACACGCGACAAACATGATAGCTTCTGCAACCTACCTCGGGTCGGCGAAGGGATAAGCCAATTTTGACTGTGAGAGGGGCATTCCTCGGTGTGATCGCTTAGCCTTGGACACAACGCATTGCTTTCAAATGTTCAGTTGAGGCATGCGCAAGCTCTCTCTAATCTTGAGCGTCATGGTGCATTGGGCTACATCGATGGGGGAATTGCGCAGAAATAATCTAGCGTTGAGCCCCGTGCAGTGCAGATTTGCAAGTCCCCAATTAGCATTGGATTTGATCCATGATCAATCGCTTGATTGAAGAACCTCGGATGCCCAATTGGTCGTAAGCCAGCTGCGGAAAAATCACGTAAGCGGCTTCTCGATCTTCGACGAGTGACTGCAGTCCCACCTCAACACGTGGAGCGAGATCACCAACACCTGCGGCACGCTGTCAGAAGATATTGCCCTGAGTTTGAGAAGACTAAAACTGCCAATGCCGAATGTTAAACGGTTGCCGCTGGCAGAAGCTCGGAAACATCTTCCGTGCAGTTAAGCCTGGCAAAAGAGTTTTAAAGAATTACGTATCAAAGGCTGTAGGGTGTAACGCTTTGCATCTGGAAAAGGTGTGTGCTGATGAGTGAACACCTCCCTCCAAACCATCTGAGATCCAATCGAATTGAATAGTTTGGAGATTGCAAAGATGGCACGCCTTGCGGAAGCATGGCATTGATGCTCGTGTTTTTATTTGCAGAGCAACCACAAACAGGGTGACGCTTGGTGGACGCTCAAAGCGTCACACTAAATTTGCCAAAGGAAGGGAATCAATCGAGCAAACGTGGTTTTGGACCGGTGGTTTTGGTAGGTTGTTAATTCGATTTGTGGGATAGCCCACTCCCATCCAAACTTAGCCTACCCCAAAAGCAAGTGACCCGGAGTCAATATGACCTGCCATTTTCCAATTTCCAAGCGTCAACTGTGCAGTCGCCTGCCGATTCTTTCGTTCAGTATCTTAGCCGGAGTTTTACTTGGCGGGTTCTTCGTGGCTGGTGACGTTCGGGCGGAAAACCATGCTGAAGGTTCGATGCCTGTCAGTTTGAGTAACAACGGGAAACATGTCACCGTCAATGTCGGTGGTAAGCTTTTTACAGAGTTCGATTACAGCGACTACGACAAGCCGATCCTGTATCCCATCTATGGGCCGGGTCAAATTGGCATGACGCGAAATTGGCCCATGAAAGAGGATGTCAAGGGAGAGGCTCATGATCACCCCCACCACAAATCCATGTGGATCTCGCACGAGATCAATGGCGTCGATTTCTGGGGCGAAAGTGCCGGCAGGGTAACAACCCAAAAGGTGGAGACTGAGTTCGGCGGGAATCCTAAGCCGAGTAATGTCCTCCGTTCCACATCGGTATGGCGAAAAAAGTCCGACGATAAACCTGTCCTTACTGATCAGACAACTTACTGGTTTGGAGGCAACGAGCAGAGTCGTTGGATCGACTGTCTCGTGGATTTTCAGGCAACCTATGGTGATATCCAGTTTGATGATACCAAGGAGGGGCTCTTTGCAATCAGAACTCACCCCGATCTCCGGTTGACTGCCGCTCCCAAGCGTGGCGTGGAAAAGGTATTCGGTTCAGCAATCAATAGTGAAGGTATCACTGGAAAGGCAATCTGGGGCAAGAAAGCGAGATGGTTGCTCTATAAAGGAACCATCGAGGGTAAACCAATGAGCATCGCGATGTACGACCATCCGGGAAATCTTCGCCACCCTACAACGTGGCACGCTCGTGACTACGGACTCGTGACTGCCAATCCGTTTGGCATGCATCACTTCCTGAACAAGGAAAAGGGTGCCGGAGCATTTAAGATCGCCAAGGATAAGAATTTGAAACTGCGATATCGAGTCGAATTTTTCAACGGAGACGTTACACCCAGCGAAGTGGAAGCACATTACCAGCAGTTCGCAAAGAATGAGTTGACAGAGCCAGTGGCATTAAACAAGTGATTGATGCCTCGGGCGTTCGAGGCGTGCTCGAAACCCAAGTCCCTGATTGAAAGTGCATGGCTCCTCGAGGGAAGTTTTTTGCGTTTTTAATCGGGCATTTTGGGCAGTGTGACGCCAAGCGTGAAGGACAACCTCATGTGCGGCGGGGAAATAATTGCGCGCCAATCCTCAGTCACCACAGCCTACAATTGTGCTTCCATTCATTTTCGCCACGCAACCAACAAACGGCAGGATGCATGACATGACCGACGTTACGTTAGCGAGTCGCTTCCGTCAGGTTCCAAAACTGTCACTGTTTTGCGTTTTCGTGGGGTTTCTAGGCTTGTTGGCGACGTTCAACTTAGCGAAACAGTTGCTTTAATTAGCGGTATTTAAAGAACTTAGCTATCCCGTCTGGCTCGTAGCATCAGTCATTGCAAATCCACTCTGTTGGGTGGGAGCGTCTGGTGTCTATCGTTTGAAACGGCGTTAGGTTGCGTTCCGACAGCGTTGTGTTTTGTAACGTGCGCAGTTACCAGCGAAGGTCGTGGGTGTTCCTTTTCGGGACAGTTCGCCCGTTTGGATCACCGACAGCCACGAGACGCATTCTGATGGCGTCAACGCACCACATCCGCAGTCAATCTCTGTGACTTGCTCCGGTTCTTTGTGTTTCTATACAAATACCTGAGGTGCCATGCGTGCCTTTCCCCTGCAAACCAGTATCCTCATTGTTCTGCTTCGCGCTTTCTTTAAAACCCTAGTGTTTCCACGGTGCTGTGAACGCGATCGCAATCGGGCAAGCCATGCAAAACTGTTAACGGGAGCGCAACGCAACTCATCGCGAGATTTTGAAACAGTTCCAACTCAGAAACCTGATCAAGCACGAGCGGCCCTAACAGTATTGAAAGCCATTTCCAGAATAACCTTGCGAACCAAAGGTACACCTACGCGTTGTACTTTGCCGAGCGTTTCCTCGTATCTGAATCACTCCTACTTGGAATGGTAAAGAAGTAAGATCGCATCGAAGTGTCTACTGACATCCGCCTTCACTATCTCTTTTGTCTCGTGAAGAAATGTCGGAAGTCCTGACAATGCGATGGCGACGAAGTGGCTGGGTGGGTGCGTGTTGGCAAGCTCATAAGCACGATCTGCAAAAGATACCAAGTTCCCGACTTGAAAAAGGATTCGGGATGCTGTAACCGTGGAGGGGCAACGTCGAAAGAAGCTCCATGTGCCGAGGCCAACAGCGGAAGCAGAAAGGACATGCTGCTCATGCACTCTGAAAACGCGTCTTGCCAGGAGTAATTCGGGGTGATTGCATTACACGGAGGGTGCCCTGCCGGGCGGTAATTGTTGAAATACAGTGCGATTGTAAAACAGTGCGATTGAAAAAAACATGTTTCAGAGGCCGCTCAATTTATGGGACAATCGAGAGTCAGTTGCGCGTCCTCCCGGGATGCCAAGTAACCGAGGGGCGACAGCCAACACCCACCTGCAATGACGCTTTGCTCCAGTCCGCAAACGTAGCTGGTAGATCACTCAAGCCTGAGTAACGCGAACAAAGGGACCATCTCGATGATTCGCGTGATCGCTTCTGCTATTGCTACAGTGATCTTAGAACTAAGAGGGTCCGAACTGACAAATCAGCCTCAGGTTGGCCGACAACCGTTTCATATTGTCCATCCCCCAGTCGTTTCAGGAACTGCAGGTACTCGGACGTTCTCGAACCCGATAGGTTCTTTACCCTGTCTCACTTCCCTAATCACTGATTTGCCAGTAAGTCAGTCATGGATTGCAAGCCGGACAGAACAGACACAGTGTGAAAAAGAGTGTTTTCCAGACCCATGGGTTCCTGCTGATATCGCTCACGCGCTTATTTACTCAGTGATGAAAGCGAGTGACGGCATGGTCCATGGTCGACTTTGCATAAGGTCGTTAAGCAGCTTTGCAATCTTGCACCCTGCAAACACGACAGCGTGGCTTTCGGCATTGTCGATCCCCGTTGTCATACTGCACAGTTGCTTGAGGTTCAGGATGATATCCTTACTATCAAGAATGTCACTCCATGAGCGTAATCGCCCGATGCAACGAATTGTCTCACCGGCGTGGTGGGTCATGATGTCAAGCACTTTGTGCCCTGTCTGCGGCGTGTAAAAGTTCTGGGGCATCAACTGCACACTCAATTCGAAATTACGCAGTTTGGATGGCTTCATGCATCCAAGCTTCCACGGTACCCCACCTTGAAATAGTCGTCATTGTGGGCCTACCGCAACGATGGCTTTGCAGTGAGCAGGCTCGCTTTCCATCTTTGTTGAACGTTGCGGTGCCACGTGCACGGTTGGATAGAATCAGGAAACTCCGCGGACTGTATTCAGGGATTTTGCTGGTTGTGAGCGGACCACTCGGGAGTTCTAATGCGTGCACATCCCTAGATGGATTCGTGCCTGCATCTGAGTGCAAAGTCTTGAGGCACAGCACAGCCCGCTTTCTCCCTACTGATACCTCAATCATGTTTCGTTGGACTGAGATGTTTGGTCGGACTGTTTTGTCACTAGCCATCATCACAGGTGGTGTGGTGGTGTTTGCGTTGCTTAAGCCACCTAAAATGAAGCCACGTCGTGCCAAGGTAAGCAAGCCCGTTCAGGTCACGACCCAGCCTGCGCTTCCCCACACGGAAGGAATTTCGATTGATGTGGATGGTGTTGTGGTTCCATTCAGGCAGATTGAACTTGCCGCCCAGGTATCGGGCAAGGTCATCTTCATGAGTGTTAATTGTCAGGTTGGTAGGACCGTGAAGGAAGGTGAGTTGCTGCTACGCATCGACGCTGACGATTATGATTTGGAAGTTCGGCGTCTGAAGGAAGAGTTGTCTCAAGCTGACGCCATGACAAAGGAATTGGGAGCTGAAATACAGTCATCGATCAATCAAATCCGCAATGCTGAACAGCAAGTACAAATTGACGAAAGACAACTGACTCGAAACCGGGATCTGTTGTCACGTGGCGCAGCGTCAGTTTCGGAAGTTGATTCAGCACGCAGAACTGAACTGGCGGCCCGCACTTCCCTGCAATCGCTGGTCGACCAGAAAAATATCTTGTTGCAAAGAAACATTCGGATGGAATCCGCCCACGCTCTCGTGCAAGCGAATCTGGAAAAGGCAGAACTTGATTTGGCGAGGACGAAAATTGTTGCTCCCTTTGACGCGGTAGTAGTCGAACAGCTTGCAGAAAAAGACAGCTACGTGCAGTCTG
>PKCN01000171.1 GCA_002862205.1 Planctomycetaceae bacterium | reverse complement strand
AAACGCTTCATCATGTCGATGTCACGAATCGTAATCAGTCCCGTTAGTTTTCTATTTTCGTCAACCAGCAGAAGTTTCTCGACCCTTTTTGCCGTTAAAATCCGCTCAGCTTCCTCAAGCGTTACATTTCCTACCCCTGTGACCAGATTTTCACGGGTCATGACCTCGGATACTGGGCGGTCTGGGTCTTCTAGGAATCTGAGGTCACGGCGGGTCAGGATTCCTACGAGGGTCTGATCCTGATTGACAATCGGGATGCCTGAGACATTGGCCTCGTCCATCAGTTCGGCTGCCCGACCGACCTTTTCTTCCGGGGACAGCGTGACGGGATCGATGATAATGCCGTTTGCCGAGCGTTTCACCTTCATGACCTGTTCGGTCTGACTCAGGGTCGACAGGTTCTTGTGGATGATGCCGAGTCCACCCTCTTTGGCCAAAGCGATGGCCATTTCTGATTCCGTGACCGTATCCATGGGAGCTGAGAGGAACGGTATCTTGAGACGAATCCGTCTCGTGAGATGCGAGCTGACATCGACGTCGCTGGGGACGACTTCGCTGTAGCGGGGTTCGAGCAGAACATCATCGAAAGTGACAGCGAGATCGCCAATTTTATCTGCCGACATGCGTCGAATTCCACTTACACGGGGTGAGGGGGTAAAGTCGGCGATTATGCCCCATTCCCGCATTTTTTAGTAGACGGCATGCCTTGTTCTTCCAGAACTTTGGTGCCACTGGCAGACTTTCAGGCTGAGAGGGCTGTCTCGGGATTCGTGAAGCATCCGGAGGGAACCTGGCTGTTCTGCCGTGAGCCTCGCAATGAAGAATCCCCCGCCATGGTCCTGATCGGAGTGGATCAGGACGATCCGGGAGGCATGCCTCAAAGAAGGCCGTCACCTCAATTTGGTGGCAGGTCATTGGGGGTTGTCCAGCCTATTCTGGCGAGCAGAACATTCCCTCGTGCACTTTGTTTGGGCATCCACTCACCCACGGTCACCCATGATTCCAGGACGCTGGCATGGGTAATGTTGAAATTTCCCATCAAGGCCACTCTCTCGGGTTCTCCGATTCCATCACCGATCAGAGGAAGAACGATTTGTTCCGTTTCACGGATCAGAACACGTCGATCCGGATCGACTCGTGCAATCCACAGGGGTGCCCGCCAGCGAACGACATTCTGGTTGATTGCGTCTTGTCGCGTGTAAACCAGAAACAGTGCATCGTCGCGTGTGACCCAATGTTGCTGGGTTGTCGACATACCGATCTCTTTGCCGTCATCCCAGCACCAGGCGTGTTGAGGTTCGTAGTCGATTCCATCTTTGCTGACAGCAACGTAACCATGACCATCTTCGGCTCGTATGGTCATCAGGAACTGTTGTTTGAAGTGAGTGACCGAGGGTTCCAGCAGGCCTCGACCTACCGGGTTGCTCAGTGGTTTTCCGACCTCAGCTACTCGAAGTGTTTCGCCGTCGAATGTGCAGCGCACGCCTGCGACCATGCGGTTTTGTGATTCGGAACCAAAGGTAAAAGACATCATGATGTCACCATTGGGCATGACGACACGTTGACCGCAGTTATTGGAATAGATGAAGGAGCCACGAGGGTCATCCCATTCCAGTCGCTTCCGTTCTGACCACGAACCATCACGACGACGAACGGCGTAGACCGGGAAGCGTGACAGTTGATCTTTGGTTGCGAACTTCGGGCCGCGATAAAACACGACATGACCCAGTGCAAGAGTGGTGTCCGTGGCTGAATGGTACTGGGGCGTGACGTCGCAGACACCGGCTTGCAGTCCCGGTTTGCCTGCAACCGGATCGCGTCCCAGCGAATCAATCGGTCGGGGAACACTCCAGCTTTTGCCCATGTCTTTTGATTCACTTGCGTGAACCTGTCCAAAATAATCAGAGCCTCCGATTTCCTGCAGAAGCATCAACGCCATGGTTCGTTTGTCGGTGGAATGGGGATCTGATGGTAGCATACAGGCGCGAGGGTGGAACCAGGTTGTGCCCTTGCCATCGCGGTTCTTCCACAATGTCTGTTGGGTGATTGATTTGATGAGTGGTTGCCCTGTCCACAACTTTCCAACGTGGCTTTCCTCCCATGGTCCAGCCGGTAGTCTTTTCGTGGTCACCCAAGCACCGGCCATCATGATGGATCTCAACGTGTTGCGGCGAGTGATTAACTTGCTTGCGGTATTGCCTGCTGACTTGTGCCGGTTTGCAATGCCCGCATGTGTTCGTTGCCCGTGCAGCGGTTTCCTGAGGGCTCGTTGATAGGGTGTCACGACGTGTTGCTCCAGATTGTCAGGGATTCCATCCGCAAAAAGTAATGCTGTTTGATCGTACGGCGGGCCGCTGGGGCACCTGCCGGTTGAGCCTGCTGTGATCAACGATTTTACCAGCCCAGGACATAGGCAAAGATTAGCGGAGCGACGATGGACGCATCACTCTGGATCATGAATTTTGGCGCCGCTTCGGAAAGTTTGTACCAAGTGATTTTTTCATTCGGGACGGCGCCGCTATAGCCTCCGTAGCTGGTGACAGCATCGCTGATCTGACAAAAGTAGCTCCAGAACGGAACATCCTGTTTCAGGTCCTGGATCAACATGGGGACAACGCAGATTGGAAAGTCGCCTGCGATACCACCCCCAATTTGAAAGAAACCAATGGGCCCCTTGCTGGCCTGTTCCTGATACCAGTTGGCCAGACGCTCCATTTGCATCGTTCCTGTCGCAAATGCCTGATGATTTGGAACCACACCTTCGATGACCCGGGCCGTATATATGTTCCCCAACGTTGAATCCTCAAAACCTGGAACAAACACAGGAATCCCCATGTCCTTGGCAGCAGCAAGCCAGCTGTGTGCTCGCGGAATCTGGTAGTGCTGTACCAGGTCCTCGTCTTCAAGAAGATCAAACATGTAGTCCACCGGGAAACGAGGTGTTCCTGCGTGGGCTGCTTCCTGCCAACGCTTCAGTAGGCGACCCTCGATGTGTCGCATGACTGTTTCGGGGATGCAAGTGTCAGTCACGCGATTGAAACCGTCATCGCGAAGTCGAATTTCGTCGGCAGCAGAAAGAGCACGCCAGTTTTCGACGATCTGGTACTCGCCATTCGCGACCAGGTTGAAGATGTCTTCTTCGAGATTGGCAGCTGTGCAGGTGATGGCGTGGACTTTCCCCTGCCGAATCATTTCCGCCAGTGAGATCCCCAGTTCGCCGGTGCTCATCGCACCAGCCAACGTGACCATCATTTGGCCACGCTCTGATTCTGAAACAAATTCGCGGTACGAACGGGCTGCCGAAACCAGTTCTCGGGCATTGAAATGGCGAAAATGGGTTTCCAGAAAATCAGATACATTCATGAACTGTTCGGTTGGAATCGGGAGGAGGATTGGTTGGATTGATTACGAGGCTCCGCTCGGAACTTGTTGTGCGTACCTCTGCAGCTGTAGCTGTAACGATACAGCAGCAACAGCTCTGGGTGAGTTGGGTCGACTCCAGTGCCCAACAGAAGTGGATATTTGGCACGCCTAATGCATTTGGCATGACAGCGTATTTGGCATCACAGCAAAGCCAGGCGGGCATGGCACCCAGACCGAGTCATGCCTTGCCGACGTGTGCAGGGATAGTCAAGCTGAAGCCCCCTTGTTGCGGGAAGCATCAGCAGTGGTTGAAACGCAAAGCCACGGGCGGGATGGCTTAAAAGTGATCGGGGACTCGCTTGTTTTCGGATTTCTGTGGGTTCAGCTTTGCATGCAGGCGTCGGACGCGTCGTTTCCAAGTTGAGGTGACAGCTCAGGGTGGGAATGTGAAAGATTATTTTAAGAGGGACTCCGAACGCGAGGGATTTTGTGAAAGTTGGGGTGGAGCCGGCTTTTCGGGGAGACGGGGAGCCGGGGATATGGCCGGGAAACAAAATTTTTTTCTCCGCTAGGGGAATCATTCTTCCTCTGAGTTGTTTTAAGGTGAATCCATTTCCCTGTTGGCGATAAAAATTGGAATTTTTTTGGGATGTTCGCTCAGGTTGCAAGCGTGCTGTCCTACGCGGCTTGGTAAGTCAATCGGATGCCGCGAAAAGCGGTTGTTCGAGGACCAGTGCATTATTCGGGCCAGATCTTGAGAGTTGCCCTTTTCGGAAATTGGGCGATCTGTTAATTTTCCAGAGTGATCATCGGCCCAATGTTGCGTTCAGCCTCTTTCTCTACTCCCAATTCTCCCGCTCGCCGCCCCGGAACGCCGCGACAGGAATCGGTAGAACTTTCGTCCTCCCCACTCATTACAAGCTTTGAGTGACAGGTGTGCGCTGAACGTGCAACCATTGCCGCTGTCCCGGTCCGCGTTATTTGACGCGGGCCTGAACAAACCATTTGGCTTTCCAAGGAGCTTTCCCAAACGATGGCAACCACGAGTCAACGTCGACTTGAGCCGACCACGGTCCGACACTTCGGAACCGGTCTCGGCACTTTCGAGCTTCCCGATCTTACTGCGCTGCAAACGGTTTCCTACGCAGCCTTTCTTCAGGCAGATACGGATTCGAAGCATCGCGATGCGCAGGGTTTGGAGTCCGTACTCCGCGAGATCTTTCCGATCAGCAGTTATGACGGGAATACCACGCTCGAGTATCTGCATTACGAACTCGGCAAACCTCGCTACACCAGTCAGGAATGCCGACAGTTACGTCTTACCTATGGTCGTCCCCTACGGATTTGGCTGCGGCTGAATCGTGAGGAGCCGCACGAAGAAGAGGTTTATCTCGGCGACCTTCCGATCATGATGGGCGGTGGTGAGTTCATCATCAACGGAGCTGAGCGTGTTGTTGTCAGCCAGCTGCACCGCAGTCCGGGTGTTGACTTTGTGCTCGAGCAGGACACCACCACCGACCGCAAGCTTCCCAGCTGTCGCGTGATCCCGGAACGTGGCTCGTGGATTGAGGTCAATGTCACCAAGAAAGATGCGATGACCGTCCGGATTGACCAGAGCGGCAAGTTTGCGGCGACCACGCTGTTGCGTGCCATGGACCCCAGCCTCTCAACGGACGCCGATCTGTTGAACGCTTTCTACACAACGGGGACGGTCAAGATCAGTGGCGGCCGTAGTGCTAGCAAGATCGAGGGCATGATCGCCGTGGATGATGTCGTCTACCCGAGTGATTCTGAGCGTGCCGGCGAGATCATTGTCGAGGCTGGGCATCGGATCACCAAAGATATCTCCGAGACCATTTGCACCGCCGCTGTGAAAAGCATCGAAGCGATGGAGTCTCCGAAGATTCCTTTGATCTTCAATACGTTGGCCGAAGACAACACCGCCAGCCACGAGGAAGCACTGCTGAGAATTTATCAGCGGCTTCGTCCCGGTAACCCGCCGCAGCTTGAGAAGGCGCGTACCCTGTTCACCGAGAAGTTCTACGATGAGAACCGGTATCGGTTGGGGAAAGTCGGTCGTTTCCGTTTGAATCGGAAGCTGGCATTGGACGCCAAAGAGTCCGAGATGACGCTTCGTCCTGAAGACATGATCTCGGCCATTCGGTACCTGATCGATCTGTTTGATACTGATAGCGATGCCGAGATCGATGATATTGACCATCTTGGTAATCGCCGTCTGCGAACCATCGATGAGTTGGCCAGCGAAGAGTTGAGGAAAGGCTTCTTGAAGCTGCGACGTACCGTCCAGGAGCGAATGAGCATCAAGGACGCCACGGACATGACGCCGCGGTCGCTGATCAATCCGAAAAGTGTCTCCGCTGCCATCGACTATTTCTTCGGGCGGGGAGAACTCTCGCAGGTCGTTGACCAGACCAACCCACTGAGCCAGTTGACTCACGAACGTCGTCTTTCAGCATTGGGACCGGGAGGTTTGAACCGGAAACGTGCGGGCTTCGAAGTGCGTGATGTTCATATTTCACACTACGGTCGAATCTGTCCGATTGAGACTCCCGAGGGTACCAACATTGGTCTGATCAGTTCGTTGGCGATTTATGCCGGCGTTGATGATTATGGTTTCCTGATCACTCCGTATCGTCGGATCAAGGACGGTAAGGTTACCGAAGAAACGGTTTGGTTGCGTGCTGACGAAGAGAGCGAGTCCTACGTAGCTCCTGCCGACACTGAGGTCAGGAATGGCGACCTGGTGGCAGGCCCCAACATGATCGCCCGTTTCCGAAGTGACTTCGAGATTGTTCAACCCGAACAGGTTGACTACATGGACGTTGCACCGGCCCAGATGGTAGGGGTCTCTGCTGGACTGATTCCTTTCCTGGAGCACGATGATGCAAACCGTGCGTTGATGGGATCCAACATGCAGCGGCAAGCCGTGCCGCTGCTGGTTGCTGAACCACCGATTGTGGGGACGGGCATGGAGCGGGAAGTGGCGCGTAACAGTGCCATGGTCGTTCGTGCCAAACGCAAAGGAACGGTCACTTACTGCGATTCCACACGAATCGAAATCGGTAGCGACCGCTACGATATGAAAAAGTATCAGGGGCTCAACGAACGCACCTGCCTGAATCAGCGACCCATCATCAAACTTGGTGACAAGGTTGAGCGGAATCAGATCATTGCTGACGGTGCTGCCACCCGAAAAGGCGAGCTGGCATTGGGTCGCAATGTTCTGGTGGGATTCATGTCCTTTGATGGATTCAACTATGAGGATGCGATCATCATCAGTGAAGAACTGGTGAGGAACGATACCTATACCTCAATCCACATTGAGGACTTTGATGTTGAAATACGCGAAACCAAATTGGGCCGCGAAGAATTCACACGTGACATCCCGAATGTCTCAGAAAAAGCACTGCGTAATCTGGATGATTCTGGAATTGTTCAGACGGGAACTTATGTCAAACCTGGTGATATCCTGGTCGGCAAAGTCAGTCCCAAGAGCAAGACTGAATTGACACCGGAAGAAAAACTGTTGCACGCCATCTTTGGTCGTGCTGGTGAAGATGTGAAGAACGACTCGTTGGAGGTGCCGTCGGGTATCGAAGGCATCGTGATTGATACCCAGAAGTTCTCACGTCGAATGAGTCTTTCTGAAGACGAGCGAAAAGTCTTTGAAAAGGAACTCAAGGAAGTCGAGACCGAAAGCAATGTTGAAATTGCAAGTACGTTCGAAGCCTTGATCAATGAGCTTGAAGAAGCCGCTGGAATCAAATTCAAGGATGCGACTGGAACTCCTTTGGCAGATGGTCAGGATCCGAAGTTTGTTGCCGAAAGGGCCTGCTCTTTCCGCTTCGAACACATCCTTGATCAGGTCAAAGACGATGCCAAGAAGAAAGAGGTGGAGCGGTTATACACCCAGCAGTGGGGCAACGTCGAAGTTTCAATCGACGTTCGTGACCGAAAACTCAACAGCATGAAACGCGGCGATGAACTTCGCAGTGGTGTCTTGCAGATGGTCAAGGTTTATATCGCTACCAAACGTGTCATCAGTGTTGGTGACAAGATGGCGGGACGCCACGGTAACAAGGGTGTGATTGCGAAAATCCTTCCCATTGAGGACATGCCGTTTCTGCCGGACGGAACCCCGATCCAGATCATGCTCAATCCACTTGGTGTTCCCAGTCGTATGAATGTGGGGCAGATCCTTGAGACGCATCTGGGTTGGGCTGGTGCCAAACTTGGTTTCCAGGCGATCACTCCCGTGTTTGATGGTGCTTCCGAAAGTGACATCAATAAATGTCTCGATGAAGCCGGCTTGCCCGCTCATGGAAAGATCCGTCTGCGGGATGGCCGAACCGGACGTCCAATGGAGCAGGAAACAACCGTTGGTTACATCTACATGTTGAAACTTCACCACCTCGTCGATGACAAGGTTCATGCAAGAAGTACCGGACCATACTCACTGATCACCCAACAGCCTCTCGGAGGTAAAGCCCGCTTTGGTGGACAACGCTTTGGAGAGATGGAGGTTTGGGCGTTGGAGGCATATGGTGCCGCCTACATCCTGCAGGAATTGTTGACGGTCAAAAGTGATGACGTTGAAGGACGTACCAAGATCTACGAGTCGATGGTCAAGGGAGAAAACACGCTGGAGGCGGGAACGCCAGCCAGCTTCGATGTTTTGACCAACGAAATTCGAGGTCTTGCACTCAACATGCAGCTTGAGAAACGACCTATCTAGGTCCAATGCAGCGGTTGTGAAACCCATCCGTAAATCAGGTTTTCAGATAAATTGCCACGACTAGGGCAGAACGAACGATGAATCACATTCAATCCGGTTTGTCCTAGTCAGATATCACGCCAGAAAAGT
>PKCN01000053.1 GCA_002862205.1 Planctomycetaceae bacterium | reverse complement strand
TCACGTTGACCAGACTTTTCTGCAGAAAGTCGCTCCCATCGGGGTAATCGAAACGCCATCATCATGCAACAGATCTGCCAAACCCCATGCCCACTACGCCGTTGATCCGAGCTTGCAGCGAGGATTGATTCCCCCTGGCCTTTTTGACATTCAAGACCAACTCAAATCATGGTCGGCCAGCGGCAATGATCGAATTCGTTTTCCGGTCGCGGCAAAAACAGCATTGCAAAGAGCCGGAGCGAATGATGGTACCGGAGTTTCCCCCACACCGGCTGGTGGTGCATCTGAGTCGACCAATTCCGTGACAATTTCCCGCGGGGAATCTTTCATGGTTGCGATCCGATAGTCATCAAAGTTGGACTGTTTGACGCGTCCCTTCTTGAAGCTGACCTTGCCATACATGGCAACGGTGGCCGCCATACTTGCTGCGCCTTCGACCTGCGCCAAAACCCGATCGGGGCTCACGATCACGCCTGCATCCAGCACAACCCAAACCTTGGGAATCTTCACGCTTCCCTGACGGTCGACTTCGACCTCCACGACATGCCCGGTATAACCCAGAAACGACCTGCAACAGGCGATACCCAACCCGTGTCCCTTGGGTAACGAAGAACGGCGTTTCCATTCTGCCATTTCAGCAACGCGTCGGGTTACATGCTTGAGCCTGCCGATGTCATACGGGTACTCTTCGGCAGAGGCACCACGGTTGGAGAGCCCGGCAGCTTTCAAATCCAGCAATCGCTCCTCACCGAGAATAGCCATCAAGTACTCAAACGGATCCCGCTTGGCCCGGTGAGCCAATTCGTCTGTAAACGAGCTGACTGCAAAGTTGTGAGGGATGTGATTCACTGACCTCAGCCAGCCGATGCGTGTATGAGCCTTGGCCTTCCCACTTTCGACGCGGATATTCGGCACATCATGTGGCAAATCCTGCAGCCCCATTTCAATTTCAAAGCCCGCCGCATCCTCAGCTCCTTCGCTGAACAACGACGAGATGGACGGGAACGCAGCACGCTGCAACCATGCTGTGGGCATTCCATCTGCACCAACCGCAGCTTCGACATGAACATGGGACATGGTGTGATAATAATCGTGCTGAATATCATCTTCGCGCGTCCATGTCACATGGACAGGTCGTGCCAATTTCTTTGACAACAGCGCTGCTTCGACACAGTAATCCGGCTTACTCTTTCGCCCGAATCCGGACCCCAACAACGTCACATGGACCACCACTTCGTTCTCGGGAATCCCAAGAGCCGCCGCCACCGCCTGCTGCACCGCTTGCGGGTTCTGGGTTGCCGCTTTCAAAACACAGGAAACAACTTTCCCTGAATCGGTTTTGACATCCGCAACGGCACAAGGTGTCTCCATGGGCGCGTGAGATAGATGCGGCACGCTATAGTCTGCCTTCAGCACTGTGTCGGAGTCCGCAATCACACCTTTGGCGTCACCGGCATTTCTCCAAACCTTGCCAGGCTTATTGGCAGCTTCGGCCAATTGGTCCGCATAGGTCTCGGTATCATAATCGGCATTGGGGCCATCTTCCCAGCTGATCTTCAGCAAATCGCGTCCCTGCCAAGCCGCCCACGTGCTATCAGCACAAACCGCGACACCGCCCAGTGGCTGAAACATGGGTGCCCCTTTGAACCTGTCTATCTCAACAACATCACGCACCCCCGCGACTTTTCGCGTCTGAGTCGAATCAAGACGATCGACTTTGCCACCCACAACTGGCGGGCGGGCAATCACGGCGAACAACTGATTGTCCATTCGGGCATCGATGCCATACTCGGCTTTCCCGGTCAAGATTGCATCCAAGTCAGTGATCGGAACATCTTTTCCGATGTAACGCCAATCACTCGGTGGCTTCATCTGAAGTGTGTCGGCTGATGGAATTTTGAGCGTACGTGCTGACTCTACCAATTCCCCGTACGGCAAAGACTGCCCGCTTTCGGCGTGAACAACCCGGTGATTTTTACCGTGACAATCACTGGCGTCGACATTCCACCTGGCAGCCGCCGCTTGCTCAAGCATGGTTCGAGCGGTTGCACCGGCAACACGCATTCTTTTGAAGAAGTGACGGATGCTGTTGGAACCATCGGTATTCTGGGATCCAAGCCGTTTATCACCAACAGCCTGTTGGATGACCACTTGATCCCAATCGGCTTCCAACTCATCGGCAACGATCCGCGGCAGGCCTGTGCGGATTCCTGTACCCATTTCACTGCGGTGCGCTAAAATAGTAACGACACCACTGGAAGCAATTGAGACAAACAAGTCAGGTGCAAAGGCATCGACATCACCGCCTGCCGCATCAGCAACTTCGACGTCCTGTGCGTTGGAAACGCGTGCCATCAACACGAGGGACCCACTTGAGATTGTGGACAGAAAACCTCGACGATTCGTTCCGTCCATGCCGCTTTTTGAAATCGCATTCACTTTTGCATCTCCTTTGCGGCGGTTTTGATGGCGGCGCGTATCCGTGGGTAAGTCCCACACCTGCAAATGTTCCACATCTCGCTTTCGATGTCTTCATCCGATGGGTTAGCATTTGACTTCAACATGGCTGCGGCCATCATCATCTGCCCTACCTGGCAGTACCCACACTGTGGAACGCCGTGCTCTCGCCATGCATTCTGAACCGGGTGATCCCCGTCTTCGGATAACCCCTCAATCGTGGTCACCACGCTGTCCCCAACCTCGCCAACCGTCGTCACACAGGATTGAACTGCGTCTCCATCGAGATGGACGGTGCAAACCCCGCACTCAGAAACGCCACATCCGTACTTGGTACCCGTCAAGCCCAACTGATCTCGCAAAACCCAGAGCAGCGGCGTGTCGTCAGACACATCCCGTAGTTCTCTTTTTTCACCGTTCACATTGATGGATGTCATGACTCCGTCCTCTCCCCAAACAGACGATTTGTTGATTCGCTTTCATTCGCCAGGCGATTGACGATTAAATTACCACATCTGTCGACCCAACCCATCATCAAATGTCAATCTGTGCAGAAGACCTCAAACCAGCCATGGCAATCTGGCAGGCACCTTCGTGACGTTAACAAAGAATCGCCGAACCAAACGCTGTTGAACCAAACGCTGCCAAAATCATGATCATTCCAAGTTTTTTGGGAGGAGTGGAGGGGGAATCCCGAAGTGACCCTATTCACCACCATCCCGCAAATCCTGATATTCCTGAGGGGTGTCCATGTCTGGCAATCTCGCCTCAGCCGGGAACTCAACGTAACGCTTGGTAAGTTGCTCAACCAGATGATTCAGCCCCACCCTCTCGGGGAGTGATGGAATTTCTCTGGTCGTCATCCAAGAGAAGAGCGATGGGTGGCCTGGCCGATCCCCAAACCTGGGAACCACGAGTGGAGGGCACAGTTCGTCAGTGGCTTCCCCTTCACGACGCCGATAGCATGCCATTAAGCAATCAATCAGCTCAGGCGATATTCCGGGCACATCTGCTGGGCACACGAAACACCCATCACACTCTGATGGATTCGCATGCTGCTGCAACCATTGCAAGCCAGCAATCACAGACGCTTTCATGTCTTCTGGATCAAGCAGTGGCGTGACCACCGTCACCGGCCATTTCTCGCATGCGAGCCTCAACGCCGTATCTTTTTTGCGAACAACCAGTACCACTTCGTCAACAACACTTTGAGTCCACGACATCAGGACCTGATCGATGACTCTGTGTTCCCCCCATGGCAGCAGAAGTTTTGGCTCCCCCATACGTCGACTTCTTCCAGCGGCTGGTAGAATCGCGTAGGATCGCAGTGGGCAAAGAGTCAAAATGGGTTCCCAATTCGAAGGTGTCGCTCTGATGACATTTGATGTCGTCCAACATAGCCGTAAACTTAGCAAGCTGATCGAGCTCGATACACCTTTTGTTACGGTGACTTTACTCGAGATTCGCGGTAGTGCCCCGCAGATCACGGGCGCCAAGGCTCTGATTACGGCAAACGGACTGGAATGGGGTACCGTGGGAGGGGGCAAAATTGAGGCAGCCGCCATCAATTACGCGCAAGAAGCACTTCTGGCCAATCGCGGCACGACTTGCAAACTGGTCACATGGAACTTGCAAACCGACATCGGGATGACTTGCGGCGGTGAGGTCAAACTGTTCTTTGAAGTCCACAACAAAGGCGAGTGGAATATCGCAGTATTCGGAGCCGGGCACGTCGCCCAAGTCTTGATCCCGATGCTCGTCAAACTGCACTGCCGCGTCACTTGCATCGATTCCCGTGCGGAGTGGATGTCAAAACTTCCCGAACACCCAAAACTACACAAGTTCACTCCGGAAGACCCCAGCAGTCTTGTTCAGAGCTTTCCACCGAATACCTTCTTCGTGTTGATCAGCAAGGGCCACGCGACGGACCTTCCTGTGTTGATTAGACTCCTTGCTACCCGAGATGCTCCCTACATCGGTGTGATCGGCAGCAACCAGAAAGCACGTGTTCTCAGACGTGAACTGACTGCCCATGACATCCCGCTGGAAAAACAGAACTCCTTCTTGTGTCCCATTGGAATCCCCATGGGAAACAACACACCTGCGGAAATCTCATTCAGCATCATTGCACAATTGATTCAACACCGAGACAAAGCAGGCATCCTTGAACATAAATCAAAGTCGTTCTAGCCTCACCCTGCGTCACGTCGCATGCTCGTGCCCCCCAAGTTTCCAGCGAGTTCATTCGACCATGGGCAGACAAGGGATCGCATCTCACACCCCTGACACCAGATAGCATCGTGAGCCACACCGTCACCACGAACGAACAGCAAAAACTGCAAATCGGTCCGCTGGGAATTGTGACCTCCAACACCGTTGATGATGTGGACACAAGGATCCCCCAGAAGGAGATTGATCTTTGCCGACAATGGCTCAGCAGGGCAACCGTCGCACACCCCCCACAATTCAGCAGTTTTTGGGTGAAACATGTCGTCGAAAACTGGGCTGGTCAAAAGATTTGCAATGGCGCACTGATCGTCGCGGCCTATCAAGCCGGTTTTGAAATCGCAAAACCCGCAGGCGAATCCGGTGTGAGCGTAACCCTGGGATTGGACGCCACCGATCTTCGCGAATTCGACTGCGGCTGCGGACACCCTTGAAACCCCGCGACTGCCGTTGCCGCAAAGACGCAACGCCCCGATGTCGTGGACTCGCTGCAAGTGAATACTCACCGGGCCGTGATACCAAACTGCTGTACCAAACTGCTGATACCAAATTGTGATAGCTTCACAAGTCGCTGTTTGCCAAGACAGTTGCTTTTACCCTTGCCTGCCCAAGCCTCACGGTCTCTTTGCAGGATGCCTATGCCTCTCCGCATCATGACGCAGATGACATACTTTGGCAGAGAAGTCCAACGCCACGTCTGGTGATCCCATCTCGCTTCGGCCTGCTGCAACTGACTTCGACAAGCGCAACCGGTAACAAAATTCACTTGACAAAAGCGTTGTTGTCACCGAAGGTCGAAGATTCAATCCTCCTTCGCAAAGCTGCCGGGTTGCAGTTGCGAGGTAGGTTGTGGCCCGGCATGCTCCCTCGAAACAATCTGCTCAATCATGTCCGAACCTGATGCAAATCGACGAACCCTGTTCCGCCTTCGCTTTCCGATTGAAGAGCAACCGTGTTTGATAACCGAGTTGGAAGATTACAACGTCATCGAGTTGGCGGAGAAAAGCGCACGTCTGGAGGCCAACGGCACTTCTCTTTCTGGTGACCTCTGGACAGAGGCTGTGCTGAGGCTGAGTACAGGCAAAGAAATTGGCACGCGAGTAAAACTGTCCAGAATCGAAGACGAGCACCTGATTGTCTTTATCGATCAAAACATCACACAAAAAGAGATGATGTCGGAACAGGGCCGTTTATTGGCAAAATACGGCAAACCCAGGCTACAAGACCAATGATTCCCGGCTCTGAACGCCTTTACAGCCCTACACCGTAGGGTCAAGAAATCTGATTCCCCAAGTGGCCAGAAACATAAGTGGCCAGAAACATATGTGGCCAGAAACACAAGTGGAATCACCCCGCCCCCGTTCTCAAAGCCTGGAACACACGCCCCGTCATGGTGCCCTACCCCAGCCACACCATTCAACGGAGACAGACATGACTTGCCATGAATTCTCCAGTCGGCTTCCCCCCGGGTGCACAAACCAGTTGTAATTTCGACACAACCACCATGACCGTTTCCCCCCTCAAACGGCATGTTCAAATTGAACAGGTGACGCTTGATTCCAAGCGTCCTACCACTGAGTATTCATGCATGGTGCGCAACACTGCTCTCCTAAACCAGTTGAACGATGCAGATTTCATCATCTCAAGCCGACTCTGTTGGGCAACAGCCCCGCCAAGACGCAATCAGGCAACTGCGTCCTTACAGTCGGTGAAACCGTTTTAACCGCTACGCAAGTATTGACATCATGGAAACACCTTCGCTCGACAGCCCATCACCACAGCTTGACGGACCTGGTTCTCACCGCGGGGGAAGTGTGTTGATGGGGACCGACAGCAGTCCGACCGAGAAAGTGCAGAAGGCTGTCCAGTATTGGGAGGAGGAATCGTGCCGACTCCACCCCGACGTAAAAGAAGTATTCGATATTTCATGTGGTCTTTTGCGGGAGGATGGTGGCTGGATCATGATTGCGGTCGCGCCTGCACACGACTACACCCGTGAAGAATCCAATGCACTCACTTTGGGCGCATGCCGTGCATTGCGTGACCTGAACGTCCCCCATGGGTTCTACGTGACCCAAAGTGTCGAATCACGCAGTACGGTACTGGATATCCGGCACGTCCGGATCGAGCGGTTTGGTGAAGAGCCGACCGAAGAAAGTGTTGCGTTTGAAAATGTAAAACGACACCAACCCGGTGATGTCGTTCACCTCAATGCAATCGGATTTTTTGATCTGCCGGGCAAGTCCCCTCTGGATTGGGATTCCTGCATTGGTCTTCCCACCGATGGCAATGACATTGGATCCCTGCGTATCGCCAGTTCGCTCAGCGGAGCAGTGCCATCGGTCGCGATGCTGGAACAGGCAGCCGCGACCCTTGTCGAAGAGGCAAAGCAGCCGGTCGACGATCTTGCAGATCTGTTATGCCGAAAACCGCTGAGCGACGCTCAGATCACAAGAAGAGCGATCCTTACGTTTTCGCTCCTCCAATGAACTGGCAGTACGGATGAACTGGCAGTACGGATGAACTGGCAGTACGGATGAACTGGCAGTACGGATGAACTGGCAGTACGGATGAACTGGCCGTACGGCTTGGATCGTTGTCTGCAATGATCGCCAAATACATGACCCCATCACCCTAAACCCCATCACCAATCCCCCGTCTCCCTGAACGCCAGCAGAAAGCGTTTCTAACCCATGGCTGACCGGAAATCGGGCGGTTTCTCTTGGGCGGTTTTCGACCGGGTCTGCAATGGGCATTCAAACGAGATCCAAGCTCGCTTCGTCTTTAACGCTGCTTGGCTCGCTCTTCTTTTCTGGCAGGAAAATCAACGACGACCAGTTTTTGGTTTTTCTCGTCCCATGCGTACTCCTGGTAGTACGGCAACATTGGCAACCAGATCCCATCACCACGCCCTTTTCGAATGATCTCTTTCATGAACACTTCGTGATTCAATGGTTTTGGATCACGAATACTTTGCGCATTCCTGAGCTGGATTGCTTTGTCCACCGCCATCGCCCCAATCGTGGCAACCGAGGTGCGATACGCTGCCGCACTGGCAAGAAGTGGATTCGAAGTTGTGGCACCTTTCGCGGCTAAAACTCCTCCTTTCTCCAACGCCTCTTTCAACACCATCACATTCTGAGTGGTCTTCCCAATCGTCTCGCGTGGCGTGGCTTCTGCAGAAGTAACTCCCGGGGTGGTAGAATCCTTCGGCTGGACGCTGGAATTATCCGCACTGGGCGAAGGTAGGCATCCCAACGTAACCGCGATCAGCAACAACAATATTGCAAACATCAACTTGGCCATCACGATCTCGTTTTCTGTAAAAGGGCACTACATCGAAAAAACATCACAGCTCGCCTGCCAGCTCGGCCAACCCACCTGAAGCGAGACAGCGTTAATCGCTACTGCAAAACATGGCCTGAGTGGTTGAGAACCTTGCGAAGCTCACTCCCCAAGATACCGCAACCTGCACCTGTTCACAATGAACCACAGCATCCAACCACAGCATCCCCCTGGGCCCGCCAATCTCCAAACAATGAACCGGCTTAAACCAAAGCTCAAGGCATATCCTCCCCTGCAGCAGTGCGTGACACACTGGCTCGCGCGCGGGCCCACAACGACCGCTGGCAGTTCTTCCCAGTGTTTTGCAGAGATGTCTGTCGCTAGCTTGTCAGCGGTCGCTCT
>PKCN01000449.1 GCA_002862205.1 Planctomycetaceae bacterium | reverse complement strand
CCAGATGGTGCATGCCTGCTGCCATGATTGCTTCACCATGCAATTTGCACCACAAGCCTACCGTGCCCAATTCGTCGCGTGGTGCCAGGCCTTGATGTGCAAAATCTCCCGTCACCTCATCCGGCGACAAATCAACATCTGCAAAAATCACAATTCCCGCCTGTGTTTGTTCCAAGACCTGAGCGCCCCAGCCCGCTTCCGCTCCACCATAAAACCGTTCTCTGCAGGAAAATCCAAGACGTTCCAACAAACCCACCAATGCGGCAAAACATTCACGGCTGCTTCGGTAGGTATGATGATCGTGATTCGCCCACCCGAGCCCAAGTCGATCCTGACGCTTCTTTTGAACTTGCGCGGCGTGATTGCGACCTTCCCAGTAACACCGCTCAGCCTCAAAAAACAGATCACACGCGCGATTGACACCAAGATCATCAATCGCCGAGTCAATCAACATCCGTGCATGTTCAAAGCCGGCTAATTCGTCGTACTGGCAGCCGTTGCCCATGAACACCCGTTGGCGTTTGAAAAACGCAGCACGGTGCTTCGCCAAAGCACGCATGATTTCTGCGGAAACGGTTTCTTCTTGAAACCCCGAGACGCCATGCCGCTCGATCACCGTCAGGCGGCAGTTACCCGCTTGTGAAATGATCGCCGACCTCAAATTCGCTTCCGAACTGCCCGCAACGGGGATCTCATCGAGCTGTTGTGCCTCGATGAACTCCGCGACAGAACCCACGTTGAGACAGACATCAGTGGTGGTCTGCTCTCGAATACGGATCGCAGGCACCAAGGCTCGCGGATGTCGCCAGAGTTCTTTGTCTGCATCCAGCACCGATCTGGAGTACCCCATTTCCTCAATTCTCGGGTACAGTGGATCGCTGACGGGGAGACATAGATGATCCACCCAGTCGATCAACCGGGTGCCTGTTTCATCCAACATTCGCTGTCGCAAGCGGGACGCAAAAGGAATATCGCTTACAACCTGGTCAACCCGCTTCGCCAACAACCGCCCGACTTCCGGGCAACGCTGCCAGTCGAATTCTTCGTTCAAAACACGATTCATGATTGTTATCCGATGCAACGAACTATCTCAACATCAACATCAACATCAACATACATTCTATCGCTCCTATCGTGATTCTACGGGAACAATCGACCATCCGACATGACCAAAATTCCTGTGGGCAAACTGTGCGACCCGGCAATGCTGAGACCACAGGTGTATATTGGCCGACTTATCCATTTCCAAGGCTTTGGATTCAACCATGAAACGTCGCAATTTCGTCTTTGCTTGCTGCGCATTGAACGTCGCATCGACCACCAGGATCGTCGCGTCCGCTGCGAACAATGACAGCATCAAGAAAGCGGTCAAGTATCACATGGTGACTGGCACGCTAAGCGTCAAAGACAAGTTTCAGCTGGTCAAGGACTTGGGTTTTGATGGAATCGAAACCCGCGTTGCTTTAGGTGAAAAGAACAGAGCGTTGGTCGATGCCTATCGTGATGCCAGTCAAAAAACCGGCTTGCCGATTCATGGCGTCATTCATTCCAGCAACCCGAGACTCAAGGAAGCAATCGATCAGGCCAAGTACCTGGGTGCAAACTCGGTGCTGCATGTGGTGCCGTACAACCAAAACATCGGCTACTTCGAAAACTACCAGCAAACCCAACGAACCATTCAGGCAGCCACCTCACGGGCAGAAGAAAAGCAGATCATGATCCTGCTGGAAAATGTGTGGGCCACGTTTCTGATCGATCCTGTTGCAATGGCCAGATACATTGATGAAATCAACAGCCCAATGGTCGGTGCCTACTTTGATGTTGGGAACGTAGTCCGATGGGGATGGCCTCAGCACTGGATCGAGGTTCTTGGTTCCAGAATCAAGAAACTCGACATCAAAGAATACGACTTGAAGATTGCAATGAATGAGGGGATGCGAAATGGATTCCGACAACCGCTCGGGTCTGGCAGCATTGACTGGAAAAAAGTGAGGGAGCAACTTACGAGGATCAACTATCAGGGTTGGGCGACGGCAGAAGTGAAGGGTGGAGACCAATCAAGACTCAAAGACATCGCAGCCCAAATGAATGATGTCCTGCAACTGTAAGATCCTCACTGGTAGCGCTCACATGACAGAATGAACACAATCGGTTTACCTCAAGTTAGTTTCCGGGGTCGCAGCAACTCGGTGCTCAGCAGTCGTCACCGGGGCAAGCGGGGACACCCCGAAATGCACGAGATGCCGGTCAGCCAACCGGACTTGTTCTTCGTTCAACTGATGGACAATCACTTCCCAATAAGATTTGTCGTTTACGAGTAATTTGGCCAATGACGCCGGAGTGTCATCCAGGCAGCTCCACAATCGAAATCGTATATCACCTAATCTTGCCCTCTGTTCAGCATCAAGCTCGTCACTGGTCAAAGCCTGCAGGACGGGGATAACCGGGGTGCCCCATTTGAGCAATTGACGATGCGCATGTGAGCGTTGAGCGACAGTCGGGGCAGACAACAAATCAATCATTGATTCGATCTGCACGCACGTTGGAGTCCCCCCTCTGCGGGCCTGTGCGAGCATCGCAAGGCTGGTTTCACGCGTGATCGCACTCAGTGATCTCCCACGCAACAGACACGAGATCAGTGGTCCAAAATGCTGATCAAATCCATCTGGATCCTGTTGTCGCACATGCAACAGCGTTGAACCCTCAAACTGGTCACTCCATCTGGAACCAGTTCGAAAGCATCGGACCATTCCAATAGCAGGCTGTTCCAAGATGACACGTTCTCCTGTTTGGAGGCATTGCGATTCCAAGCGAACTTTCCCAGCATGCTGGACGTTCAAAGTGAGGTGTTGTTCCGCCGTTTGAAACACATAATGCAAGGATGGGATTCCCTGTTCTGACGTCACCGCGATGCTTTCATGCAGCCCCGGCTCATCACGACTCTGAGTTCCCTTCCTATGTTGCGGACAGTTCAAACAGAGCCGGCCCTGAATGAATTGAAACCGGACCAGTTCGGTCGTAGACAGAAAGCAGGGATCAAAGGATCCTGAACGCGTCAAAGAAAGACGCTCACCTGCGGGCTGTCTTTGTGCAAAAGACTCCACGTCCGTGATGGACAAGCCGATTACGGCTAGCATGAAACTCCACCTCATCCCTGAACCCTCTCCTTCCCCGAATCTCTCGGGTCCCATGCTTTTCATGGATTGGTTGGGTTCACGTGATGATCAGTGCGGCTGATCGCAGACAGTGTGCGGCAAGCTTGTTTCCAGCTAATCGTTAACGTCTCAAGGCGAACCCTCGATTGTGGTCAGTTTGATTACGGTGGACGCGTAGGCCGCCCCTCATCGGGCAGGCCGACGAATCCAGAGGTTTTATCGTCAGAAAAGGCGTTCTAAATGAAGAGAAGATTATTTGATCGTTCAGTCTTCGCAAAGATCCCGCCGGTAGACTGCTCGCAGGTCATTCCCCAAGGGTTCCAGCGAGACCAACCGAAACGGCACTGCATCGGTGATTTGGTCGATTCCAACGCCCCCAATGGGGCCTTTTGCAGCCTGTCCGCCAAACAATTTTGGACCGAGATAAACATGACACTCATCAATTCGATCAGCTGCAAAAAAGCTAGCAAGCAGTTCTGCCCCACCTTCCAACATTAGATTGGTCATTCGCTGTTGCCCCAATCGCTGCAGCGTCTCGATGACCATCTCATTGGACTTTGAATTCACAAGGGAAATCGACTTGACGCCAGCCCGTTGGAGTTGATCAAGCTGCGCAGAATCGACGTCCGAACCCACCAGCAACGTCACGGGAACATCACAAGCCGAACGAACAATCTTTGAATCGAGCGAGGGTAAACGATGCCGGCAAAAAACGAATCGTTCTGCAACACGTGACGGAACCTGATGCTCTTCTTTTCCCCTCGCCGTCAGCATGGGGTCATCCGCAACAACGGTTCCCATCCCAACAGCGATCCCATCCACCCTTGCCCTCAGTCGGTGCACTTCCTGACGAGCCTGCTGACCAGTGATCCACTGACTCTGCCCGCTGGCAGTCGCAATCCGCCCATCCAAGGTCATTGCCCACTTGGCGATCACCCATGGGCGTCCATCACGCACGAGTTTGAGATAGGGTGCATTGAGTTCCTCTGCCTCCGCCTGCATCACGCCAACGGTTGTCACCACGCCAGCGGCGTGCAGGTACTTCAACCCACCTCCGGCAACCTTGGGAAACGGATCAGCCATGCCGACCACCACCCGCGCGACCCCTGCATCTACCAATGCTTTGGCGCACGGAGGTGTTTTACCGTGATGACAACAGGGCTCCAGCGAGACGTAGGCCGTTGCGTCTTTCGCTTGCTGCGTTGACTCGAGTGATCGCAGGGCTTCCACCTCGGCGTGAGGTCCTCCGAACTTTTGGTGGAAGCCTTGTCCAATGACAATTCCGTCACGCACCAGCACGCAACCCACCATCGGATTCGGCTCGACCTTGCCCAAACCCCGCTTGGCTATCTGAATTGCCATCTCCATGAAGTGCTGGTCGTTCTCATCCACAGCATTTTCATTTTTCAGCAACGGAGAGGGATGACCGTCAATTGGTTCAGGTGAAGGCAAAGCTGGCATACTCGACTCAATCCATTCCTGGAACCCAGAGTTTGCCACCGCCACCACCACCGCTTTCTGGCGCGGGGGCACCGCTCTCAGGTGTCCACAACTCGCCTCCACCGCCACCTTGTTCAGCAGCCGGCCCGGGAGCACCTGGTGCTTGCCGCGGAGTACCATCGGGGCTGATCAGGCCATAGGCCATGAGGGTCTGCTGCAATTTGGCCATCACTTCCGGCTCATTTCCATATTGGCGTGACAACGTTTCCACTGCATTCTGGAATCCCGGTCCATCACCCGCAGACAAGCGAAGCCCAACTTCACTGAGCAACAGGTTTGCCGTAGGAATATTATTGGCTTCCGCAAATGCTTTTGCTTCATCCATCAATTCGATCGCCTGCTCGTTGCCCTCAGCTGCGTTGATAAGCGTCATGTACGCGAGCATTTTTGCGGGTTTCTGCTCTTCCGCCAGCTCGGTACCAATCAGCTGCTTGGCCACACGGCGAACCGTGGGAGTTGCGGAAACCTGTTGAGCACGCTGCAAGAGATAGATGAGGGATTCAGCATCGAGATCAGAACAGTCAATCCGATTAAGATCCTCATTGGCTATCGTTTCAACATCACCTGAGGCCGCCTTGATCATTGGCTGGGGTTCGAGTTTTGCAATTCGATAAGCCTCGTCAATGATTCCCTGGCCTTTTGCAACCAGTGCATCGTACTGCTCAACGATCCGCATCATGACCGTTCGTTCAAACAGTTTTGATTCATCATCACAGGTGGATGCAAGCGAACCGCCATCAAGCATGGGTGTCTCGATGGAAGCGATCGCTTTAGGCATTCTCTCCGCCATCAGTCCGTTCTGTAATTTTTCTGCTTCTGCAGGTTTTGCCTGGAAACGAATCATGGCAACAGCTGGTTGGCAGGCAACCAACATGGGCAACAACTCTCCCTTCAATTCAGTCAGATCGAGATCTCCAACCGCATCCTGAACTCCTTCTTTGACTTGACTGAGCAGCGGTTTGCGAACATCAAGAATTTCCAGCCTTGCCTCACGATCAGTCTGTTTTCCGTAGACAAAGACAAGAGCAATCGCCTCAGGCACTTCATCAATGGGCGGCAGAATTTCGAGCGAATCGGGTTTATCGCGATCCAACATCTGGAATCCACAACGTGGTGGAACTTCGTCCTCGGTGGTCCGCATTCCGGCCAGCAGGTCGGGTGGCAGTGACACGAATCGGGAACTGGCCATCAGCGACATTTCGATCTGCTCGGGATTATCCAAATCCGCGTACATTTTCATGATCGGAATGGAAATTTCCGCCGAGGTCGGATCGACCAAAGCAGACATTGCCCGATTGCGAACTCGCTCTTCAAAATCGAGCGATTCACATTCAGACAATTTCTTCAACAACTCCGACTGGGCGTCGGTGTTCCCACGCCAGATCGCGCAAGTCAACAGGCCCGACAGGATTGCCGGTTCCTTGGGCACCGTTCGTCGCAACGACTCGAACTTTGATTCAGCAAGATCGATTTTATTGCTTCGAAGCAGGTTGGCCGCCTCATCGTAACGTTCTCCCCACTGCGCATCATTTGGACGCCCGATCGGCTGGGGAACCGTCTTCATCAGCTGACTGATGGTGGGTGCAGAATTCATCTGACGCAGAACCGAAACAGAAGCCTGTCCTCCCTCATAGCCAGTGGCCATCATGGAAAGCGTCGCGTAAACACGAGCCGTCAAAAAGGTTCCGCGCTGCGCCAGCGAATAGGCCAACACCGATGAGACATCGAGAACAAACGAATCAACATCACTTCCACTCTCGGTAAGAGCTTCAAGCATCGAGGCCGTCGCATCCTCGACCTCACCATGAAATAAATTCGCTGCAGCTCGCTGGGTCAACGCCAATGGATTACTGGGCTGCAGACGGATGAAGCGTTCTGCGTTCTCACTTAACGAATCATACTCGCGCAAATCCAGCAGCAGACGCCCCCGGATCGCCAGAGCCCAAGCGGCGTTGGGGTGTTCCTGTAGAATCGATGACAATTGATCGAGTGCAGGCACCACCTGTCCACCCTCAACCATGCTCAGTACGGCATCCAATTCGGAAACCGATTCCTTGCAGCAGAATTTGATCTTCTTTCCAGTGCCGCAAGGGCAAACAGAATATTTATCGACAGACATCAGGTCGCTTTGCCAATCAAGTAAAAGAAACGGGGCGAGACCGCCACCGGGAGCACAGACTTTACCATGAGAGACGGCCAAGCCCATAGCCCCGAAAAGCTGCGGACCAACCAGATACCGCATTCCCGTGCCACCCGAGCCACGAAAACCAATCGCCGCCGAGCCCCGACAGGATCGATCTTTGCCCTCGTGTGACCAGCTCTGCCACCATTGGACAGCCCGACTCACTGGCCACTGCTGCAAGGATCCTGTCTTGGCATCTGAATCGGATCCCAAACGCCGCCCAAAGCATGCCCGCAGCTCAATCCCTTCCAACCTGATTCAAGGGTTACCTGAAGCATCCCTGCTCCCTCCCTGTGATTCCGGAACCGCGTCGGATCGCAGTAGATCATACAACTCGGAACTCCGAGGCACGGGCTGCCGACCATGCAAGGTCTCACGGTCCAGCTCACGATACCGAATGGCGATCAAATCCGTCACCTCTTCAAATACCGCGTGAGCCTCCTTTTCAACAAGCCTATCTGTCAGCTCGCGGCCTGCAAATTCCCCCGCCTGCAACGTGTGCCGTATGACACGCCGTTGTGTGAGCAACTCAGCAAATCGTCTTGCAATCCGAGGGTCGGTCGAGATGCGCAAATGGTCAAACTCATGAAGCAACACAGAATTTGACCAGAACACATCAAGCTCTGGCTCATCACGCAACCAAATCACGTGTTTTGGATTCCACTGAATGCGGTTGAAAACAACATTGATGACCAGAACTCTGGCGCCTTTAGCATCCTGGGACAGACTCCACTTCGCCTGACTCTTGTACCGATAGGAAACTTCATAGCGAGTTTCGCCAATGATTCGGGGATCAGCCGAACCGCTCCGGGGTCCCACTTCAAATGTCACTCGCCCGGCTTTCAACAACTTTTTGAGCTGTTTGGGTGGCTCGGACAACTTCGATACAGACAACTTACGGGGAGTCTGCCCGGAAACCGCAGCACTCAGAGCCAGAAAAATCGCAAAGGTAACCAGCTTCAACCCGGCCGCGGAGAGAGTCGTATTTTTCGAGAAACGGTCTTTACCCATCACAACAAACCTTGCTAACGGTAGTCAAAGTGGAGGCACTGCGTGACTGCTGGTGGTGTCGCTGACACAAACCAAACGATCTCCGATTCAAGGAATCATGCAATGGTATTGTTCTGCAGATTGGCGGCAGTGCTGTTACTTTGGCCAGGCACAGGATCTGACCCCACCAAAGATTCCGGCGTCACACGGACACAAGTTGATCTTATCGAACTGAATCACTTCATGGACGAAGAAGGTCGTGAAGTATTTCAGCAGGTCATTTTCTACGACTGGTGCAAAGCCAAGCAACGGTTCCACGTCCGTGCATGGCGTCTGATTAAAAAGGAAAGCCAGCTTCCCGTTCAGCAGTGGAAGCCCAAGTGCTTTCAGTGTACGTGGCACGACGGCCCCTTGCTACGACAAGTTCGCGCCAGCAAGATGCGAGAGACGTGGAGCAAGGACGACCCTGAGCGAATCAATCGGCAGTTTTTGCCTGAAAACCAACGCACACCATTATTTCGCTCACGGGTAGCAAAACGTCCCAGTGCCGCTTCGACTCCTGCCTCACCAGTGACTCGCTGA
>PKCN01000119.1 GCA_002862205.1 Planctomycetaceae bacterium | reverse complement strand
CTTCTTTTTGCTTTCGACCGTAACCCATTCATGCTCCCATGCTATATCCTTCCAGACCTGCCGGTACCGGTCACGGAAATCCATGTCTGACAAAAGTCGAAAGTAGAAAAGAGTGGGGCGTGCAAAAAAAGAAAACGCACTCATCAAAGCAGGCGAAGCAAAGTAGACAAGCCAAAATCCAGAATCATCGATATGGTCCGCTCTGTGCGGAACGCAATCCATCACACCGTCTGTTACTCAAAAAGCTCAACATGAAAACCTTGATTTCATCTTCGATCTTCTGTTTATGGGCAATGGTTGCCACTGCCGCCGGCGGAGAGCGTCCTAACATCATCATGTTTCTGATCGACGATCAGAACCCATCGAGCATCGCCGCATTTGGAGGCGACACGTACACTCCCAATCTCGACCGCATGTCCGAAGAAGGAATGAAGTTCACTCGCGCTTACGTCAGCAGTTCGGTTTGCACTCCTTCCCGATACAGCTTTCTGACGGGTCGGTTCGCTGGCAACTCATACAGCAAATGTTACGAAGAAGAAGTTGGCGGCAAACAGAACCAGGGGCTTCCCAATTTCAATGTCGCACTGGAACGCGACAACATGAATGTCGGTAATGTTCTCCGTGAAGCCGGTTATACCACCGGGTTTGTCGGAAAGTATCATCTCACTTCCAAGTTGGATTTCCCCGAGTTCTACCAGGGCAACGACGGCTGGATCAACATCCCCAAAGACGCCAGACCCGGGCCTGAAGTCTCAGCTCAGTTCAAACACAACGAGCGTTGGATGCGTCGTTACCTGAAAACGCTGGGCTTTTCCTGGGCGAAGAACGTCTACCCGGAAAACATGCACGCGCCCTATTCCGCACACAACGCAGAGTGGACGACGGTGGCAGCTCTGGAGTTCATTGAAGAGAACAAGGACGGCCCCTTTTACCTTCATCTTTGCAGCACCCTGCTGCACGGGCCGGATAAATCCTGGCGAAAGTCCATGGATCACCCGCTCTTCACCGGAGAGGGTGAAGCAGAGAGTCTTCCAGAGGTCATGACACCGCGAGACGAGCTTCTCAAGACGATCGCTGAAAAAGGTTTCGATCCCGATAGTCATGTAGCTGGCGAAGCGTGGATCGATGATTCGCTGGGTGCGATTCTGGGGAAGCTCAAGGAGCTCGGAATCGATGACAACACGCTCGTGATTTTCGCGCCCGATCACGGACGCGACGGCAAAGCATCTGTCTTTTCGCATGGCAGTTGTCAGGTGCCCATGATCATGCGTTGGCCAAACGGAATCCCGGCGGGGCAGGTCTGCGACGAACTCGTGCAGAACATCGACCTCGCACCCACGTTCTTCGACCTCGGAGAAGCCGAGAAACCGAAATCGTACCGGATCGATGGAAGGAGTCTCACCCCGCTTTTGAAAGATGGAAAAGCCAAAGACTGGCGGAATCATCTTTATCTCGAAATGGGAGCTGCACGAGCAACCGTCACGAAAGATTGGTCCTACATCGCCGTTCGCTACACCAAAGAACAGATCGCCGCTATCAAGAAAGCCTCGCCACAAAACTTGCCCAGAGCCATGTCCTACATTGGGCGTCTAGGCATTGGAGTTCGAGGTGCAGATCGGCCTGGCTTCTTTGACGAAAATCAACTCTACCACCTGAAGAGCGATCCAAAAGAAATGAACAACATGGCTTACAGCCAAGGTCAGGCCACTCGCGTCAAAGAGATGCGTCAGCTAATGCAACAAGACCTCGAAGTCATTGGCCGTCCCTTTGGAGAGTTCATTCCCGGAGGCAACGCGGCTGCACCTGGCCAAATCAGCAAACAGATCGAAATCGTCAAACAACTCGATATCAAAGGCAAAACGGTATCGGTACCGAATGCGTTGAGGGTTCATCCGGAAGCTAACGCTAAGCCTGATCCTGACGGCAAAGAGACAAAAAAAGTGAAACGCGAAACGCGTAGAAAGGCTCGCGAAGAAGCCAAGTCAAACGGACAGAAACGCGCGGTTAAATAGCCCCATCAAATCGACTCTCACTGTGTTGCTTCTGATCCTGGCCGCTGCTGCCTCGTGCACAACCGGGCATGCCAAGGAGCTGGACTGCGGCGAGTGATCATCGCTCTGAACCACCACCCCAAGCCCCGCCCCAAGCCCCAAGCCAAGCACCGCTTCCTTTTTCTTTGAGTTGACTGGGTTTCCTGTGACTTGACTGAAAAGACGGTGACTATCCAGTCAGCTCATTCTTGATAGTCAATTTCTCCTGGAAACATTTTGATTGCTTCCAGTTCAGTTTCCATGCCCCTGTCGCCAACCTCTGCTTTCCATCGATTCAGGCGTCCCAGCATGTCTTTCAACACCGCTTGGTGGTGTTCGTCTTCTGCCAAGTTATTCAATTCACTTGGATCATTTTCGAGATCAAAAAGCAGATACTCTGGACTCCTGGTTTTAACACTGCCTTTGGGTGGCAAAATGTTTGGATTCAGATAATGGATCAACTTGTACTTTTCACTGACAACGGACCGGATGGGATAGGGCTGCTTCACGCCTTTAACACCCAGGCATGTAAAGCTCAGAAAAAGGTCTTTGCGTACTGCAATTTTTTCGCCGTTCATTAAAGGAAGCAAACTTTTGCCATCCATGTCACGAGGGCTGATTCCACCGCCAAGCTCAATCAAAGTTGGCATGACGTCGGTAAAATCAACCAATGCGTGACTCACGCTACTAGCTTGAACATGCCCCGGCCAATGAATGATCATTGGCACGTTGACACCAGGTTCAAACAACGTGTATTTCGAGCGGGGTGTGTTCGAACCGTTATCGCTTACGAAAACAATGACGGTGTTTTCTTTTTTGCCTGCTTCCTTGAGCAATTCAAGGCACTTTCCAAACTGGCGATCGGTCGTCCAGTTACTGGCTTCATATCCAGTCAAACCGTTTTCGATGCGGGTCAACTCAGGACTGTGTGGAAGCGAAGATGCCACGAACAAGCAGAAAGGCTCTTGGGCCTGGGACATGAATTTCCCGATCTTCTTGTAGTCCATCACTCGATGTTTTTTGGCCGCCTTTTCACTGTACTCCGCCCCACCAATGGTGACTTTGGTGTGTGGTATCCTCACATCCCACGTGAACAAATCGGTAGGACGGGTCGGTGCCTTGTGAACTCCTTCTTTTCCCACAAGACCCGTCTTGTATCCCAGTTTCCTCATAATATTTGGCATGCTGGGTATGCCTTCTTTTAACCCGGAATGATTCGGGTGCGCTCCATTTTTGATCGGGTACATTCCCGTATAGAGAGCAGAACGAGCCGGCGTGCAGACAGATGCTGTGCTGTACGCCCGCGTGAATCTCATTCCTTCGCTTGCCAATTTATCGATATTGGGTGTGTGCTTCGGATTTCCACCGTAACATCCAACCGATTCGAGATACTGGTCGTCGGCCACCCAAACAAGAAAATTGGGACGATCGCTGGCAGCAACAACACTACAAAGGGTCGTTAAAAGCAAAGTGCAAAAGATTGATTTCATGCCGTTTTTTGTACGTCAGTCATTGAATGTCGGAGAAAGAGGGACAGGAGAAAAAAAGACTCTTTTGCACCTCTGCAGGATGCTAGATGAGCATACCACGCCTGTCTGCATGCTCTGGACGGGAACTCAGATGGTCCCGTCTCTATCAACACAAAAAAACGGGACAGGCAGAGCTGACGAAGCCAGCATTTAGCGACGGCTGAAAAGTGCCTGCCCCCTGTCTTCCGCCACTCTTCCAGCCCTGTTGCCTACCCGATGGGAACCGAGACTGTCTGTTTTCAGAAACGCCGAACCAGCCGAGTACCGCGAGAACGAACAACCAACAACGCCCCAGCGACGAGCGTCGTTGTCAATAGGTTGGCTGCGATCCAAGAGGGAAACTGGCTCAAGTCTTCCCCACGGACGTAAGGGCAGAGCAAGCCTAAACAGGAAGTGATCGCAACCACCAAAATCAACCGTGGCATGGGATTCGCCATGCCAAGCGTTGCCCAGATTGTTGAAATCGCAATCAACAAGAATGCAAAGCTCATCACAAAAGCACTCAGCAGACTCTCATATGCGATGGACAAGGATCCCCACTGGAAGAACCATTCCGCTCCGAGTTCCTTGGCACGCACGGCATTGGCGAACGCCAGCACGCACCCCACCAAGGCGCTCAAACCAAACAAGTGTCGGATTGAAAACTGAAAAGCCTCTCTTCTGCTTGCTTGAATCTCATCGATATTTTTGACCTCGGCTTTCCAGTAGCAATGAATGAACCAATGTGTGGCGATGGCACACAACGGAAAGAAGATACACATCAACGTTGTCAAACGGCGAAAATCTGTCAGGTACCCATTCGAGAGCAGTGCTGCGGAGAAAATGATTCCAGCAAGGCCCCCCAGCATACGAAAAAAAACACCAATCCTATGCAGGACCAACCAAAGTCCGAGCAGCATGAGCAACCCACAAACGACTGCTTGAACAAAGATCCCACCACGGGAATACCCATAGTGTTCCGAGGCCAGACTCACGAGCCACCGTGTCGCACACCCAAGTGCAATGCAGGTCACAACCAGGGCGATGATACGCAACTTGGCTGACTGCACATTCTGCTTTGGTGGGACAGGATCATCACGGTCGTCGAGCAAGGGCTTCATCACGCTGAAATAAGTGGGCGCTTAAATGAGTGGGCGCTGGCTCAAGTGTTGGGGGCCAGCAGGGGGAGAAAAATGAGTTGGGAAAACAAGCGGACAAAGTAACTTTCCACCACTCCTACCCAACACTACTGATGGCTATCCGAGCATACCACAGCTGCCTGAGTTTCTCTGAACGGAACGTCAGACAACTCCGTTTATATCGATCCTTACAGAACAGAGCACCTTTTCAAATTCCACGAAGAGGTTTCTTTACGGTGAGGAAAGTCGTGGTAGGAGCGAAATTGTTGCACTCCGGGCTTCGGCTTCCCAAAAGTCGTCAGCGGAACCCCGATTTCAATGCTTGGCATGACGCTATCCCAGCAAGCAATCCAACCCACGTCACACGCAACCATTTAGGAATCGCACGTAACGCTCGAAACAGAGAACTCTTGAAGCATTGAAAATTGGATAAGGGCACATTCGACGCTGCATGAGACGCGTAAGTCTCGAAAATGTCGAACTGCCATTATTTACGGGATTACAAAGGAGAAAACTGCTGGGGACCTCTTCATTGAGGGTTCTGCACAGTGCGGGGCATCTCAGCAGCCGTGTGACGCGAAAAATCAGATAAAAACGTGTAAACTATTGGCATAGAAAGTACGGCAGGCTCTCAGAGCGTGGACTCGAGAGGCAACCTGTCATTATCGGGGCTTGGTAGTCGAGAATGAATTTGCAAATTCCAGTCAGGTCCCCGACTCGCCTGAAAGTGGTGATTGGCATCTCACTTGTTGGATGCGTCCTGAGTGTGTTTGGCCAGATGTGGAGGAATGAATCAAACCCACCGCTACGTCGTTCTGTGGGTAGAGAAGGCGTCCCGAACTGGGAAACTCGCAGCGATTTGCCCTCGGAGCGTTTCACCTTCGTACGTCTGCGTTACCGGTCCACACAAAATCATTTTCGCACACACTGGAGCGGAGATTATCCGGATGCCGATCTCAACTTCTCTTATCGCCTTCAGCAACTGACTTCATTGGAAGTCGCCCCGGATGGCCTCGTCCTCGATATTACCGATGAACGACTTTTGGACTATCCGTTTGCCTTCATGAGTTCACCTGGAAAGATGTACCTCGATTCCGCCGAAGCAGAAAGCCTGCGTCGCTACCTTACGAATGGCGGATTTCTGATGGTGGATGATTTCTGGGGGCGGGAGTATCTCGAAAACGTCACAGCTGAACTGTCCAAGGTTCTGCCGGGTGTCACTCCGGTGGACCTGCCATTGTCCCATCCGATTTTCCACCTGGTTTACGATTTGCAGGAAAAGCCGCAGGTGCCGAGCATCAATGCCTGGAGTCAGGGCCTCAATATCGAACCATGGCATGGCGACATGTCCGACCCAAAACCTCACTTCCTTGCCTATCATGACGAGAATGGAAAAATCCTGATTCTTTTATGCCACAACAATGACCTGGCAGACGGGTGGGAGCGTGAAGGCGAGAACAGAGAATACTACCAGCAGTTCTCTGTGCGCTGGTCCTACCCGATCGGCTTCAACATTATTGTTTACGCGATGACCCACTAGACGTTGGCCCCGCTTGGCTCAAGGATGTTACCAATGGCGGATTCACAGATCGGGCACACAACGTTCGATCATGCACCACTCCTATGATCGTCGCCCCACATTGAGTTTTTCTGGGCGAACATCGCGTTCAAATCAACGATCACTTGCCGGGTCGCAATCCGTGGACGCATTTGACTTCGTTGCAAAAATCCAAAAGCGTGCTGTAGTCGTTGCCGATAGTCCATGGCGGATACGATCTTGCGAAAATAAACACAGGCGCTCGCAATGCTGAGTTGCGTGGGTACTTGTGAAAAACCGTTACGTTTGAGGAAATAGAATCACGGTCTCGCGCATCCTAATGAAGTTCGATCGAGTTTTTTCGCGAACCTGCAAACAGGTTTCGAGTCTTACCCTCTGAACACGACAACTCAACACGCCTCACAAGCGAGCAGAAAGTTCCATGTTATCGAAACTCCAATCCAATCGACTCGAACAGATATGCGAAGGCAAGCTCTTCGGCGCCAGTATCCATTGCGATAGGCCGTCGAATGATAATGCCACGGCATATCGTTTGCGCATGTGACGTCTGCTTCTCTCGAAGCGCCTTTCATCAAGGCCCGAGTTTGCTGACCTCACTGGGTCACGCAGACATCGGGCCTTTTTTCGTGCCCGCATTGAACGCGTGACGCCAAAACAAACCCAACATGGGCTGGTAGCTGAGACGGTCTAGCGGCGGTCTGAAGAACCGCAGACGAGGATTCGAGCGCCTCCCGGCCCACTGACAAGGAAGATACGCGCCGACGGAATCATCCTCGGCGAAGACAAGAAAGAACATCGGAAACAGTTTCAGATGGAAGCACGCCTGATTTGGTAGCAGAAGATTGCGTTCATTTGCAGGTCGTTCCGCGACGGGCGATCCGGCTACGAGGTATCCATTTTTTGACGCGACAACAACGGTAGTCGAGGGCTGGTCGCCCAAATCCGCCTGATACGCGGGTCGCGCTGAGTTCGATCCTCGGGGCTACCACTTTTGAAATTGGAACATTGAAGAGAAAGGTTTGAAATGCAGACTCAATTGAAACGCATAGCCGCGATTGAACATCGGGGCTGTGGTGTAACTGGCAGCATGACGGACTTTTACTCCGTTCGGTGAGGGTTCGACTCCCTTCGGCCCCATTGGCTACGCATCGGCGTGTAGCTCAGGGGTGAGAGCGGCGTCCTTATAAGGCGACGGTCGCGGGTTCAATTCCCGCCACGCCGACTGAAACGAAACAACGACTGAAACGAAGCGGCGACTGTAGATGGGATTGTGGCAGACAAGGTAATGCATCGGTCTCTTAAACCGAACGATGTGAGTTCGATTCTCACCGGTCCCACTGAAACATTTTGAAACTGGCACTGATGGTCTAACGGCAAGACTCCTCCGTCGTAACGAGGTGATGCGGGTTCGATTCCGGCTCGGTGCTCTTGATGCCTCGGCATCTTTGATCTTTGACAATTTGGTAGTGATGCATTTTGCGCCCATGGTGTAGTGGTAACCCATCTGCTTGCCATGCAGAAAATGCGAGTTCGATTCTCGCTGGGCGCTTTGTGTGCGTGAAGACGTGGCTGGCTGTCTGCGACCCTGACAGGGCCGTTCATGTCCCGAAATCCGTGGTTCGAGTCTGTGGCTCGAGTCTGTGGTTCGAGTCTGTGGTTCGAGTCTGTGGTTCGAGTCTGTCTCACGCCATTTACATTTCGGCGGGTCCTGTGCTGGTACGGGAGGGCGACTGTTAATCGCTTAGTCGCAGGTTCGATCCCTGCCGCCGGAGCTTTTGTTTTGCTGGTTCTCAACTCTCTCCGGCGCGTCGTCGCGACGTGAGCCTTTGAAGCTCGCAGATCGGGTTCAATTCCCGGACGGAGTGCTGATGAAACGATACACCGAGGCGGCAACTGCTGGTCGTTGCACCTGACTCTGAATCAGGCAAACACAGGTTCGATTCCTGTCCTCGGCGCTTGTTGAACAATTGCGGGTATAGCTTGGAGTAAGCGGTGTGGTTTGGGACCACGCATGGACAGTGTGCGACTCACTGATACCCGACTGTGGCCAGATCTGGTGCTGGTTTCCAGAGACTCACTGTGAATGAGTTCGTCGCCGGTTCAATTCCGGTTGGTCACCTCGCGAACATTTTCGGTCGCAAGTTCCTCTGGGAAGGAAGCTTGATTGTCTAGCAAGTCACCCCATTGATCGATCAACGGG
>PKCN01000182.1 GCA_002862205.1 Planctomycetaceae bacterium | reverse complement strand
GATCACGATCACGACGAGAACCTCGACGAGTGTGAATGCGGTTTTCGATCTCTGATGATTCATAGTGACATGCCTCGGGTTTCTTGCGGACAACGACTCAACGGTGCTTATTCCTTCAACTCGTCGATTAGTTTTCCATCTGCAAAGTTCGTCAGATTGTCCTCCTGGAAGTTGTCAATCTGATTTGCTGCAACAGGCTCCTTATAACGGCTGACATCATTTCGCAAGACGCGTGTTCGTACCCCGTTGCCGGGATTGACCACGACCTGACCGGCTTTTCCGGTCGGATACTGGTAATAAACAGCAGATACGGTGTCGTTGTCGCTCGGGCCAGTTGTGCCGTTCTGCTTGCTCAGCCAGCCAAAGCTGCCGTCAAGTCCTGGAGCAATGATTTGAAACGAATCCGGTTTCATGAACTGCCAGGTTTGATCGGTTTGAACGATGTCCGAAATGTAGGGGCGAATGGGACCGGCCTCAGGACGCCAGAATCCATTGAATCCTTTCGATGTCGATAATGGGTTGCGGTACTCGTAAGTGCGTGAGTCGAAGTAAACAAAGGGTGTTTCGGTTTTGGTTGAGGCCGCGTAGCTCAGGAACAGGTCGCCATCGCTGGAACGGTAGTAGTTGTTGATGGTAGGTGGCGTATTCTTGTTGGGGATGGTCAAGTCCAGTTGTGCTGGGGCGAAGTCAAACAGCTTGTTGTCTCTGTCGGTGTTGACCTGGTAGATCGGGATGTCACCAGCTTGCCCCCCCATCCCTACCAATTCAAATGGACCCCCAGGACCTGTAAATGGACGCAGAGGATCACTGCTATATCCACCCAGAGTCCATGCAAGGACCTCGCCACGATCCATGATCGTCGGGTTGTATCCGTTGGTGTCAGTGAGCAGTGTTTTCAGCAGAACCAGATCGCCTGAAATCCTCGGGAAGATCTTTCGATAGTGTCGTTCGGCGACTGCCCAGTCGGAGAAGTCGGGTGGGTAGTCACCGTACTTTTCCTGATACTTTTGCACTGCTGTTTCCAGCGAATTGAGTTCCATCTTCATCGCCGTGGATTTGGCGGTGCTGACCGCCGAGAAAATGGCGGGCACGGCAATTCCCATCAAAATTCCGATGATGGTAATCACAACCAGAAGCTCGACCAGTGTGAAACCGGCTGACCTGTGGTGGCGGTCCACTGAGTGTGTTTGAACACTGGGCATGCGCGATGAGAGGCGTTGTTTTGCGTTCATGATGGATTTTGAAGGGGTTGGGATTTCGTTAGGGAAAAGATTGCCAGGGAACCTACTTGGGCTACCCACCGGTCGCCGCCCGTTGCTGCGGTGTAGACCGCAGCATTGAGCGACTTTTTTGTTGGCAGGCGGATCAAGTCAATCCACTGATCAGTGAGACCAACGGCATGAAGAGACTGATCACGATGAATCCAACCGCCAGCCCCAGGAACACAATCATCAATGGTTCCATCAAGGCTGTCAGTCCATCGGTCATCGTGCGAACCTCTTCGTCATAAGTATCTGCAACTTTGTAAAGCATGGTGTCGAGTTCGCCGGTTTCTTCACCGACGTCGACCATGTTGACGACCAGGTCATCAACCACGCGTGATTTGACTTTGGTGACACCCCATAGTGCGGCTAGAACACCACCACCGATGGTGCCCTGCAATGCCAGCATGGTCAGGGTTTGCACCATGTCTCCTTTGTCCAGTTTCGTTCCTTTCGCGGTCAAGGCGATGGACATAAGGATGCAACCCGGAAAGGCTCCAAACAATGCCCAGAACGCAATCGCCATCGGATGGAAGCCAAGGACGCTGTACTCACGGAGCGGTTTACTGATCACTTCACCTTCGCGGATCGATTCATTGACTCGCGTGAACATCCGCTCGAACATTCCATTTCCGGATGTTTCCCGTGTGATATTGATCGCTTCGAGAATGGGGACACCGCTTGAAATCAACGTGCCTAAAGTACGTGTGGTTCGAGCGAGGATGTTCTTCTCCATCAGGCCTCCGAAAATCGGAACCTTGATAATGAACATGTCAAAACCCATCCGGCCATGCCGGAATTTTCGCATCAGCTTGACAAGAATGAGCAGGCAGATTGGCATGGCGAGTAGCAGGAACCAATAACCTGCGAGGTAGTTGCTCATGGCAATCAACAACAGCGTGGGTGTTGGCAGCGGCAGACCAAACTCT
Organism: Planctomycetaceae bacterium; assembly: GCA_002862205.1. GTDB lineage: Bacteria > Planctomycetota > Planctomycetia > Pirellulales > Pirellulaceae > Rubripirellula. The sequence goes on along the minus strand of PKCN01000182.1, from coordinate 6,301 downwards.
TCGAACATCGTTTCGAAGGTTGGAACAATCATCAACATGATGAAGGTCAGGATACCCCCAGCAACCAGCACCACAATGACCGGATAAATCAACGCACCTTTGACTTTCCGTTTCAGCGATTCAGCCCGTTCAAGGAAGTCAGCGAGGCGTTGCAGGATTGTTTCCAGAGCACCACCAGCTTCACCGGCCTTGATCATGTTCACGTAGAGACGGCTGAACACTTTGGGTGACTTTGCCATCGCCTCACTGAGGGTTGCTCCGCCCTCAATCTCCTCACAAACATCCATCAGGGCAAATTTGAGTTTGCCACCCTTCTGATTGTTTTCGAGGATTTTCAGGCTACGAAGAATTGGCAGGCCCGCGTCCTGAAGAATGGACAGCTGTCGAGTGAAAGCACAAATCTGCTTTGTCTTGACTTTACCAATCGCGAAACCACGCTTCTTGCCTGATTGGCCAGCAGCGGCAGCTGCCTGTTTTTTGACGGAGATCTTCGTGACGAAGTACCCCATCTGGCGAATGGTGGTTTGCGCCTCTTCTTCGTTTGCTGCATCGATTTCGTCGCGGATTTCTTGTCCGGCGGCGTCCATCGCTTCAAATTGATAAACAGGCATGGCTGGCCCAGTAATTCAGTTGGCAGAGTAAATGATGTAAAGGAAATATTCGTTTGAGGGTCAGGTATTGTGTTCAATCAATGGAAGTGGAATTGAACGTCCTGACTTGTTTTCTTGTTGTGCGTCAGTCCGAAACCGTTTCGCGGATGACTTCGTCCAGCGTCGTGATACCATCGATAGCGACGGCCACTCCAAATTCTCGCAATGGCAACATGCCGTTGGCGCGGGCCTCTTCCCGTAGTTCGTCGGTCGACGCATTGCCCAGTACCATGTCGCGGATTTTGTCGTTGAGAATCATCAGCTCAAACAGAGCGATGCGCCCCTTGTATCCCGTGTTGTTGCAGTTATCGCAGCCGGTTCCTTTGAAGAACTTCTTGCCGGCGATGTCTTCGGTTTTCATGCCTAGATCGGCGAGCATCGAAGTGCTTACCTTGGTTTCTTCACGGCACTTGGTGCAAATTCGACGAACCAGACGCTGGGCCAGAATCGCCTCGACTGTGGCACAGATCATGAATGGCTGAATGCCCATGTCCTTGAGGCGAGTGACTGTTGCTGGAGCATCGTTGGTATGCAAGGTGCTGAATACGAGGTGTCCTGTCAGGGCTGCTTGGATTGCAATCTCTGCGGTTTCCAGATCGCGGATCTCACCGACCAGAATGGTGTCAGGATCCTGTCGAAGAATGGCTCGTAGACAACCGGCGAATGTCACACCAACGTCGTTGTCGATCGGAATCTGAATGATGCCGTCAATGTCGTATTCAACCGGATCCTCGGTGGTGATCAGTTTGTCCGCGATGTCATTGAGTTCAGTCAGCGACGAGTACAGAGTGGTCGTTTTGCCGCTACCCGTGGGACCCGTGACTAGAACGATTCCATTGGGACGGTCAATGGCGGATCGGAATTGCGCCATCATATCTTCGTCCATGCCAACATTTTCAAGGCTGAGGTTGACAACACTGCGGTCCAGAATCCGCATGACAACGCTTTCACCGAAAATTGTCGGGAGAACACTGACGCGAAGGTCCACCGGGTGACCACCAACCATCAGTTCGATTCGACCATCCTGAGGCATTCGACGTTCGGCAATGTCCAAACTTGCCATCACTTTGATGCGTGTCGTAATGGCAAATGCCAAGTGGCGTGGTGGTGGTACCATTTCATAAAGAACACCCTCGGCCTTGATGCGAATCCGGAACTCGTCTTCGAAAGGTTCAAAGTGGATGTCACTGGCGTGATCTTTGATGGCCAGCAGCAGCACCATGTTCAGCAGTTTTCGAACGGGGGCCGAATCAGCCAACGCTTCAGCATCGGTAATGTTGAACTTTTCCGTTTCCAGAGCAGAGATGGCTGCTTTGAGTTCTTCGTCATCGGCAAGTTGTTGAACCAGTTTTTCAACACTCTCGGTTTCACTGTCATAATGTCTGCTGATGGTTTGCAGAACATCACGCTCGGTCGCGATGACCATGCCGATGTCATGTCCGAGAAAGGTGCGCAGTTCATCCTGGATGGTCAGATTTTGTGGATCACAGGTGGCAACCGTCAGTACGTCATTTTCGAATGAAAGCGGAACCACACGATACAACTGTGCCATTGTTTCCGTGATTTTGCCAATCACTTCATCATCGAACTCGGCATCTTCCAGAGACACCGTCTGCATGCCCATCTGCTCAGCAAGAGCCTGAATCAATTGCTCGTCAGTGATCAGTTGCATGTCTTCCGCGATTCTGCCAAGCAACGCACCAGGCTGTTGCTCCTGCTCTTCCAGCACGATCTCAAGCTGTTCGTCGGTTAGAAAACCAAGGTCAACCAGAATCTGTCCGATGCGACGTGGTGCCATGTGTCAGTGACCAATCAATGCTGTAAGTGGTTGCGGATTTGTTGCTTGGATTGTTTGGCGTTCCGCAGATATGTGTCTGCGGAACACGCGGTGCTTCGATCTATTCGTCTTCGGGAACAGGAATTAATTCGTCGCTTTCGCCGCGGCGTGATTGAACAATTCGTTTGGCCAGGTCATCAGGGCGGTGTGCCTTTGCCAGCACTTCTTCCACCGATACCGTCTCGTTTCTCCAGTGGTGAAACAGTGCATCATCCATCAGTTGCATGCCGAATTTGGCACCCGTTTGCATGGCACTATTGATTCTGAAGGTCTTGTTTTCGCGGATCAGGTTCGCGACACCAGGGGTGACATTGAGGACTTCATAGGAAGCACAGCGTCCACCGCCAATTCTTGGCAGCAGTGTTTGTGCCACAACACCAATTAACGTACTTGCCAACTGGGTTCGGATCTGGTCCTGCAGATTGCCGGGAAATGCATCGATGATTCGATTGACCGTGCCCTGCGCACTGTTGGTGTGAAGTGTGCCGAACACAATGTGACCCGTCTCAGCAGCACTAATTGCGGCTTCGATTGTTTCAAGGTCGCGGAGCTCGCCCACAAGAATCACATCAGGGTCCTGTCGCAACGCGCGTCGGATCGCCTCGGAGAAACTGGGCACGTCAACACCCACTTCTCGTTGGTTGATCGTGCTCTCGATATGATCGTGGTAAAACTCAATCGGGTCTTCGATGGTGATGATGTGGTGGTCGAGAGTCTCGTTAAGCAAGTTGATGAGGCTTGCCAATGTTGTGCTCTTGCCGGAACCTGTCGGACCCGTGACAAGAAACAGACCACGAGGACGGTGGACCATCTTGACCACCGCCTCGGGAAGCCCAAGCTGTTCAGGAGTCAGTTTGTCGTTGGGAATCTGACGGAGCACCATCGAAATGAAACCGCGCTGTTTGAACACCGAGACGCGGAAGCGGGCAGCGTCGCCAAAGGCAAAGCCAAAGTCAGTGCTTCCGCCCTCCTGCAGTTCTCGCTGGCAACGCTCGGGGGTGATGCTCTTCATCAACGCCACGGCGTCCTCGCCTTCAAGCGTCTTGGTTTCCAGTTTTCGCATCCGACCGTGCAGACGAAATACCGGAGGTTGTCCCACCACAATGTGAATGTCACTCACACCTTGCTTGATGGCTGCTTGAAGCAGTTTGTCGATCAGAACGGTAGCCAAGAGTCGCTCCCTAGAGCACCTTGCGGAGACACAACGGACACGCGGCATGCGTTTGGAGGGTCATCCGCCAGAAATGCGATGTCGTTTAAATGGAATAGGATTTTGGAATTTGATCGCGATCAATGCAGGGTCTGTTGGGAAAAGGCTTTTCACAGACCGTCATGCTCAAAGTGGGTTGGATCTCATATCTCGCCCGCTTCGATGACTCCATTATTGCCAGCTTCTCCCAAAAAACCAAAAAAGTCGCCCAAAGTATAAAGGTTTCTGTCGCAGTCGATGCCTTTGAGGAATCTGAATCCTCTTGGCTGTCGTGATTCCAATGCCCCCCCGCAGGCTACTTGTCTCACCCCGCCTGAGTGACTGAGACGCCAAGCCCCAGCGTGTCCACAGGTGTCCACAGGCAGGGGCAGCGGTGATTCGAGAACCAGGCTTTTCCGCACCCGCGAAAGGTATGATTCGACGCGGCCTAAAGCGAATCGAGGTCCGAGACGATATGCGTGAATGCCAGTTTCTCCTGCTCGGTTTTCTTCGCCACGCGATAGACTTCTTCAAAGGTCGTAATGCCGCGAATGACCTTCAGCATTCCATCGGTGTAAAGCGTTGACATACCATTACTTATCGCCTCTTCCCGGACCCTCTGAGTGGTCGTGCCTTTGAACATCAATTCCCGCAGTTTGTTGTTCACCAACATGAGCTCGTAAATGCCGATGCGGCCCCGGTATCCGGTTCGCCCACAATAGGCGCAGCCCTTGCCTCGTGAGAACTCAGCCTGCTTCACCATCTCGGGTGGAAGGCCTGATTCTTCGACAGTACTGTCGGGGGGGGTATATCGCACTTTGCAGCGAGGGCAGATCGTCCTGACGAGTCGCTGGGCAAGCACTGCGATCACACTACTTGCCACCATATAGGATGGTACACCGATGTCCACCATTCGTGATATGGCACTGGGCGCATCGTTCGTGTGTAGTGTACTGAATACCAAGTGTCCAGTCAGTGAAGCTTGGATTCCCATCGAAGCAGTCTCGTGATCTCGCATCTCGCCCACCAGGATGATGTTCGGAGCTTGACGCAACATGGCGCGAATGATGAGCGCGAAGTCGAGCCCGATGTTGTGTCGAACTTCAACCTGGTTGATGCCAGGCAGGTAGTACTCGACTGGGTCCTCGGCGGTGATCACTTTCCGGTCGGGGCGGTTCAACGCATTGAGTGCGGCATACAGCGTGGTTGTCTTGCCGGAACCGGTAGGGCCAGTGACCAGAATGATGCCGTTGGGTCGGCGGATCAGTGAGTTGAAGTTTCGGAAGTCTCGCTCAGAGAGTCCGAGCTGGCGGACACCCACTTTGATGTTGTCTTTGTCTAGCAGACGCATCACACAGGATTGGCCGTGGTTGGTTGGGATGATGCTGACCCGAAGGTCGAGCTGCTTATCACCGACGGTGATCTTGATTCGCCCGTCCGTCGGTCGCCGCTTTTCGGAGATGTCGATTTTGGACAGAATTTTGATTCTGGCGATGATCGCTGAAAGCATCCTGCGTGGTGCGTTTTCCCGTTCCACGCAGACGCCATCAATTCGATATCGGATCCGCACGCGATCCTCGAAAGGCTCGACATGGATATCGCTGGCCCGTAATTGGACCGCTTCCTGGATCATCAGATTGACCAAGCGAATCACGGGTGCCGAATTGTCATCAACATCCTCTTCGGCTCGTTCGCTATCGGCATCGGTCTCGGTAAAGTCGATCGCTGTGTCGGTGAACTCCTGCAGCATCGAGTCAGCAGATTCACCCTCGACCTGACCGTAATAGCGGTTGATGGCGCCGATGATCGCGCCCTTGGACGCCAAAGCGGTTTCAATTTTTCGATTGAGGATGAATCGCAGTTTCTCGATCGTTTCGAGATCGAAGGGGTCTGCGATCAGGATCCGCAACGCTCCATCTTCTTCGCTGAACGGTAGGACTGTATTCTCACGAGCCACCGACTCGGGAACCAGTTCGACGACTTCGTCGCTGATTTGAGCTGAACGGAGGTCTACATAAGGGATTTTATGGTGTTTCGCTAAGGCTTCGGCCACCTCTTCCGGCGTGGCGTATTCCATTTGCACGAGCACGTCACCGACGTCAGCGCTGGTGGTCTTGGCAACCTCTTCGGCTTCCGTCAGCTGGTCGAGGCTGATGACGCCCTTCTTAAGCAGTAAGTCAGTAAAGTCCTGAACCACTCGGCTCATAACGGCGTTCCTGGAAGCATGCGGATGAGAGAAAAGAGCGATTTGGTAACCACGTTGGTTTCTCGCCTATCGGTCCATAGGATACCAAATGGGTTGGTTATTCGCATTACAAATTAGGCAGTCTGTGCCTGCATCGCATGTGAAAAAGTGGGAAGAGGTAGGGAGATTGTCGGTAATTCCTGCAGTCCACTTGGGGTCTCATCGGGTGATTTCCCCCCAGTCGCCATCCTCATCGGGAATTTGGTCGGAGCAAGGATTAGCCTATTGAGCTCGGGTAAAGGCATCCCCGGTAGCTGGCTGGCCACCCGTGTTTTGCTGGGGCGACGCCTGTTTTGGTGGCGCTGCACCCGCTGCCATGGTCTGCAGTCCCCGTGGATAAGCCCACAAACGCCCGCAAGCGAGATCATTTCGCCCTGATC
>PKCN01000095.1 GCA_002862205.1 Planctomycetaceae bacterium | reverse complement strand
TTGAACAACCGTGACGGTTGCCGTGTCTGACTGAAACGCTGTGGGGAGTCTGAAAAGTTATGCTCACTTCAAAACAGCAGGGAAATTATGTCAGACGGAAAACACAGTGGTCGGCAAACGCTTTATATTTGCGCTGCGATCGTTCTTGCAATTCTTTTGGCTATCGTTATGCCAACGACAGCGATGAAGTTTCATCTAGGTGGAGAAGTCTTCCTCAACCTGTTGAAAATGATGGTCGTCCCGCTGGTCATGTCCAGCGTGATGTGTGGCATTCTTGGCATGGGAGATGTAAGAAAACTCGGAAAACCGGGCCTGTACACCATTCTGTATTACTTTTGCACAACCATCCTTGCGGTTGTGGTCGGTTTGGTGGTCGTCAATATCATCAAACCAGGCATTGGGACGGTTTCAGAAGAGAAGCTGGCAGAAATCAAGGGTGATGACGCCGCCACTGGCGATATGATTTATGAGTACTTGGCGGATCAAGTTGACGTGCCAAAAGAGAAGGTGGCTGAGTTCTTTGGTTCTGCCGAGCAGAGTGAACCCACCATTGGCATGATTATCGAGAATCTCGTCACTTCGTTGTTCACGGATAATCTCTTCACAGCGGCAAGTGAAACCAATCTGCTGCCACTCATCGTGTTTTCCATCATCTTTGCGGGGATGTTGACGACCTTGGGCGAGAATGTAGATACCTTGAAGACGGGGATCGAACAGATCAACCATGCGTTGATGGCATTTGTAATGCTGTTGATGAAAGTGGCGCCATTGGGGATCTTCTGCCTCGTCACCGCAAGGTTCGGTGAAGCGCAGGCTGCAGGCGAGTTGGGCGAGGTCATTCAGCAGACGGGTTGGTACATGTTGACTGTCTTGAGTGGCCTTGGATTCCACGCGCTTGTCACGTTGCCGTTGATGTTTTGGTTCTTCACGAGAAGAAACCCATATCAATTTCTTTGGCAAATGTCCCGGGCCGTATTGACAGCTTTCAGTACAGCAAGCTCGTCTGCGACGTTGCCTGTCACCATGGAATGTGCAGAAACCGAGGCCGGTGTGTCAGAGCGAAGTACGAACTTCGTCTTACCGCTTGGCGCGACCATCAATATGGATGGTACTGCGTTGTATGAAGCGGCCGCCGCGATTTTTATTGCTCAGGTTGTGGGAATTGATCTCTCTTTGATGCAACAGTTGACCATTGCAGTGACGGCAACTTTGGCGGCAGTGGGCGCTGCTGGCATTCCAGAGGCTGGCTTGGTTACCATGCTCATTGTTCTCAACGCTGTGGGCTTGCCGGTCGAATATGTAGCACTGATTTTGAGTGTCGACTGGCTGTTGGATCGTTTTCGTACAGCCGTCAATACATTCGGAGATGCGTGTGGTGCGGCCATCATCGATACGAACTTTGTCTCAGAACTCGGTGACGGCAATGCTGGGGAGGCTACGAGCGTTGAAAATATCTAGCGGTTGGGCGGTCGGGGTACGGACACCCTGCCGAGTGGTCTTTGGTGACGGAGTTTCACTCGCGGATGCAAGTTTTTTGTAACCTGACAGACGAGGCTGGATAGTGCAGAGAGTGGGGAGTAAATGCGAGAAGGTTATCAAGTTGCGGACGAGGATGATGGTTTGCACGCGCTCGAGCGTGATTACACCATTCGGGAAAAAACCAAGCCGAGGCGACTACGTTTCAGCAAAGTCCCGGCAATCAATTTTGGCGTGATCTGTCTGCTGTTGGGTGGCTTAACACTGCTGATTGGGGTGGTGTTGAGTCAGTGGAATCCGATGAGTCAGGCCACGACAGCACGCGTTTTTGTGGCACACCGCGTCGGGATGTGGTTTGTGCTGGGCGGGGGTGTTTGTGTGTTCATAGGGATACGAGCACGCTCTGAGGTCTATGTACAACGACGGAAGCGAAGAAAAAAAACACTGGGCACGCTGCGACTTCGGTTAGAAGCAGAAAATGGGCGGAAACCCATCACTCTGGATAGCTGGCGAATGGCAATCAATGAGTTTGGGTTTCTCGTTCCCAGTGCGTTGACAGCTGACGTGCTTAGGCCTGAGGTAGGTGAGGTGTACCTTGTGGTCCATCACGTCGTGTTGGCCATTTTTCGGTGGGATCAAGACCAGGAAGGAGTCGTTCATATGGTCATGCGACAGACAGATCGTGGGCGTGTTCTAAAGCAATGCGTGAAATTGTTGGCATTCCTCGATGCAAAACTGATCCAAGAGGTGGAGGTTGATGTGGTCGGCCGGGTTTGAGCGTTGTCGGTTTGCGGGAACCAATCTACAATGACGGTTGAAGTTCCAGCTTATTCGACTCACCCGATTCCATGACATGAAAAAGACACCCCCAATCTGCGTTCTCCGTTTGTTAGGTTTTATGGTCCTGTGTTTTGTGGGACTGCTTGCGAGAATGGAGGTGGTAAAGGCAGAAGATCGTCCCAATATTCTCTTCGTTTTCAGCGATGATCACGCGCCACATGCCATTGGTGCGTATGACGGGTGGCTGAAATCTGTGAACCCGACGCCCAATATCGACGCATTGGCATCACAGGGAATTGTGTTTCGAAACAGCTTTTGCACCAACTCAATTTGTGGACCCAGTCGGGCCGTCATTCAAACGGGAAAGCACAGCCACAAAAACGGGTTCATGAACAACGGAAACTCGTTTGACTGGAATCAGCAGACGTTTCCAAAACTTTTGCGGGATGCCGGATACACGACTGCCATGTACGGAAAGTCGCACCTCAAGGGTGAGCCCCAAGGGTATTCGGACTGGAAAGTGTTGCCGGGTCAGGGCTTGTATTACAACCCCGACATGATCACCCCTCAGGGCCGTACCCGAATTGAAGGTCATTGTACCGATGTGGTCACTGATCTTGCGGTTGATTGGCTCAAGGGTGGGCGTGAAGCTGGCAAGCCGTTCATGCTGATGGTGCAGCACAAGGCTCCTCATCGTAATTGGATGCCCGCAAAGCGGCATCTCAACCTTTATGCTGACATCGAACTGCCAGAACCGGCGACGCTCTTCGACAAGTGGGAAGACAATGCACCGCCTGCGCGATTTCAGGAGTTGGAAATTGATCGACACATGCACTTGAATTTTGATCTGTTTGTTGATCTGGTGCCGAGCTTCAACGGCAATGCTTTGAAAGGTCGTTATGACAAATCTGCATGGCGGAATATGCAGCGAATGACACCAGCACAATTGCAGGCGTGGAGAGATGCTTACGCACCCCGTGATCAGGCGTTTCATGAGGCGAAACTTGAAGGTAAGGATCTCGTGCGATGGAAGTATCAACGTTACGCCAAGAATTACTTGAGATGCATCAAGGGCGTTGATGAAAGTGTTGGAACCCTCATGGATACACTGGAAGAGCTTGGGTTGAGTGACAATACCGTCGTGATCTACTCATCAGATCAGGGTTTTTACGTCGGTGACCATGGCTGGTACGACAAACGTTGGATGTATGATGAATCCATGATGATGCCGCTAATCGTGAAATGGCCTGGCGTGACGAAGCCCGGTTCACACAACGATCAACTGGTGCAAAACCTTGATTATGCCGAAACGTTCCTGGAAATGGCGGGCACAAAAATTCCAGCAGATATGCAAGGTAAATCGCTTGTCCCGCTGCTCAAAGGTGAAACGCCGACTGACTGGCGAAAGAGCCTTTATTACCACTACTACGAATACCCCAGTGTGCATATGGTCCCGCGGCACTACGGCGTGCGAGGTGAACGGTACAAGCTGATCCACTTCTATCAGTTCGATGAGTGGGAATTCTATGACTTGGAAAAGGACCCGGACGAGCTAGTCAATCAATATAAAAACCCGGCTTATGCGAAGCAGATCGCTGAGACGAAGGTTGAATTGGACCGAATTCGCAAGCATTACGATGACACTAGTGATGTTTCGGTCAAACCAAAACAATGGCAGGACGGGCTGAGAAAGGCACAAGCGTCGGTGAAATGACGTTCGCATCACAGTGGAGAGTCGCAAGACATCATGCTATTGAACGCTAGCATGGATTGGCTTTCCAACCTAGTTCCTGTTTGGCTCGCGGACTCCCTGCGGCCAGAGACGGTCCTGGTTCGTTTGATCTGAAAGCCTCACGCATGTGGAAGTTGCCATGAGACCCCGTCCCTTGCGTTGGCTGACAACGAGTTATCATCCTGACCCCTCAGATCGACCATTTTTGAAACGCCTGAAACTCCAGGAATCAGCTGGACTCCAGGTCTCGGTGGCTGTCCTCAGTGATCGGGAAAGTGTCAGGTTTTTTGGTGTGCATTTGGCGCGTCGAGGTGTGCAGCCCGTTTGGATTGAGGTGCAAAACCAGTCCGATGTGGGGCATCGGCTCGATTTGTATAGCATCGATCCCAGCTACTACACACCGTTGGAGGCCGCGTCGGTCAATCATTTCTCGGTGACCAGGAGACTGCTTAGTTTTGGACTTCTTGGGTGGTTGTTTCTGTTTCTTCTCCCACTGCTTCCCTCCAAGCTGATCACCGCCCGGAACGCCAATCGGCGAATGTCCGCCTTATTCAAAGAACACGCCTTTCGTGGCGGCACGATTGATCCGGGGGAAAATCGGTGTGGGGTCGTGTTCACAAGTCTCGATGAGGGCCTCAAGAGTCTTGTCTTGAGGTTTGTTTCGGACAGTGATGTTGCCTCGTTTAATTTTGCGATCGAAGTACCTGGTTTGGTGCTCAGGCCCATGGAGGATGTCGAGGAACTAGGTCAGACACGTGAGGTTGATTTGAAAGGTTTGATGCGTTGGGGAATTGATCAACCGCGATGCACCAAGGACCGAAATGGGAAACGCGAGGGTGATCCCTTGAATTTGATCGTCGTGGGCAATCGCGATCTGGTGCAACAGTGTTTTGGCTCCCGTTGGGATGACGCTGAGGCAATCAATTGGGCGACCAGCTTGAAAACAGCAAAAGCGTTTTTGCTTGATTCGGCGTATCGTTATTCTCCAGTCAGTCCTTTGTTTGTTGACGGACGCATCCAGGATCTTGCCTTGCAGCGTGCAAGAGCCAGTATCAATGAACGCGTGCATTTGCGGTTGTGGAGAACATCATTGAAGCTTGAGGGGCATACGGTATGGATTGGTCAGGTAAGCCGCGATATCGGGGTCCGCTTCACTTTGAAAACCTGGAATTTGACAACGCACCGCATTGATCCCGACGTCGATGAATCGCGGGATTACGTGGTTGACTCTCTGGCTGACAGTGAACGAATTTCGAAACTCGCTCTGGTGCCCGGTTGCGGACCCGCAGATGCAGAGAATCCAAGAAGAAATCTGACGGGTGACCCCTATTTCACAGATGGCCGCCGCGCTCTGTTTCTGCTTTGCCCAACGGGTGGCGATGCTGAGCTATTGCGCTGCGAGACCGTGCTGGGAAATTCAGGTGACACAAAGGGGAAGTCGCCTCCCAAAGCGTGAGTCGTGGTTGTTCAGACCGCTAAATTGGGGTTTGAATTCTTTGGGAAAATTTCCCGGTAAATCACAAACGTTGCCCCTATCTGAATGGGCATCAGGAAAAATAAGGGCAGATAACAAAACAACGCAGCCAGCATCCCGAAAAAGCTGATGCTGAGGAAGGTCAACGCCAGGGGCCATGCGTTGTGAATAACGGCACGAATGCTCGTCTTCATGGCATCGGATGCTGACATCTGGTGCTCCGCGATCAATTGAAAACAGAAGGCAAACGGCGCGATAGACAGAATCGAGCAGAGAATGAGGAGGCAGTAACCGACGCCGATGGCTACAAAGGGCAAGTAAGCGGGGAATGCTGGGGGACCATTGGCTTGCATCATGCTCACGAACATGAGTCCGAATAAACCGGCGAGCATGAGGAACAGCACGGTGACTACGACGTTGCATAGGAGCATCGTCAGCATAACCCACAACGAGGGAAGGAAGTGATCGAAGCCACGAAACAAAAGGTCGAAATTGACGGGGCGGTCGGCTTCGCGGGCGAGAAAGCAGAGGTAGATACCGATGATCATCGGACCCAGCAGAATTCCCATAGGAGCCAAGGCACCAAGTAACAAAGCGACCAATGTAATTCCAAAAAACAGGAAATACTGTTCTTGGATCATGCGATAGGATTGCTTCATGTACTTAATAGGAGTTGGGGCAATCCTGGCGTAGGGTAATTGCCCCATGGTGTTCGCGGCTTCGGTGTTCGCGGCTTCGTACGGGTTTGATTCCATGATTCGTGATTTTTTGACAGAGGGAAGTGTGGGGCGAATCTAGCGCGATCATGCCTGAGCGGGTGAGCGGGTGAGCGGGTGAGCGGGTGAGCGGGTGAGCGGGTGAGCGGGTGAGCGGGTGAACGGGTGAACGGGCGAACGGGTGGTGGGACTGGTTGATGCCGGACATTTGGCGAGGCCAATGGTGCTACTGGTTGCGGTTGACCTTCCGGTCCGTACCCTCAGTTGCAAAGTAGCTTCGGATCACCGTTTTCATTTTGTCGGTCAGCCACGAATCAACGATTTTGCCGTCAGTCATGATCAAGGCAAAATTGTCTGCCAGAATTTCCTCTGGGTGGATGATATACCCGGTATTGCTACCGATTTGTCGTTGGAAATCTGCCGTTTGAGGCGAGTGGTAGATGGGTTGGTTGTCGTCCAGTTCCGCAATCCAGCCAGCTGGGGTCTGTTTGACCTGCATGAGTTTGAAGGAGAGGTAAGCAAACAGACTCGAAGGTCCATTAATCTTGTAATCCGACTTGGCGATCAACATCGGCGCAATGTGGACTGATTCCTCAGGAGTCAGTTTGAGCTGCATCACATGTTGGATCACAGGTGCATCCGGGTTGGTGATACGCAAATGTGATAGCTTCGCAGGCAACTTGATTGGATTTGCTTTTTCAAAACCAATCAGCTGGTAGAGCTGATCCCGAAGATCTGGATGTTGCCTCGAAATGACGTGAAAGAGTTCATGTGCAAGCAGTTTGGTCGGTGGCTTGTTTCGTGATCCTAGCTCACGAGTGGGAAAAATGATTTCATTGCCTCGTGTGTAGGCTGCCCCGCTCTCCTCTCGGCCTGTTGTGTGGATCAGATTGACTGGAGACTGCAAGCGGATCGCGAGAGAGCTAAGCGGAGTCTGAATCGCATCGACTGCCTTCTCAACAGCATCACGGGATTTGGGATTCCAAGGGACTACTTGTGCCGAAACAAACTCGAGGTATTTTCGTATTCCTGGATCAGTGGCTGCTCCCATTCTTACTTTGCGATCAAACGCGCTGGCAGTAGCGGTGTAGGTATCTTCCTGTCCTAAAAGTTTTTGTGCCGTCGATACGTCCGGAAAACAGAACTCCACTGCGGGGCCTGACTCTGCTGCAAGCACGCAATGGGATTCGGAAGTCAGTGGCTGCACGAGCAGGCAAATGAACAGCAGGCGGGGTGCGCTGAATACTAAGAAACGCATGAACTGACCTGTGCAGGTTTGAAGGCAGGCGGGCGGTGCAGCGGTCGGGGGGCTCCAGACATGCTTGTCGTTTGCTCTCGCATTACCGACGAGGATCGTACGTCGACCGCACCGATTCTACGCTAATTCCTGACCACCCGCACGGAGCACCCGCGTTGTTTGCCAGTGACCTCAATTCGGCTCTCTTGAACCGGAAGATCGGTATCGTCGCAAAGCGTGAATGATCGTATGATCTTTTGGATCGGCTTTTGACGTCATGTCGCATGCGTCGCTGGCAAGACACGGCTTTTCGAGAAACTTTTCGTTTGCGACTGATTATCTGCGATGCAGCGGATCATCGGTTGTCGTTGATCGGATGGATTTATGAGTGTGAGAGACAGATGCGTGGTACTGGAGGCCTGCGTCGCTTCGGTCGCGGACGCGGTGACTGCGGTTCAAAACGGTGCACAACGCTTGGAATTGAATGTCGGCATCGAACTGGGGGGACTCACTCCCTCTCTGGGTTTGCTTGAGCAGACCAAGGAGGCAGTCGACGTTCCCGTTCTGGTCATGATTCGAACGCGTGGTGGTGGGTTTTGCTATACGCCATCGGAAAGACGGTTGATGATCCGAGACGCCCATGCCTTATTGGAAGTCGGTGCAGATGGAGTCGTCACGGGGGCGCTCACGGCTCAGGGAGAGCCCGATACTCGGCTGATCGAAGATATGCGCAATGTTTGTCGGGAACGTGAACTGGTATTTCACATGGCATTTGACCTGATCAAAAACAGCGAGCATGCGCTAGAGCAGATGATCGGGTTGCGGGTGAATCGTATTCTGACCGCTGGGGGGCAAAAGACTGCGTTGGCTGGTCAGGAAGTTATCTCCAATCTGGTGAACAAGTCGAATGGTCGAATCGAAGTTTTGCCTGGCGGCGGAGTGAATGCAGACAATGTCAGGGAGATCCTGGTGCGGACTGGTTGTTCTCAGGTTCATGGTACGTTCAAGGTCATGCAAAACGACCCAGCGGGGCATGTCTGTAGCGGGGAATATGCTGCGCTCGATGCGGATCAGATTCGATTGGTCAGCGAGGAATTGAATCGCTATGAAGTTGAATCGCAATGATTCGAAAAGCGGTGGGTCCGTTGAAAATCATTGGTTCTGTTAATGTCGGCGGCTGTGCGACCCCCATGCCCGTCCACATTGAGGCCCGTGC